>JAEUJS010000239.1 GCA_016792935.1 Archangium sp. | reverse complement strand
CGTCTCGGAGAACAAGTGGAGCAGGCAAGACCGCAGCTTCTCGGTCGCGCTCTTCTGGGGGTGACCGATGGCCGCGTACACCAAGCTCTTCACGACAGTTTCTGACCACGCGATCGGCAAACAGAGCGTGAACGTCGCGATCGACAACAACCAGGCGCTCTACGACCAACTCGACCTCAATCACTCGATGGGGCTCCGCGGCGGCGACGCCAACGACCCGTTCCTGCAGTTCGGTCAGCACGACGATCCCCTCATCGCGCGCACGGTGCTGAGCTTTGCTGTCACGACCGCGCCGTTGCTGCTGACGCTGCTCGGCGGACCGATGCTGGTCGGCTCCCCGGTTCGCATCGGAACGGGCACGTGGATGCTCCGCATCGCGACGCCGACCATCTTCTTCGCGGTCGCGACGCCGCGGGCTGCATCGGCGCTCGACTACTTCGCGAACGCGCGCCTCGTGTTCGACCCCGCAGGACCCGGGGTGATGGTGACGACGTGGAATGCCGGCGCGGGCGTGCTGCTCGACATGGACTTCGACGTAGCGATTTGGGCTGAGGGGCTGATCTAAGGACGGCAACTCGCGAAGCCTGCGGACTCGTCGCAGCTCGAGCAGGTCATCTTGTTTGCCCACTTGCCCGACTGGCACGTCACGAACGTGTTGCCGTCACAGTAGGCCGAGCCTTCCCACGAGACCGGGCACGCAGTTCCGACCCCGCGCTTGAACGCACACACCGGAGTCTTCACGTTCGAGCAGCGATCGGCACACGGAAACTCCACCCATTTCGTTCCGTCGCAAAGCGCGAAGCTCGTTTCCGAGTAGCACTCGGACGGATCAGTCATCGCGCACATTGAGCCGAGAGTCGGAGCGCCGGGAAGGCCACAGGCTGACAGCGCGAGGGCGCAGAGGAGAAGTCGCTTCATGGTTGGTACCCCGGAAGTGTGTACGTCGGCGTCTCCGTTGCGCTCCCTCCATCGGGGAGTGTCGTAGTGCCAGGCGGAAGCTCGAACGCGCCTTCGCAAAGGAGCAACTCGTCGTCGCGCCGAGCGTCGCAGAAGAACTTCCCGCGTTGCTGCATCAGGCAGAGCTGCCACTGAAGGTCGGCGTCTTTGAGACAGAGGCGCCCGTGCTCGCCTTCGGGTACCACGATTGTTCGCTTCGTGTAGCAGCCGGCCACCAGCACCAAGACCAAGACCCAACGCATGTCCCGACCCTACGAGCGAGGGTGAACGTTCGCCACTCGACACACGTTCAGCTTGGTAGCCCGTCGGTACACGGCTCGGCTTGCTTGCGAGCGTGGCTCTCCAGCTTTCCGTTGCAGGTCGAAACGCACGCGCTGACGCCATCACCACCGCGGTGGGCAACGGCGGGAAGCTGCGCATTCTCACCGGCTCGATTCCGGCGAACGTCGCGGCGGCTGAGACGGGCACGCTGCTGTCGGAGCACACGACGGCCTCGCCCTTCGCTCCCGCAGCGTCGGGTGGCGTGCTGAGCCCGACGTTGCCGGCCAACGTGAACGCGGGCAACACCGGCACCGCCGGCTACTGGCGTCTCACGACGTCGGGCGGAACTGCGGTGCTGCAGGGCACCGTCGGGACGTCGGGCGCAGACCTCAACATCAACACGCTGAGCATCGTCGCCGGTGGTCCGGTGCAGGTGAACAGCTGGGCATGGACGGAAGGCGGAGCATGAGCAACCAACCGACGATTCGCATCACCATCGAGTACACGCGCGACGGGCAGCTCACCTACAGCGGGCCGACCGACAAGGTGCTCGCGCTCGGCATGCTCGAGCTCGCGAAGACGACCATCGCCAACCAGTCGACCGAGCCGCAGAAGCTCGTGCAGCCGGTCGCCGTCGTGCCGCCCGTCATCGCGAGCAAGAAGGTCGGCTGAGGGAGACTTCGTGGGCGCGCAGGGCACCACCACCGTCGACTTTGGGACCTTCCCGGGCAAGTCAGACGCCTCGGTGGATGTCACCGGACAGGCCGCCATCGTCGGGACCTCGCTCGTCGAGGCGTGGTTGTACCCAGCGCCAACGGCAGACCACTCCGCTGACGAGCACCTGCTCGAGACTATGAAGGTGGTGGCTGGCAACATTGTGGCCGGCGTCGGCTTCACCATCTACGCGCTCAACACCTCGCAGCTGAATGAGCCGCTGCAGAGCGCCGGAGCTGGCCACCCCAAAAACGGTCTTGGGGCACCAGGCACCGTCTCGCAGCCCGCGCGCGGATTCGCCCCTGCAGAGCGTGGCGGCATGGGCACACGTCTGTACGGGCAATGGACCGTAGCGTGGGTCTGGAACTGAGGAGGCACCGTGGCGATTCAAATTCAGGGCAACGGCGGTGTGGTCGCTGACGTCGGTGGCATCACCTTCCGAGCGCTGAAGGTGCAGCAGGCTCCCATCGAGCATGGCGCGCTCGGTCACTACTCGTACGGCGGCCTGACTGGCGTCCTCCCTGCTGCGCTCGCGGCCAACTCGGAAATCTTCCAGTTCCGATGGAGCGACGCGACGCGCCTCGCGGTCGTGCGCAAGGTTCGCATCAGTGCGTGCGTGTCGACGACCTTCTTTGCCGCCGGCGTCCCGGTGCAAATCGACCTCCTGAAGGCCAACACATGGACCGCAGTGGGCACGGGCGGAACTCGGCCCGCAGCCGCAGCGCTGCTGAAGAAGCGCGCGAACATGGGTAACAGTCTTCTCGGCGCGAACGACGTCGGCATCGCCACCACGGCAGCGCTCGGCGCCGGCACCAAGACGCTCGAGGGGCTCTCGATGTGCACCATCGTCGCGCCCGGGCCCATCACCGCGTCGCTCAACGGGCAAATCATCGCGCCGGGGACCATCCTGTTTCAGCACGAGGTCGGCGACGGCGAGCACCCGCTCGTGCTCGCTCAGAATGAGGGCTTCGTGATTCGTTCCGTGGCCGTCCCGGCGACCGGCACTTGGCAGGCGGCCATCAACGTCGACTGGGTGGAAGTCGCCGCCTACTGAGGTGACTCGTGTCGCTGCTGCTCTCGCAGCTCGGAGGCAGCGGCACCGTCACCGCGTCGCTGAGCGGCACCCTCCCGCCGCCAACCTCGGCCATCGATGTTGCGCATGGTGTCGCGGTTGCCGCCGCCGCCACTCTGCCCGCTCCGACGTCATCGATGTCGGCGAACACGGTCGCCGGCGGCCTCGCGTCGACTCTCCCGGTTCCAACATCGAGCATCGCGGCCGCCCACGGCGTTGCTGTCGCCGCGAGCGCGACGCTGCCAGTGCCGAGCAGCTCAATCGCCGCGGCGCACGGTGTCGCAGCATCGCTCTCAAGCACGCTCCCGGTTCCGACGTCGGCCGTAGCAGCTGCTCATGGTGTTGCCGCTTCGCTCTCTTCGACGCTCGCTCCGCCGACGTCAGCGATGGGCGGGAACCAGGTCGTCGGTGGTCTCTCCGGAACGCTCCCCGCACCGTCGAGTTCGATCGACGTCACGCACACCGCGGTCCAGCCGGTCACGGCGGCGATGGGCGGAACACTCCCCGCACCCTCGAGCAGCGTCGCGCTCGTGCACGGAGTCGTGTTGATCATCACCGGCACACTCCCCGCTCCAACCCTCACCGGCGGATTCCTCGCGCACGGAGCACCACCCGCGCCGCCCAACAACCGACTCCGCTACGGGCGCCAGTCAGCCGGTCGCGGTCGCGGGTAGCCCGTCGGTACAGGTGCGCTCCACCCTTCGCGGAATGGGTCGCTACCTTCGCGCCGGGACTCCGCTGAATGCCGCCTGCCCGACGTGCGGCGAAGCGGTCATCGGTCTCCGCTGGTGCCACGAGGAGCGGTGCGCGGCGTGGCAGGCAGAACGGCGCCGGCGTTCCATCATCGCCTCGCTCGCCCTGCTGTTCGCCGTGTTCCTCGCCTTCGTCGCGTTCCCCGCGCACGCGCAGACGCCCGACCCGGGGAAGATTCAAGAGGGCTTCGTCACCGCGCCGATCGCCACCATCGCGTTCCTCGAGTTTCTCGCCATCGCGTACCTCTTCCGCGAGCTGCGCGCTGTTGAGCGGTCTCGCATCGCCGACCTCGTGACGCACTTCGAGAGGCTGATCGCGTACGGCGACCAGGTCGCGAAGCTCTCGCACACGGCTCTCGGCGCGGTCGAGGTGGTCGAGCGACTCAGCGACAAGGTGCAGGAGCAGCAGAAGGCCATCGATGTGCTTCAGCGGCAGCTCGCAGCCGAGCGCGCACGGAGACCCGCATGAGCGAGAAGAAGGACACCATCCGTCGACTCTCGGAGCAGTCGCAGTCCGTCGCGAAGAAGACGCTCGACACACTCGAAGAGACGCGCGTCGAGGTGATCGACCGGCTCCGCAAGGCGTGTGAGCGCGCCGGCGTTTCCTCCCCGCGCACGAACTCGCACTCCGACCTCCCCGCGGTGACGCGATGAACGCGCGCATTCTCCATCTCGAGCGCGCGCGCGGCGCTCATCCGCGCATGCTCGTGCTACTGATCGAGTGGTCGAAACGCGGGACGTTCGACATCTGCGTCGCGATGCACGGCGGCGTGCGGACTGACCCGGGCGTGCAGACGATGTTGAGCGGTGGCGGCATGTCGGCCGCGAGCACGCTCAAGGTGACTCCGCACGGGCGCGCGGGCGCGCTCGATCTCTGGCCTCTCGGCTTCCTCGCGTACGTGCCGAAGTCGTTCGGGGGAAACGCGGCTCGTTGGGCCTCGTGGGCAGAACTGCCGCAACTCATTCGCGATCAGTTCGCCGAGTTCGGCCGTTTCTCGAAAGCGCTCGGCTTCAGGTGGGGCGGCGACTGGGTCGGGAAGAACTATCCGAACGGCGATCAGCCGCACCACGAGCTCACCGACTGGCAGCGGCTGCCCTTCCCGCCGCCGACGTACGCGTTCCCAGTCGAACTCGAGGCGCTTCTCGCGTCCACCAGCTGAGCGGTCAACACGCGGGAGCGGTCGCAGCTCGCGAACCCGAAAGAGAGCAGCACCATGGCGTTCCGAGCGAAGTGCAGAATCACCGGCGTTCACAGCTTCAACTCCCTCCACAAAGACGCGGACGGGAAGACGCCGATCGAGTCGATGCAGGTCACGCTGCAGCCGGTGTTCGGCGGTGGCGATGACGATGCGAACAAGCAGTGGTCGAAGTGGACGCCGAGTGGCGAACTGCGGTTGCAGATCACCAACCCGGCCATCTTCCCCGAGCTGGTGAACGGGAAGACCTTCTTCGTCGACTTCTCGCCGGCGGACTGAGCGAGTGGTTCCGATCCGCGAGCGACTGACGAGGCCCGTGCCCGCATGGCGCGTGGTGCTCGTCGCGCTCGTGGTCGGCGTCGGCGGAGCGTTCACCGGCTTCGCGACTGGCCGGCTGAACGCGCTCGAGGAGACGAGCGAGCAAGTCGCCGTCGTCGTGCGCACGCGCGAGAAGGTTGTCGAGCGCTGGCACAAGGGGAAGGACCGCATCGTCTACAGCGAGGTCGTGCGTTCTCCCGACGGCACCGTCACCGAGAAGCGGAGCGAGCGCGAGACGACGAAGGAAGAAGGCGGCCGCGAGCTCGAGCGCCAGGCCGAGAAGACAGAGGAGTCGAAGAAGACGACGGTGAGCCGGCCAGACTGGCGCGTCGGCGTGCTCGTCGGCGCGACGTGGAAAGAGCCCGCGCTACGACTCGGCGACACGCCGCTCGTCATCGGAGTCACGGCTGAGCGGCGAATCATCGGGCCGTTCAGCGTCGGTGCGTGGGGCACTACGCAAGGCGCTGCGGGACTGAGTGTCGCGGGCGAGTTCTGATCGGACCGCAAGGGCTGCGAGAATGTTTCCGCATGATCCGATTGCGGCGGTCGCGCCTTCGGGCTAGTTCCGCGCACCTCCAAGGGCGATGGGGAACAAACTCAAAAAGAAGAATCGAATGGCTCGGATCGGTTCCGGTGGCGGTGACGCGGTCGTCGCACGCCCCGAGATGCCTTTCGTGCTGCGAAACGAGCAGGGCCTCTTCATCAACACCTCCCAACTCAGCACGCCCGACCGCGTGTACGACGCTGACGTCGCATGGGTGGAGCGAAAGTACTCTTCGATCAGCTTCTACTTCGGGAAGCTCAACTACCCGGACACGGACCCGCTGACCTTCCACAGTCGGCTTGAGGTGCGTTACTCGATCGAGTCGTTCCGCGAGCATTTCTGGAAGAACTCGCGCACCTTCCACGAGAAGATGCGTGAAGCATTTGCGTCGCAGCAGGTGCCGAACGACCCCGTAACTCGCCCAGACCCCAGCCTCTTTGCACGGACCAAGACGGACAGGTCGCACTCTATCTGGGCGAATTTCGAGCTGATGTCGCACAGCGGGGGCGAAGCGTGTGTCGACCTGTACCACCTGAATCCCCGGTCCATTGCACTCTTGGCTCGGAGTAAGGATTCCGATGACGTTGACGTCATGAGTGTGGCCAGACTCTTGCTTCCTTCGGCCGAGTTGCTTGCTCTTCTCGATGCGTGTGATCCGATAATCAAATCCCTCCCACAGAAAGTGGGGACGAACCCATGAACGACACTGACACCGATTTCTGGAAGCCCGCGGTCGAGTTTTTCGAGGCTGGAAAGGTGATCTCGCAGCGCGTCGCGCGCACGGTGGTGTTGTGCGCCGCGGTGGGAACCGGTGACGCGCAGATCGCCGTCGAATTCGAGGACGCTGACCTCAGCTCGACTCAGATCGACCCGTCGGCTTTTGTTTACTCATACGAGCCTGTCACGACGATGACCGTCGCCGAGCGCACGAACACGTTCTTCGACGACGAGAGTGACACCGACGACCCGTTCTCGGACGGCGCGCTCTCGAAGGCTTGGGACAATGCCGTTCGGCTCATGAATCAGCGCGGCCAGGACGTCGATCAACTGCTGAAGAACGCGTCCCTCGCAGCACAGCTCGGAACCGCGGACTCGACCGATCCGGTCGATGACGAGGCCGAGATGACCGAGGCTGAGCTGGCGTAAGGCGGCGGGAGGGGGGATGTGCAAGCGCTGGACTGCAGATGCAGGTGAGCACCGCGCTCCGCAGTGCTTCAAGGCCGCCTCGGCAACAGTCGTCGCAGCTGAGGGCCAAATCGTCTCTGCGCTCCCGACGCGCGCAACCGTCGAAGGCTGGCACCTCGGGATGTTCGCTGGAGTCCCTCCAATCGACTACTACGCTGGAAATTGCCGCGGCGTTGAGTCGGCTCGGCCGTGTCTCGCGATCAACGTCTCGGTCGGGCCGAATCCCGGATCGGACTACCAGGTCGCTCGCCAGGACGCCGACAGTCTCTTCCACGCGGCGACAGCTCAGATTCTCAAGCTTGAGAGCGAGTTGCCTTCGCTCTCGCCCGAAGAGCGAATGAAGCGCATCGCGGTCGTCGTCGGCGTTACGGTCGGAGCCTTCATCAAGATTCACCCTTTCGTGAACGGCAACGGGCGAACGTCGCGCATGTTGTGGCGCATCCTGTTGAGGCGATTCAACCTCCCTGCCCAGCTCTCGGTCGTGAAGCGACCAGACGCTCCGTACGACAGCGTCATGAACCAAGCGATGACTGGCGACTACTCCGCCTGCATCTCAATGGTTCTCAATGGCCTCGCGTCGGGCGCAGTACCCGCGGCAGTGTGAGCCACCCACTCCGCGTCGCACGTCGAGCAACTCATCACCACAACACCGAACTGCGGAGGCAGGCACGCGGGGCAACGTGTTGCGACACGCAGCGGTGAAGGCCCGAGGCCCAGAATCGACGCCCCGCGCGGCGTGCTCGACGGGCCAATCGGCCTGACCACCATCGCGAATCGCTGCGTACAGGGCACGGGCGCCGGCGTTTCAGGCCCCGTCGGCGGAGCTCGTGGCCGAGCTCTGCGAGTTGCTCGAGCGTCATGTGCTGCAGGTCGGTGGCGGTTCGTGCCCGACCGAGGCCGTGCGTTTGCTTCGCCCTTCACCGTCGACCGACGCGAACACCATACCGGCCGGGTCCGACAAGTTAGTGAGGTCGCGCGGTTGCAGGCTCGGTGACGAGTGAGCGGAGGTACTCGCGCTCGCACGCGACGATGACGCGCGCGACCTCGATTGCCCCGTAGTGCTCGGGGCGCACGAACGCGCAGCCTTCATCGGGGTACTCGCCGCAGTAGATGACCCAGCCGTCTTCGCCGTCCCAGTTGGTGATGAACTCGACACACTCGTCCCACGGGTGCTCGTCGAGCTCGAGCTCGAAACGGAGCTTCTCGAGCTCCTCGGGGCCAATGGGGTCGTCCGTGTTGACGACGCATCCGAAGAACCGCAGGTTCATCGCGGCGACGTCGATCAGCTTGTTCTCGTTCTTCACCGTTCCTCCAGGAGCAGCGCTTTCGCCACTCGTTCAGCGTTCACTGCATCAGCTCGCGCGGCGCGGTAGCGCTCGACCGCTCGAGCGGTCCATTCACTCACGCGCTGCGCCGCTTGAAGCTCCAACTCCGCCCGTAACAGCCACGCCGCCACCTCGACCCGAGTCATGAGGCGCGTCAGGAGCAGGAGCCGTGCCGCGGTGAATCGGGCACTCCCGACAGAGACACCGCGGCGACGCATGGTGGTCGCGGAACTTCAGGTCTCGCCGCTCAAGGAACGCAGTCAGTGCCGCGATGCCCTTTGGGCCGATGTTCTTCGTCCGCTGCATTTCAATCAGGGACTTGTTCGACAGCGCCTCGACGGACCTGATGCCGGCGGCGCTCAAGCTGTTGCGGAGTGCAGCGGGCAACTCGGCGAACGTGCGCTCGTGCTCGCGGGCCTCGTCGCTCACGGCGTCTCCTCGCGCGGACTCGTCGTCTCGCTCGGCGGACTGGTGCGCGGAGGCGTCTCAGAATCTGAGAGCATTGCGACCGCGCACTTCGCACAGAAGCGCCAAACGCCACCGGGGAGTCGAGCGTGCAGCCCGGGCGTCATGCCGTGGCTGCCCTCGGTTCTGAACGTCGCCACGACCTGCACCGGCTTCATGTGCACGCGCTTGTTGATCAGCGAGCCGTCACCACGGCGCCGGTTGACGGTGGTGAGAACGGGCCTCGTCGCCAGGTCGATGCCGCACGTCGAGCAGATTTCACCGTGCGGCCGATCAGGTCGAGCCGCGAAGAGCATTCGTTTGATGAGCCCTTCATCGAGCGTTGTCTCTCGCAGACGGTCCTCGATGAGCGCCAGCGCTGAGTCGGTGACTCTCACGGATGCGCCTTGCCCGTTCCGAAGCACCGGGTGCACTTCCTGAGACTCTGACCGTCCTTCGCACTCCAGCCCGCGAGTTCCTCGCCGGTGCCCTCGCACTGATGACAGAGCCCCGTTTCAACTTCCCAGTCGCGGAGGAAGGTGTCGAACTCCGCCATCGTGAAGATGAACTTTCTCTTCGTGCCGGCGACCGCGCAGCCTGGCTTTCGCTTCCCAGCGTTCTTCCCGCTCTTGAACTTCGTACCGTCGTGAACGTAGCCCTCCATTTCGGAGTACATCCGCGCGCGGTCCTTCTCTTCGAGGTCACCGATTGCCTGAATGCTCGACCAGCGCCAACCCTCCGGCACGCCGCGCGTCTTGAGCGCGAAGAGGTTGAAGAAGTCGAAGCTCGGACGCTTCGGTTTCTCTGGCGCAGGCGTCTCCGCAGGCGAGCTCGGAACCGAGCCGACGACACCGAGGGGCAACGTGTCCTGCGTCATCGGCGCGCCTCGGGGTACTCGCGCACGCGGAGTGACGGAGGCCACGCCTCAAGGTCGTCGCTCTTCCGACCTCGTCGAAGGTCAACGCGTGCATCGAGGCCTGGCTGACCATCGACCTCGCTCCAACCAACAGGCGCGGGCCACTCCCAACCCTTCTCTTCGAAGAAGAGCTCGAACTCGTCGTCGTAGTAGCCGACCGTCGGGCGCGCGCCGAGCTGCTTCATGAAGACCTTCGTGCCGGCGCCCTGGCACTGAGCGATGAGCTCGCGAGCCCACTCAACGTGGAACGGGCGCGGCGCGTCGCCTGACTCGCCGCCGATGACAACCCAGTCGAGCGGCTTCCTCGCGGTGTCGATCGACCACTGCCCCGAGGCTTCGGTCGTCGCGACGAAGCGCTCCCACGTGAGCCACGGGCGCAGGTCGACAGCTCCGATTTGCGGCTCGACGGAGAGCCAGCGCACCGCCGCTGGCGTGCCGAGCAACGCGGGGATGCGCTTCTCGGCCGCCTTCTGGTCTTCGACGCTGACGCCGAGCCACACGTTGCGGTGAGGGAAGCGCGTCGGGTCGCTGATGCCGATGCCCTGCAGCGCGGGCCATTGCGCGCGGAACTCACGCGCCGCGTTGAGCACCGCGGCGTAAGTGCGCGGGTGGTTCAAGAAGTCGCGCATGCGGTCAGCGCGCTTCGTCAGCACTTGGAACGTGTGGTGCGGCGACAGGTACATCACGGCGAACACCCGGGCGATGACCTCGAACTCGAGCTTCTCGTGGAAGAGGTCGCTCATCGAGTTGACGAAGATGCGCCGCGGCCGGCGCCATCGAATTGGGTCGCTCATGTGCTTGTCGACGACCTGAAGCACGCCCGTCCACCGCGGGCCCGCGGCAGTGCGCTTCGCGAGTCCCTCGTACGCGAGACCCTTGTCGCTGAACCTTCCAGCGACGACCTCGGCGTAGCAGTTGCGGCAGCCCTCACTGATCCGCGTGCACCCACGCACCGGGTTCCACGTCTGCTCCGTCCACGCGATTCCGCCTTCACGCTGATCAGCCACGGGGCGCCTCGACTCGCTTGAAGTTCACGACCCAGACCCACGGGTTCGCCTTCCACGACTCAGGTCCGTTGATCGACTCCCATAGCGAACGGAACGAGTCGCGCGGATTGCCGAACCACTCGAACGGGTCAGGCTCGCCGGCGTAGTC
>JAEUJS010000180.1 GCA_016792935.1 Archangium sp. | reverse complement strand
AATTGGTTCAAGCGATCAATGTTGATGGGGGCGTTGGCGGCCTCGATGGCGTTCTCGGGTTGCAAGCCCGAGGGCAATGCAGCGGCGGCGCGCGCCTCAGGTTCCGTCGCGCTGACCAACGACGACTCCGAGATTCTCGCGGTCGACACCGACAACGGTTGGCTGATGCGTTTCAGCCCCGAGACCAAGGCGATGATCGGCCAGCCGGTGAAGGTCGGTGAGCGTCCCGTGCGCGTCATCGTCGACGCCAACGACACGGCGTTCGTCGCCAACCGCGGCTCGCGTTCCGTCTCGGTCGTTCGCAAGGGTGACACGCAGGAATCGCTGCAGATCGCCGTGGGCGTCGAGCCGACCGGCATGGCGCTCACCCCCGATGGCAAGACGCTGCTCGTCGTCTCGGCGACCGCGCTCGACAAGACCGAGACCGGTCTGTTGACGGCCATCGACACCAACACCCTCGACAAGAAGTGGGAAATCGAAATCGGCGAGGAGCCGCGCGCCGTGGCCGTCATCGCCGGCAACCGCGCCCTCGTCTCGCTCTTCAAGCAGGGCGAAGTGGTGACGGTGGACCTGGGCAACGGCTCGGTCGTCCCCAGCAACAGCGACGCGACGATCTACAAAACGGCGAACGCGACGCGCGTCCAGGGTGGCAATTCGTTCGGCGTCGGCAGCCCGATCTCGTCGTTCCGCCCGCGCGCCATTTCCGACCTCGTGGTCACGCCCGACGGCGACCGCGTCTTTGCGCCCATCACCTGGGCTCGTGAAGACAACATCGGCCGTCCGCCCTCGGCTTCGGCGGGTGGCTATTACGCCGCTGGTGGCCCGTGCAACATCGGCTCGGTCGCCACGGCCGGCATCGTGACCGTCGACACCGCCGCTGCTCCGACGCCGCAGGTCGACGACCTGACCTCGTGCTTCACCGGCTCGGGCACGGTCTCGGCCGACAAGGACTTCCCGGTTTCGACCTTGTCCTCGAGCGACACCAGCATTCCTGCGATGCAGGGCCCGACGGTGGCGGCCCTCGACCCCACGGGTGAGTGGCTGGTCGTCGTGAACCGCGAGACGCGCAACATGGCGTGGATGCCGGCGTGGAAGCGCGCGGGCACCAAGATCGACGTCGATAGCTCGGGCAGCTCGATCCGCAGCGTGCAGGATCTCGGCGTGCACGGTGTCGACGGCATCGCGCTCTCGAAGGACGGCTCGTTCGCGTTCGTCTACAGCCAGTTCGACCACAAGCTGGTGGCGTTCAAGGGCCACGGCAAGGACGAAGGCGCCACCATCGCGCAGGACTTCTCGATCAACGTGACCGACCTCTCGGCGTTCGGTGCTGATCGCGAGCTCGTCGAGGCGCGCAAGCTCTTCTTCGACGCCAAGGACGACCGCATGAGCAGCAACCGCACCAACGTCGCCTGCGCGTCGTGCCACCTCGAGGGTCGTGAAGACGGCCACGTGTGGCAGTTCCCCGATGGCTCGCGTCAGACCCCGTCGCTCGCCGGCCGCAAGCTGCTGTCGACCGCGCCGTTCCACTGGTCGGGTGAGTTCGCGTCGATCTCACAGTTCAACCTGCACACCATCACCGAGCGCATGGGCGGCAAGGGCCTCGACCCGGCGACCGCGGCGAAGCTCGACCGCTTCATCGACATCATGCCGCTGCCTGAGAACCCGCTCCGTACGGCGATGCAGTCGGATCAGCTCCGCGCGGGCCAGGCGGCGTTCGAGAAGGCGCAGTGCGCCAGCTGCCACACGGGCGACGTGCTCACCAACAACCAGAACGAGGATGTTGGCACCCTGCGCCTCTCGGGCACCAACCCGGACAACGGCGTCGTCACCCGCTCGGGCTTCAACGTTCCGTCGCTGTTGGGCATCGGCCGCACCGCGCCGTACCTCCACGACGGGTCCTCGCTCACCTTGTCCTCGCGCGTCTTCAACAACGACGCGCGTCACGGCAACACGGCGCTCTTGAACGAAACGGAGAAGGCGGACCTGCTCGCCTATCTCCGCTCGCTCTGAGCGCTGGCCATCTGACAAACTGAGCGAGATGCGTCTCGTTCACTTCGTTCTCGTCGCGGGCGTGCTCCTTCTGTCGGGGGCCGCCCGCGCGCAGTCTGCGGGGCAGGGCACGCCTGAAGACGAGTGGGGTCAGCTCCCCGCCAATCCCAACACGCCGGCTCAGCCGCCTCCTGGTGAGCCGCCGCCGTTGCTGCCGCCGCCGCCTCCATCGCCGCAGCCGACGTTCATCACGCCGCAGCCCCTCAGCGGCCCGCTGCGACCGCGTGCCGAGGTGCTGGCGCGCATTCGCCCGCCCGAAGAGCGCAACAACGTCTCAGTCGTGGGCGGCTCGTCGCTGGGGCACTTGAACCGCGGCGAGATGGTGATGCTCGGCTTCCCGCTGATTCAGCTGCGGCTGTTGATGGGCCTGGGTGACCGCTTCGACCTCGGCATCGGCTTCGATTCCTACTACTTCATGATGAACGAGCCGCGCCTCGTGACCCGGTTGACGCTCGCGAAGGGTGACGCGTTCGCGCTCGCGGTGAAGCTCGAGGGTGGCTACGCGTTCTTCACGCAGCGCGCTTCGCGCGAGAACCGCGGAGCGCGCTGGCTCACCGGCCATCGCAACATCAACGTCGCCGCGTCGCTGGTCGGCTCGTACCAGGGCTCGGCTCCGCGCGCGGCGCGGCTGTTCTTCGATCTCACGTATCTGCTTGCGCTCGACACCGAGCCGTACGCGACCGATCCGCTCATCGGCGTGCCGCCCGCCGTCGTTCCCGGTCACAACGTGCTCATCAAGGGTGGCGCGGAGCTGCCGCTCTCGTCGAAGACCGCTTTCGTTCTCTCCTTCGGCTTCGATGTGCACGGTCGCGCGACCGACTCGGTTGTGATGCCGAACGCAGGTCTCGGTCTCGTGACGTCGCTCTGATTCTCTCGGGCGCGCATCGGGCGCGAGGCCCGCTGGTCCGTTTCGCCGCGACGCGCATCGGGCGCGAGGCGCCCTGGTCCGTTTCGCCGCGACGCGCATCGGGCGCGAGGCGCGTTGTCCCGTTCGGCCGTGACGCATCAGGGGCGAGGCCCGTTGTCGCCGCGACGCGCATCGGGCGCGAGGCGCGCGTTCCCGTTCGGCCGAACGCGAGGCCCGCGTTCGTCCCGTTCGGCCAGGGGCGAGGCCCGTTGGTCCGTTTTGCCGCGACGCGCATCAGGCGCGAGGCGCGCGTTCGTCCCGTTCGGCCAGGGGCGAGGCCCGTTGGTCCGTTTCGCCGCGACGCGCATAGGCGCGACCCGTTCGGCCGTGACGCATCAGGCGAGGCCCGTTGGCCCGTTTCGCCGCGAGCGCATAGGCGAGGCGCGGTCCCGTTCGGCCGGGACGCATCAGGCGAGGCCCGTTGGTCCGTTTCGCCGCGACGCGCATCGGGCGCGAGGCGCGCTGGGAGTTCGGCGTGAGGCGCGCGTTCGTCTGTTCTGTTTGGGCGTGATCGGCGAGGTGCTTCGGAGGTGACGCGCATCGGCGCGAGTTACGGCCGAACGGACGAAAGCGCGCCGCGCATTGGGCGCGACGCGCGTTCGTGCCGCTGTGACGCATCGCTCGTCAGGGCGCGTCGACATCCGGAGTTGTGAGGGGCAGGCAGCCGTCGGTCGCGGCGCGCGTCCCGGACATGGGCTACAAGCCGCCCCATGACGCGCGCCACCGTTCTCGGAGCCGGCAGCTTCGGCACCGCCATCGCCCAGGTTCTCTCGGCGAACTTCGATGAGGTGATTCTCTGGGGCCGCGACGCGGCGCTCATCGACTCGCTCAACAAGACCAACGAGAACGCGAACTACCTGCCGGGGTTGAAGCTCTCCGCGAAGATTCGTGGCGCGACCGAGCTCGCCGCTTCGACGAAAGACGCGGGTCTGGTCGTCGTCGCCACGCCCTCGCAGGCCACGCGCGAGCTGCTCGGCAAGGCGCACGACGTCATCCCCGAGAAGATTCCCGTCGTCACCGTCGCCAAGGGCATCGAGAACGGCACGCTGTGCACCATGACCGAGGTGCTCGAGCAGTCGTTGCCCGAGCGGTACCACCCGTGGGTGGCCGTGCTCTCGGGCCCTTCGTTTGCGAAGGAGATGATGCTGCGCATGCCGACGGTGGTGACCATCGCCGCGCGCAACGAAGAGACCGCGCGTACGGCGCAGGCGCAGTTCCAGAGCGACGTGTTCCGCACCTACAGCTCGACCGACGTGGTCGGCGTGCAGGTCGGAGGTGCGCTCAAGAACGTCATCGCCATCGCGGCGGGGATGAGCGACGGGCTGGGCCTCGGCCACAACGCGCGCGCGGCGATCATCACCCGCGGCCTCGCGGAGATCTCACGCATCGCGGTGAAGATGGGCGGCAACCCGCTGACGCTCTCGGGCCTCGCGGGCATGGGAGACCTGGTCCTCACCTGCACCGGCGAGCTGTCGCGCAATCGCAAGGTCGGCATGGAGCTCGGCAAGGGCCGCTCGCTCGACGACATCTTGAAAGAGATGAAGCAGGTCGCCGAGGGCGTGAAGACCGCGAAGTCGGCGCGCGATCTGAGCGTGAAGGTGGGCGTCGAGCTGCCGATCTGCGATCAGGTGTATCGCATCGCCTGGGAAGGCAAGTCGCCGAAGGCCGCGGTGGGCGACTTGATGGGCCGTACTCCGAAGAGTGAGTTGAATTGATGAAGACCGGAATCAAAGGAATCGGATCGTTGCTGGTGTTGGCGCTGATCGCGGGTTGCGAGTGCGGACCCACCACGCGCAAGAAGAACCCGAAGATCGAGGTGCTCGATGACATGGGCAACTCGCGCTCGCTGGTCGACTTCGGCTCGGTGCAGCTCAACTTCAAGGGCCTCAAGCGCGTGCGCATTCGCAACGCGGGCGACGCGCCGCTGACCATCAGCAAGGCGGAATTCAGCAAGCCGCTCTTCGCCGCCGACACGATGTTGCCGGTCACGCTCGCGGTGAACGAAGAGAACATGTTCCCCTTCGCCTTCACGCCCACCGTCGCTGATCAGCGCGAGACGGGCACGGTGATCCTCACCACCGACGACCCCGCGAACGCGAAGGTGACGCTCGACCTCGCCGGCACGGGAGTCACCGCCACGGCCGTCGTGCAGCCCACGATGCTCAACTTCGGCGACGTCTACGTCGGTGAGATGAAGGAACTGATGTTGACGCTCACCAACACCGGCTCGAACGAGCTCCCGGTCACGAGCGCGACGGTGATGATGGCCGGCGCTGACGTGACGTCGGACACCAGCCCCCTGGTGAAGACGCTCGGCGGAGGGGAGAGCGCGACCATCACCATTCGTTTCGCTCCGACCTCGCAGCAGGTGGTGATGGGCTCGCTGGAAATCGTGTTGCCGGCGGGCGTGGGCAACCAGAGCATCCCCATTCGCGGGGCCGGAATTCAGGCGCGCCCGCGCCTCTGCTTCCGCTTCGACGACACGATGGTCGAGTCATGCACGGACGGCATGGGCATGGCGCTCGACGTGCGGTTCGGCGCGCTGTGCGACGGGCTCGTGTATCCCATCGATGGCGGCCTGCAGTGTGTGCTCGACGGTGGCGTCGAGCCCTACGAGCGCACCGGCCGCATGTACGTGAAGAACGAAGGCAACACGCCGGTGAGCTTCTCGCTGAACATCACGCAGGGGCAGCCGGGGCGGTGTGACGGTGGCTCGACCATCGACTACGCCTACGCGAACGCGCCGCTCGCCGCCGATGGTGGCTCGGTGGCGACCTTCATGGTGGCCACGCAGCGGCTGCCGATGATGGTGAGCGACCCGATGCCGTGGGAGACGGCTCCCGTGGCCATCACGTACCGCGCGCGGTCGTCATGCCGGAACGACGGGTCGGATCTCTCGACCATCATCTGGAATCGCCAGGGAGAGCCGCTGGGAACGATGCGCGCGCCGAACTCGATGATTGCGACCATCACCGGCGCCTCGCGTCTGTCGAACCCACAGCCCAATGGCGTGACGTTCACGGGCAACAACCCTGCTCCGCAAGACGTGACGCTGGTGTCGAACACGGGTGACGGGCCGATGCGGGTGCTCTCGGTCGAGTTCTGGCAGTCGGCCGATGGCGGCATGATGGCGAATCAGCCGTGCAGCGCCGTCGATGGCGGTTCGTGCCAGTGGTTCAAGTGGTCGAGCCCGCCGACGTTGCCGGTGA
>JAEUJS010000093.1 GCA_016792935.1 Archangium sp. | reverse complement strand
GACGGGATCGGTGACGCCTTCTCCGAGGTCCTTCACCGTCTTGCCGATGCCGAAAAGCACGATGGCCCCGCCGAGACAGATCAAGCCGGCGAGGCCACCACAACCGAGCAGAATGTAGAAAACGGGCGAACGTTGCTTCGGAGCGGCAGCGGTCTCAGACATGGCGCGCGGGTATACCGCACGCCCCGCTGAGATCCCCTTAGATCGCGCCGTTGTTCAAGATGAAGAAGACGCCGGCGTAGAACTGCGAAAACGCGCCGTAGAGCTTCGACATCACCGGCATCATCGCCAGCGCGCCTCCCACGAGGAGGAAGTGGCTGACGAGGCTGTACTCGACCATCGCCTGACCGCGGCGCGCGAGCTGGTTACTTCTTGCCTTCAGCTTTGCAGTCTTTTTCGCATTCACTTTCGAACTCCTTGCACTTGTCCTGACAGAACGGAATTTTATCGGGCGCGTCCTTCTTGAGTTGCTTCTTGCAGACGTCCTTGCACTGTTTGACGGTGTCAGCGCACGTCGCCTCACACGCACCAGCAAGGGCGAGTCCGGGGGCGAGGAGCGCAGCGATCAAGATCCACTTCATGGGGTCAGTTCCTCCTGTGGTGATGCAGTTTGCCGATCATACGAGATCACGATCGACGAGTCAGTGGCACCTTCGGCGCGTACCGCAACCACGATGGTGATCGAGCCCTTCGTCGCACTGATGCCACCCTGTTCCGGCGTCTGCGATTGCTCGAGCACGTCGAAGCCGCGCTCTTTGAACTGACGCGCGAAGAACTCAACGACGGCCCCGGGCGATTGATTCACGGCGCGCGAATAGGCGACCTCGTTGCTGGCGGGCCCCTCGCCCATCTGCACGATCTGCGGCTGGGTGGCGCTGGGAGGCAGCGTAAAGCCCTCCGGAAGGCGGGGCGACGAGTTCATCGCCATGTCGGGCCGCGAAGCCGAGACCAGCACGATGGTCTGGTTGAACTGCTTCATCGCCGAGACCATGTGCAGCACGCCGCCAGCGAGCCCTCCATCGTGGTGGGCGTCGAGCCACGCCACGTAGCCCATCTCGCCCCGCCGATGCGTGAAGGGGCGCCGGCCCTCGGCGCGAAACGCGCGCTCGTAATACTTGAGCACCGTCTCGGTGGAATCGCCGGTCGAGAACCACGAGATCGACATCGGACTCCCCATGGCATTCGCACGACGCGTCATCGCGCGCGGGTAGACACCGGGGTACGGCGGAATCCCGGCGATCGACGCCGGGTCGGGAGAAACGTCGACCTTCGTTGCTTCGCCACGCGGAAAGATGCGCGCCTGGCGTTCCTGCACGACCTGCAGCTCGTCGATGTCGGTGCCGGTGAACCGGCCCATCAAGGTGCCGCTCACGATGCCGATGGCCGCCGTGGCGAGCAGGATCCAGAAGAAAGAGATGCCGCGCTTCTTGTCTCCTGCCTTCGGGGTGCTCACGGCATCTCTTTTGGCGTCAGTGACGCTTAGTTCGGGCCCCACTCCTCGGGGAACTTGTTGCCGCTGCGGTTCTTGTCCCAACCCGAGCCGAGACCGCCGCTGTAGCCGGGGCGCGCGCTGGGCGGCGACCAGTTCACGGGCACCGAGTCGAGGTCGTCGCCGTAACCATCCTTGCCGGCGTTGTCGCTCAGGAAGTCGCTCATGTCGCTGAGCCAGTTCTTCCCCTTGTCGGCCGCCTGACCGCCGTACTTCGTGTAGTACATGTTCGTGCGGTCGAGCAGCGGGTTGTAGAGGTCCTTGCCGACCATCGCGAGCGAGCCGGGCGTCTGGCCCAGGCCGGTGAGCGCGAGGTTGCTCAGCGGCTTCACGGTGCCGATGTGGCTGAGCGCCCAGGGGTCGACGAGCATCGAGTAGTTCTCCTGCGACATCTTCCAGCTCTTCATGTTGTCAGTGGCGGCCTTGCCGTCAGTGTGCGCCTGCCCGATGGAGTATTTCGTGCCGTTGGTGCCTTCGTTCCACTCCCTGCCCTTGTCGGACTGCTGCTTGTCGGTGTTCTGCTTCTTGCTCCACAGCCAGCCGCCTTCCGAGCTGATGTCCTGCGGAATGATCCAGTTGAAGACGTTGAGCGTGGAATTGCACGTCGCCAGACCACCGCGGTTCCAGCCGCCCGGCGTGAAGAAGGTCTGCATGCCCGAGCCGACCACGATGTTCGGAGCGCCCATCACCGAAGAGGTGTTGCAGTAGACCTGACGGCCCTGACCGAGCCAGCACTGGTGTGCGCCCGTTGCGTGGTGGTGGCCGATGTCGCCGCCGCCGCTGCCCGTCACGCTGAAGTCGCCGCTGCCGTCGTCGGTGTCGTCGCTGCCACCCATGCCACCGCCGCCGTTGCAGTCGAAGTCCTGCTTGTAGCTGTCGAACGCCGAGGTGTGGTCGCAGAACTTGAGGCGGTTCATGCCTCCGACGTCAGGCCGGTTCTTCATGTAGTCGGGCGTCAGGTGGTCCCACATCGCCGCGATGCCCGGCTCCTGGCCGTTGAGCCGGTAGTAGGCGAAGTCTTCGAGGAACAGCGCGAAGAAGATGAGGGGAATCAGCGTGACCATGGTGATCGCCATCTCGACGGCGGCGGCACCACGGCGGGAATTGCGGCGATTGAGGCGGTTCATCGCTTCCACCCTTCGACGGCGGTCTGGTTGTTGCGAATCGTCTCGGCACCCTTGCTGTCGCCGAGCTGGTCGAGCGCCGCACCCATTTCCTTGCGGAGGAACGGGTGGAGCTTGGCGCGCCAGAACGGGTCGAAGAAGTTGGGCGCGACGTTCCAGTCACCGAGCTGGTGGAAGTACGTCTTGCCCTTGGCGACCGCGAAGGCCTGGCCGTCAGAGACGTACTTGAAGCTCTTGTCTCCGCCGACCATCTGCACCTCGCCCTTGCCTTCGATTTCCCACGCCCCCTTGCCACCACCCTGAATCGAGCGCAGGTCCTGCTTCATGCCGCCGTAGGTCGCCGGCTGGTTCCAGTCGCTGTCGTCATCGGGCGGGTTGCTCTTCTGGCCCATGCGGTAGTTGATGAAGCAGCCGCCGCTCCCGTTGCAGGGCACGCCTTCGTAGGACCCGCTGGAGTTCGGCGCGGAGCCGTTGGTGATGAAGAAGCCGTTGCCGTGCTTCCAGTTCACGAGCACGAACGAGATGGGCTCGCTGGCGCTGATGCGGTTGTTCCCGAGGCTGATGTCCTCCGCCATGATCGAGATCTCGCGGTAGCCACCCTCGCTCTGGATATCCATCATGTTGTCGGGGTTGTTCGAGATGTCGGGGTCGAAGCCGCCGAGCATCAGCGAGAGCGGGTCGCTCTCAGGCGAGACCGAGGCGAGCAATTGATCGCTGATGGGATCCATCGAGTGGTACCCGTCAGCCGACAACGAACGTGAACCCATGCGGCCGATGTTGAGCGGCATGCGGGCTGCGAGGGCCGCCTGTTCCATGATGCCGGTGCGGGTGCTGGCCGCCGACACGCCGGTCGCCTGCTTCCAGTCGAGCGCCTTGCACTTGTCGTCGAACTTCGAACCCTCGACCGCGCAGGCCAGGTTGACGGTGTTGTAGTCCTCGAACTTTTCCATCGAGGCGTTGGGCGCGGTGTTCCGTTGCACCATCTGCAGCGTCATGCCGCCGTTCACCTCGTCCTTCACCTTGTCGAGCATGTCCTGCTCGTCCTTGTAGATGTCCTTGATCATGTCGGAGAAGCCCTTCACGGCTTCCTTCCACTGATTGTCCTTGCCCTCGAGGTCGCTCTTCGTCGAGCGATGCTTCGAGTTGTATTTGAAGGCGATGCGCAGCGCCTGAATGCCGTGGATGCAGTGCTGAATCTGGAACTTCGGGCACTGCGCGAATTCCATCGCGGCGACCATCAGGAACGAGATGAAGCCGGCCTGGTACATCGACACGTCGCGGCCAGCGATGGCGCGCCACGCGTGGAGGCTCAGCTCAGCGACGATGGCGCCGGCGATCGCGCGGTTCATGTACGCCAGCGTGTTGAACCCGCGGGCCTCGATCACGGCGATCGAGAAGGCCTGCTGGTCAGCCGCAGACTGAATGCGCACGCGCTCGTGAACGCTGTGCGAGATCGAGAAGCTGGCCATCAACGTGAGGGCGAGGAGCAGGAAGGTGAGGCACGCCATCACCAACACCTGACCGCGCGAACGAGCTCGGAAAGAGGAGCGCATGGTTCAGTTCCTTTCGAACGGCACGTGGCAGAGATTTTCGCTGTTCAACTTCGCGTTGTTCCCGAAGTTGGAATTCATGCGCATCGCGTACGACCCACGCACCGGCATGATGTAGTTGCCGTCGAGCGCCAGGTCGCGGAGCTCGGTGAGCGTGTACGTCTTGTTGAACTTCTTGCGGAGCGTCTGGTTCTTGCTGCCGTCGTGGTGCATGCGCAGCATCTTCATCGTGGCCGCCTGCTCGCCCGCGATGGCGCCGTACGAGGCCCACCAGAGGAAGGCGTTGGCGAAGGGAATGATCAGCTTCTGGTAGGTCGTCACCTGCACCGCCAGCTTGGTCGCTTCGAACGGGCGCCAGTTGTTGTTGCCGCCGAGCGGGTTCACGTCGGGATCGTCGAAGTCTTTGTTGGTGTCGACGTCGCTCGAGAGCGGGTGGCACACCGTGACCTCGATGATGGGCTTGCCCTGGTCCTGGTTGTTGCGCGACTGCACCACCTCGTTGAACGCCGTCGCGTAGTCGCTCGCGCCGTTCAGCTTGTAGAGGCCGTATTGCGGCTGCGTGCCTCCGCTGCCCGCGGCGATGGGGTTCTCGCGCGTGATGAGCGGCATCATCACGCCGATCGCGGCCGCTTCGAGCACCTTCTGATCACCTCGGTTGATCGAACCCGAGCGCGCCGCTTTGTACGAGGCGTACTTGGTGAGCAACCGCGCCTGGTGCATCAGGCTCAGCTGCACGAGTCCGAGCACCGTGAAGACGAAGAGCGGCATCACGATCGCCGTCTCAACCGCTGCCTGACCTGATTCTCGTGGCTTGCGCATGGTGGATTGTCGGAATTATCGAGACCAACCACCAACTGCTCCATCCGTCAGGTGGACGTGCCTGAAAACAGATGCAACCCGCTGAAATCACTCACCTTCGACGGTGAGATCATCCATGCTTCGCAAAAGGCCGCGTGCCATGCCGAAGCACGGGTGCTCTTTTTCGAAATACGAGGGGATGTTCTGAAGCACTTTTCGCGCGCCCCCGACGTTGGGTTCCTTCTTCGCCATTTCCTTCTGGTAGTCGACCAGCAGCGCGGAACATTTGCGATCGAGTTCAGGGCGAATTTCACGCATGCGGGTGCGAGCGATCTGCAGGAGCTCGGCTGAACGATCGGGCGTCGCTTCGAGGAGCAGCCACGCGTCGCGGTACGACTTCCACGCGCGGAAGAGGTTCATCGCGCCGATGTCGCGCTGGTCGTACATGCTCGCGGCGCGCTCGATGTCCTGCTTCGCGCGGCGGCTGGCCTCTTCACCCGTCATGTTGGGAATGGGGATCACCTCGACCCAGATGTTCCAGATCTTCCAGAGATCTTCTCCGGGCGGGTTGTTCACGTTGTCGAAGACGAGCTCGTTGGGCTCACTCACCTTGAGCTGCGTGGCGGGCAACACCACCTCGAGCTGGCGCTGATTCACCTCGATGGTGTCGGGCGGAATCGTGCCCAGCGCGTTGCCGTTGAGCTCGATGCTGACCTCTTCCTTCGAGCAGTCGCGCGCCTGGTAGTGCAACACGCCCACGATCGACGTCGGCGAGTCGTACTGGAAGGTGAACGACTTCATGTCGGGCTTCTCGAAGTCGACGTCGTCGCCCAGACCAAACGAGTCGAACACCGGATCGCCGTTGGGCGCGAGCTGCGCGACCTCGAACTTCTTGTTCACCTTCTTGGGGATCACGGCCATCACCGCGAGCCCCAGCATGGCGACGACCGCGATGCCGCCGACGCCACCGACCACGATCTTCGCGGGGAGCGACAGATCGCTCCACAACAGCTGCGCGCGACCCGAGCCCGACTTCGCCAACGCGCGACGCTGACGAGCGCGCTCGGCCGCAGTGAGCTGCACTTCTTCGCCGTCGCCCTCTTCTTCACGCGGAGGGCGGGACCGCACGGGAGCGGTGTTCGCTCCCGTCGCACGACGCGCCATCGCTTTGGGCGGCGGCACGTTGAAGTTCTTCGTCGAGTTTGCGGAGGCCGCGACCTCTTCCTCTTCTTCAGCCGGCGCTTCGTCTTGCGGCTCCTCTTCGGGCTCGGGGTCGGGTCGGCGTGCAGCGGGAGGCTTGTTGCGGATGATCGCCGCCGGCTTCTGGGGCGGCTTGAGCATCGTGGCGTTGGGATCTTCTTCTTCGGCCGGAGGCTCGGCGCCGCCGTCATCCATCGTCGACGACGCGTTGCCCATCACCGTGTCGTTCGCGGCGGGCGCGTCGAACTCGAGCACCACGTCACCGATGGAGACCTTGTCTCCGCTCTTCAACTCGATGGGCGCCTTCACCGGCTTGCCGTTGAGCTTGGTGCCGTTGGCGCTCTTCAGATCTTCGACGAAGTGGCGACCTTCTTCCTCGTACACGCGCGCGTGCGATCGAGATGAAGAAGGATCTTTGATGACGATGTCGTTGTCCGCGGTTCGGCCGAGCCGCGCTTCTCCTCCCTCGAAGGAAAAGTCCTCGGCCTCGCCGCTCGTGGTCACTTTCAGCGTGAAGGGCACATCGGGAAGGCAATACACCGGAGCGCTTCGGTCAAGAGCTTGTCGTAGGGCGTTTGGCTGTGTAACCGGACGTCAATGCACAGCCGACAGGTCACGGGTGGCGGGCGGGAGCCCGGGAAAATGGCGGGGCTCGACGTCGAGATCTTTCAACGCAGCACCGGAACGCCTCGCGCGGCCGTGGTGCTTTGCCACGGGTTCGGCGCACCGGGAGACGATCTCGTCGGTCTGGCTCCGGTGCTGGTCGATACACACCCGGCCCTGAGTGACGTGCGGTTCGTCTTCCCCGCGGCGCCGCTGTCGCTCACGCAGTTCGGTTGGGCCGACGCGCGCGCGTGGTGGATGATCGACATGGTCGCGGTGCAACGCCTCGCCTCAGATCCCGACGCGCTGCGCGAGTTCCGCAAGCTCGAGCCCGAGGGCATGGCCGCCGCGCGCCAGGCGGTGCACGCGCTGGTGATGCAGGTCGCCGACACGACGAAGCTGGCGATGTCGAAGATCGTCGTCGGCGGTTTTTCGCAGGGAGCGATGATCGCCACCGACGTCGCGCTCCGCCTCGAAGAATCACCCGCAGGGCTCGTCGCGCTCTCGGGCACGCTGCTGATCGAAGACGTGTGGCGCGCGAAGGCCAAAGCGCGCGCGGGCCTGCACGTCTTTCAGTCGCACGGACGACAAGATCCCATTCTCCCGTTCGCGGCGGCGGAATGGCTGCAGCAGCTCCTGGGCGAAGCCGGCATGCAACATGAGTTCGTTCCCTTCGCCGGCGGACATACGATTCCCCCCGACGTGCTCCGGCGGCTGGGCACCTTCCTCGAGAGGCGGCTTACGTGACGGTTCGTGTTCTGCGTTTCCTGGCGTTCGCGGTGCTGGCGTTCGCGTTCAGCGGCTGTTCCGAGATGATGAGCGGCCCCGACGGCGGTCCACGCGATGGCGGGCGGCTGGAATTCGACGCCGGCCCTCCGCCCATCGTCTACACGCAGTTCATCAAGCGCTCGAACGGCTGGCCCGCGAACGCGCGCGTGGTCGGCGCGGCGACGGTGAGCGGCGTGTTGTACGCGGCGAGCACCGACGGCGTGGTAAAGCTCCCCGCGCCCGACACCACGTGGACCACTGAGCTGACGCCGCTGTCGGGTGACGTGAAGCCCACCTCGTTCCAGCGCGACGATCAGCGCCTCGTGATGACGGCCGCGGGTGCGACGATGGGCGGCCTCTTCATCAAGGAGCTCGACGGCGCGTGGGCGCAGGTGACGACCGCGCCTTCGAACCCCACGTGGGCGCTGGTGAAGAAGGGCAACGAGTGGCTGATGGCGACCACCGGCGGTTTGTACGTGGCGACCGATCTCGCCGGGCCGTGGTCGCGTCGCACCGCGCTCGGCAATCCGCTCTTCGCACAGAAGATCACCCGCCTCGTCGCCGGAGCCGGTCAGCAGAAGATCTTCACCTGGGGCCTGGCCGGGAGCGGCGTGCTCTACGAGTCGGCCGATCTCGGCGTGACGTGGATGACGGCGACTCCGCGAGGTGCGGTCGAAGCGCTCGCCGCGTCAGGCGCGATTGTCGTCATCTCCACCGCGATCGATGGGCAGCAGCGCAGTGACAACTACGGCAACACCTTCCGCACGGCGACGATGCCGATCGCCGATGGCGTGTTGTTCTATGCGACTGACGGCACGGCGTCGTTCTGGGCCGCAGGAAACGGCGGCCTCAAGAAGAGCGCCGACTATGGAGTGAGCTTCACCGACGACCCCGACGGGTTGCCGAGCGGCACTCCGATCTTG
>JAEUJS010000708.1 GCA_016792935.1 Archangium sp. | reverse complement strand
CTCGAGCGCGCGAGCTGAGCGGATCTCGAGCGGAGGCGGGCTGGCACGAGATCGTCCGTCGCGATCGACGTCGGAAGTCAGCGCGCGTGTGATCACCTCATGACGAGCTCATCCGTCATCAAAGAGGACCTCACTTTCAGCGCCCTCGCCCCCACCCACCTCTGTCATCAAAGAGAACTGATCAGAATCCGCGCGGGGTCGAGGGGCTCTTCGTCTCTCGGCACCTCACACGCCATTCGCCACCACTTCGACGCCAGGGCTTGTGCAGCGTCACACGGCGGCTCCGCACGACGGGGAGAGCAGTTGGGTAGCGAACGCAACCGTGCTTCAAGCAGCACATGCGTTGGGCACTCGCAGCACTCCTGATCACCGCGTGCGGAACGCCAGTCCCCGAAACTGACGCCGGCGCAGAACCAGACGACGCAGGAACCACGAGCGACGCGGGCACGACGACGACCGACGCCGGCACGACGACCGACGCAGGCACGACGACCGACGCAGGCACGACAAGCGACGCAGGAACCGACGCAGGCACGACAACGAGCGACGGCGGAACGACCACCATCCTCTACCCCGTCGGCCAGACGCACTCGCCACTCACGCCCGAAGTCGTCGCGCACCTCCGCGCCATCGCGGCGATGGACTCGACGCGCGCGCCAAACGTCCTCAGCAAAGTCGGCGACTCGAACACCGTGAGCACGGGCTACCTCAACTGCTTCGCCGGCAACTTCGTCGACCTCGACGGCCGCACCACCCTCGACGCGGGCCTCGCGCACTTCCGCACCGGCATGGTGCAGGGCAGCTCTGCCTTCTCGCGCACGAGCCTCTCAGCGACCATCGGCTGGAGCGCACAATCAGCCGTCGCCGGCACGCCCTCCCCGCTGCAGCAGGAAATCGACGCCGCGAATCCGCGCTACGCGACCGTGATGTTCGGCACCAACGACGTCGGCTTCGCGAACCCCGACCTCTACGGCCGCAGCATGGTGCCCCTCATCGACACGCTCTCGATGCAGGGCGTGGTGCCCATCATCACGGCGGTGCCTCCGCGCGACGACAGCTCGACGGCCAACGCCTGGGTGCCTCGCTACAACCTCGTGGCGCGCGCCATCGCGCAGTCGCGGCGAATTCCGTTCGTCGATCTCCACCGTGAATTGCAGCCAGTGCCCGCACACGGCCTGAGCGGCGACGGCGTGCACCTCTCGACGTACATCCCCTCCGCCGGCACGCGTGGCTGCTTCTTCACCAGCGCCGGTCTCGACTTCGGACAGAACGTGCGCAACCTCGCGACGCTCGAAGCGCTGAACCGTGCGTGGCTCGCGGTGGAAAGCAACACTCCGAGTGACACCACCGCGCCGCGCTTCGCGGGGAGCGGATTGCCGAGCGATGAAATCGTCATCCCCTCGCTCCCCTTCGTCGACGCGCGCGACACGCGCACGCAGGGAGCCGCCGTCATCCCGAACTATCCCGGCTGCGCGGCGACCCAGAACGAGAGCGGTCGCGAAGTGCTGTACCGCTTCGAAGTCACACAGCCCATCAACCTGCGCGCGTTCGTCATCTCGCTCGGCAGCAGCGACATCGACCTCCATCTGCTCACCGCTGCCGACGGCGCGTCGTGCCTGCAGCGCAACGACAAGCTCATCACGCGCTCACTGAGCGCCGGTACGTATTGGCTCTCGCTCGACACGTATGAATCGACGGCAGGCCAGCTCCCCGGCGAATATCTGCTGGTGGTGATGGCCGAATGAGCTCGTCAGCAACCCACGTGCGCGCGTTCCTCACTTCGTTGCTTGTGCAGCGGCGTGAGGCCATGGGCGACGAGCGCTTCCTCGCGAAGCACCCGGGGAGCTGGCTGGTGTGGGAACCCGGCAAGTGGAACCCGTCACCTTCCTCTCCCGAGGAGAGCGACTCGCAGGCCACACACCGCTCTTCACGCTCGAACGCGCGCCCGCTCGGTGGAGACGCGTTGGTCTTCGTGCTCGAGCCGACTCCGCCACGCGACATCTTGCTCGGGCGAGGCTCGGAAGCAGACCTCCAGGTGAACGACATGACGGTCTCGCGTGAACACGTGCGACTGTCGTGCGACTCCGCGGGGTGGGCGGTGGTTGAAATCGCCGACGCCACGCTCAACGACGAGAAGCTCTACCCGGGCCGGCTCGTGCCGCTGACCAACGGCGCGCGCCTCGCGTGCGGAGACGTTCGCTTCACCTTTTACGACTCGACCGGTTTCCTCGAGCGGCTCACCGCCAGCGCGAATCGAGGGTGAAGTCGGGCGGACGCAGCACGCCGTCTTTGTAGATGCAGGTGGCGTCGCCTCCGAGGACGAGGGGCTGGAGCACCGGACTCATCCGCTTCGGCTTCTCGGCTTCACTCACCGCCAACGAAGTCACGTGCGCGGGGAACTGAATCAACAACCGCCACACGCCGTGACGAGCGAAGTGCACGCGCTGAATGTCGAGGCCGGCGACGGGAGTGCCGCCCGCGGCGTCGACCTTCCACACCTTCTGCTCGCCGCTCGCGAGCTGTGCGCGCACTTCGATGCGTGAGGTCGTCGACTTCCAATCGAGCATCAGCGCGGAGTCGTCGATCATCACCCCGCGTCGTTCGAGCGTGCAGGGGCCGACCTGCTGCGTGGGCATCTCCTTCTTCCACGCGAACTTCGTCATCGTCATCGAGGGCACCGTCTCGACGATGGGCGACTCGAGCGGCTCACCGACGAGCAGCGCGGGGTCGACGAAGAACAACCGGTCGGTGCCCTTCGCATCCTGCACCCACAACAGCCAGTCGTGTTCGCCGATGGAGACGCCCTTCAATGAGAAATCTCCGAGCGACCACGCGCCGAGGAGCGAGCCGTCGTCGTTCGACGCGATGCCGAGCGCGCGGGGAAACACGAGCGCGACTTGATTGCGGTACGTGTCGAGCACCGGCACCAGCGTCTTCGGAGCGCCCATCACCTTCGTGTCGACGAACAGGTGCCGCTTCCCGGTCGGGGCCGCGTTGGGGCAATCGACTTCGCCGAGGCCTTCGGTCTTCTTGCCGGTGTCTCTGATCGCCCCAGCCGACTCGTCGGCTGATCTGATCGTCCAGCCGAGGCACGGCACGGACTTCTCGGACCAACGCGTCCACACGGACACGGTGTGGCCGTTGGGCGACGTGGCGACGGCGTGAATCAGCTTCGCGTCGGCGAGCTTGTTGAATTCGTCGAGTGGAACTTCGCGGAATTGACTGCTGATCAGCGCGACGGTGAGTGAGAGCCACATGGCGCGTGCGGAAATGCAAAGCTCGCGCGCAGTGGGCGCGTTCGAAACCATTTCGACGTGGTTCTCGTCAGACGCCGAGCCGAAGGGCGCCGCGAAGGGCCTGCTCGAGCGCATCATCGTCGAGGAGCGCGACCGCTCGGTGCTCGCCGTCTGCCGTCTGCGCTTCCTCTTCGGCACGCTCAACGCGCTCGTCGTCTTTCCCACCACCGAGCTCGAGGGCCACACCGCGCTCTGGCCGAGCCGCTACGGCGCCGTGCTCTACGCGGTGCTCGCGGGGTTGCTGCTGTTGCTCGTGCAGTTCAAGCCGAAGACGCGCGGGTTCGCGGCGTTCGCTCCGGCATTCCTCGACGTGCCGCTCGTGGGGACCATCGAATACGTGCAGGCGCAGTACACGACGGCGCACGGAATCGGCGCTGCGTCGAGCGTGACGATGCTGCTGACGTTTCTGCTGCTCTCGACCATCGCGCTGTCGCGACGGGTCATCTTGATCGTCGCTCCCATCACGCTGGCGTTCATCACGGCGATTCTCAGCACGGGGCAGGTTCCGTGGGTGGTGCGCGGAAACGTCATCGTCGCCACCGCTGGCTTCGCGGTGCTGGCGCTGGTGTTGGTGGCGAAGATTCGACGGCTCGTCACTGCGTCACGTCAGCGCGATTTGCTCGGGAAATACGTGCTCGGCGAGCGACTCGGAGCGGGCGGCATGGCCGAGGTCTTCCGCGCCGTGTACTGCCCGGAAGGTGGCTTCGAGCGCACGGTCGCGGTGAAGCGCATTCTGCCGTCGTGGGCGAACGTGCCGGAGCTGGTCGCGCTCTTCCGTCGCGAGGCGGAGCTCGGCGCGCGGCTCGCGCACCCCAACGTGGTGCAGGTGTTGGATTTCGGGTCTGACGGCGACACGTATTTCCTGGCGATGGAGTTCGTCGACGGCATCTCGCTGGGCCGTCTGCTCAAGCACCTGCATCGGGAGCAGAAGAAGATTCCGGTGCCCGCGCTGTTGTGGCTCACGCAGGAGTTGGCGGCGGCGCTCGAGTACATCCACACGCGTCGCGACGCGAACGGAGCGCCGCTCAATCTCGTTCATCGCGATTTGAATCCGCCGAACATTCTTCTGTCGCGCGTCGGTGAGGTGAAGATCGCCGACTTCGGCATCGCGCGTTCGGCAGATCGGCCATCGCTCACGCAGCCCGGGGTGATGCGCGGGAAGTTGGCGTACGCGGCACCGGAGCAGGCGATGGATCAGCCGCTCGACGCGCGCACCGATTTGTTCGCGCTCGGCATCACGCTCTACGAGTCGGCGACCGGGCAGCGGTTGTTCGGTCAGCAGTCGGAGACGGAGATGTTGCGAGCGGTGCTCGAGAACGCGGCAGAGAACCCGGCGGCTGCGCGGCCCGAGTTGCCGGCGGTGTTCTGCGAGGCGGTGCATGCGTTGTTGCAGCGAGAGCCGTCGAAGCGCCTGCAGTCGGGCGGAGCGCTCGAAGAAAAATTGGCGGCTGAGTTCCGCGCGCACGCCAGCGAGGGGCGGCAGCAGTTGATCAAGTTGATCAGCGAGGTGGGGAAGGAAGCGGCGTCGGTGGAGCCGATACCTTCACTCTCGACTGCGCTCACCGAGACGGTCACGAGAACCGCGCTCAAACAGCCTTGAGGTGGTGGGGAGTGAGGGCACCGGCTCGCAGAACGACGGAAGCGTCACTTCTCCCGCTCCACGAAGTCGACGGGCTCGCCGTCGTTCGCGCGTCGCGAGAAGTGGATGATGTGCAGCTTCCCTTCACGCCACCGACCCTCGACCCACACCACGACAGGCCGCGTGCCCTGGCTCGCCTGACGCACGCGATCTTCGAAGCTCACGCCCAACGCGCTGTCGCTCATCGCGATGTCGAGCGCTCCAATCTTCAGCTCCCAACGCTCACCGGGCATGCCTCCCGCGATGACCGTGATCGGCACACGCAGCACTGCTTCCTTCGTGCCTTCGAGCCAGGCTTTCAACGCGCTCGCGTCACCCGTCGACGGTCCCTTTTCCTTCGCCTTTTCTGCGTACGGAACCATCCGCATTTCAGCCTCCGGACCTGTCTGTTTTGAGGGTGTTGCGCACGCCAAAAACAGCGGCAAAAGCAGAGTAAATCTCATGTGTTGGAGCCTCATTTCGGCACCCTGCGACAACGTGAAACATGGTAGACGAGGAGCGTGTTTTTCACGCGGTTTTTCAGCGCGTGGCGAACGGAAACGCAGCACGAAGAAAGAGCCTCACTTGGACTCGACGTCGACCCCTTCCGAAGCGAAGAAACCAGCCGAATACAACGCCGCCAGCATCACCGTGCTCGAGGGCCTCGAGGCCGTTCGCAAGCGCCCCGGCATGTACATCGGCGACACGTTCTTCCGCGGTCTCCACCACCTCGTCTACGAAGTGGTCGACAACTCCGTCGACGAAGCGCTCGCTGGTTTCGCGACGCAGGTGAACGTCTTCATCCACGTCGACAACTCCATCAGCGTCGTCGATGACGGCCGCGGCATTCCCGTCGGTCCGCACCCCACCGTGCCCGGCATGGACACGCTCGACGTCGTGATGACCAAGCTGCACGCCGGCGGCAAGTTCGAGAACTCGGCGTACAAAGTGTCCGGCGGTCTCCACGGCGTCGGTGTGTCGTGCGTGAACGCGCTCTCCGACTGGCTCCACGTGGAAGTGCAGCGCAACGGAAAGGTGTACCAGCAGAAGTACGCGCGCGGCGTTCCGCAGCAGCAGGTCGCCGAAGTCGGCACCACCGAGAAGCGCGGCACGAAGGTCAGCTTCCACCCCGACCCGACCATCTTCGAAGTGAAGGACTACGACTTCGACACGCTCAGCTCACGTCTGCGCGAGCTCGCGTTCTTGAACGCCGGTCTGCACATCACCATCACCGACGAGCGCAACGGCAAGTCGCACGACTTCAAGTTCGAGGGCGGCATCACCAGCTTCGTCGAGTACATCAACTCCGCGAAGACGGTCATTCACGACAAGCCCATCACGTTCAAAGGCGAGAAAGACCAGGTCCAGGTCGAGATCGCGATGCAGTGGAACGAGGGCTACGACGAAAAAATCTTCACCTTCGCGAACAACATCAACACGCCCGAGGGTGGCACCCACTTGTCCGGCTTCAAGGCGGCGCTGACGAAGAGCATCAACGGCTACGCCGAGCGCACCGCGATGTGGAAGGACATCAAGGAACAGCCGACGGGCGACGACGCGCGCGAAGGGCTCTCCACCGTCATCTCCGTCAAGATTCCGCAGCCGCAGTTCGAAGGGCAGACCAAGCAGAAGCTCGGCAACTCCGAGGTGAAGGGCCTGGTCGAGAGCATCGTCAACGAGAAGCTCCAGACGTGGCTCGACGAGAATCCGCAGAACGCGAAGAAGATCATCGGAAAAATCGGTGACGCCGCGCGCGCTCGCATCGCCGCTCGCAAGGCGCGTGAGACCGTTCGGCGCAAGGGCGTGCTCGATGGCCTCTCGCTGCCCGGCAAGCTCGCCGACTGCCGCGAGAAGGACCCGAGCAAGTGCGAGCTTTACATCGTCGAGGGCGATTCCGCAGGCGGGTCGGCGAAGCAGGGCCGTGATGCGACGTTCCAGGCGATCCTTCCCCTGCGCGGAAAGATTCTGAACGTCGAGAAGGCGCGCATCGAGAAGATGCTCAGCAGCGAGTTGATCGTCACGCTGATCACCGCGCTCGGCACCGGAGTCCGCGCGGGCAACAACACCGAGGACTACAAGCCCGAAGACATTCGCTACCACCGCATCATCCTGATGACGGACGCCGACGTCGACGGCTCGCACATCCGCACGCTGCTGCTGACGTTCTTCTTCCGTCAGATGCCGGAGATCATCGAGAAGGGCTACGTCTACATCGCGCAGCCGCCGCTCTACAAAATCACGCGCGGCAAGAAGGAGCTGTACGTCAAGGACAACGACGGCAAGGACCAGTTCCTCCTCGGCATCGCTGGGGAGCGCACCAGGCTCGTGCGCGCCGACAAGACCGAGGTGAGCGGCAAGGAACTGATGGCGCTCCTCGAGAAGGTCATCAAGTACGAGGCGCGGCTCGAGAAGATGTCGCTCAAGAAGGACGCGCGCGTCATCGACGCGTTGATCCAGGCCACGACCATCGACGCCGAGACGCTCAAAGACGACGAGCAGGCGGCTGATCAGTTCGACGCGATGCTCGAGTACCTCGAGACGCGGCACCCGGAGCTCGTCGAGTGGCTGGCGAAGAACTCCACCAAGCGCCTCGCTGACGCCGAGCACTCCGCGAAGAAGTACATCATCGCCACCGAGGTGAACGGCTCGCCGCGCGAGACGACCATCGACGTGCCCTTCCTCACCTCGCCCGAGTTCAAGGAACTGGTGACGCTCAAGGAGAGCTTCAAGGCGTTCGGCGCCGCGCCGTACGAGCTGCACATCGGCGACAGCGAGAAGGCCGAGAAGACGATCGTCGCGCATACGTACCAGGAGGTCCTGAAGCACGCGATGGACGACGCGAGTCACGGCGTCGCCATCCAGCGCTACAAGGGTCTGGGCGAGATGAACCCCGAGCAGCTCAGCGAGACCACGATGGACCCCAAGGTCCGCACCATGATGCAGGTGAAGGTGAGCGACGCCGTCGAGGCCGAGCGCATGTTCTCGCTGCTGATGGGTGACGAGGTCGAACCCCGCCGCGAGTTCATCGAGAAGAACGCGCTCAACGCCACGCTGGACCTCTGAAGAGCCATGGCCAGCGAACGAGCCCAGCTGAGCCGCAGGCGAAGTCACGAGGTCCACGACCTCGTGTGGCGAGTGAGCGAGTAGAAGCGTCATGCCGCTGCTCCACGCACGATTCATGGAGCCCGAAGCGCTGCGGGCGCACCTGCGCGCGGCGAACGAAACAGCGCTCGCTCGTACCGCCGACACCGGCACGCTCGATGACGCCGCTGCGCGCGCGCTGACCGACTGCATCCAGAAGTCTGGAGAGAACGGCGGCTCGTTCGATCTCGACGGCGCCGACGAGTGGGAGACGCGTTTCCTCCTCATCTCCTCTCTCGCGCTCGCTGACGACGCGCTCGCCTCGCAGCTGCTCGAAGGCGGCTGGCTCGATCGCCGCGCCGTCGGAGCCCACGCGTTCGGCTCGCTCCCACTGCGCGTCGTGAAGCGTCAGGTCTCACGTGAGTCAGCACGCGCTGCGCGAGAAGCCGTGCAATTCGGTTGGGAAAGCGAGCTCGTCAATCTGCTCGAGAGCGCGGCGATTCGGGCTGAGCGCGCCGAGGAAGAGCACGTCATTCTGCTGCGAGATCGCGTGGCGGCCTCGACGTCGTCGCGCATCGAGAGCTCCGAGACCGACGGAGACGACCACGACCACACGCGGCTCTCGTCGCTCCTCGCGCAACTGCGGGAGCTCGATGGCAGTGACCTCACGTTGACCGTTGGCCTCCCCGCCACCGCGCACGGAGCGTTCGGCAGCAAGCCGCTCGACGAGGACGCGCTCACGCCCGACGACATCGCGGAGCTGCTGAGCGCGGCCGTGCCTCCCGAGGCGCTCGAGGTGCGCGGGCCCACCGTGCATTCCATCGCGTCGCCCGAGGTGGGTCGCTTCCGCGTCACGCTCACCACCGAGCGCGGCTTCCGTGCAGCGACGTTCCGCGCCTTGCCGCGTGTCGCTCCGACGTTGGATGCGCTCGGCATCTCTCCGCTCGTGAAGGCGCCGCTGTTCCGCATCGATCGCGGCCTGGTGTTGCTCGCCGGAGAGCCTGGCAGCGGACGCACCACGTTCCTCTCTGCGTTGTTGCAGCAATACATCGCGAACGGGAAACACGTCGCGTCACTCGAAGAGCCGCTCGGTCTTCCACTGCGCGCAGGTCCCGGAGCGGCGCGGCAGTTCATGTTGGGCAGCGACGCTGAGCCCGACGACTTCATGCGGGCGACCAAGCTGCAGCCGCTCGACGTGGTGGCGTTCGACCTGGTCGATGACGGACTCGGGCTCGAGCTCGCGCTCGACGCAGCGATGGATGGTCGACTCGCGTTCTGTGTCTTCCGCGCGCCGAACGTGGCGATGGCCGTACACCGCGCTGGAGTGCTCGACGCGCGCTTCCACCGCCGCCGTCTCGCCGAAGGACTCGCAGCGTTCTGCTACCAGCGCCTCGCGACGTACGACGGTCGGCGTGTGATGGAGCTCGACTTCCATCTCCCGTCGGTCGCGTTGCGCCGTCACGTGCGCGCACACGACACGCCTCCGCCGCCCATCGCGTTCGAGACCGAATCAGTGGGTTGAGGGTGCCCTCTCCCTCGGGGTGAGAGCGCGGAACACGAGCGCCAACACGCCGAGCACGAAGACCGAGCCACCTTCAGAACAAGCACAGCCCACCGTCAGCACGCGTCGCTTCGGAGCGGGCTGCGGCTCGACCTCCACCGACGGACAGCGCACGAGGCGCATCACGCCGACGTCGTTCCCTCCACTCGCACCGACTTCGCCGAACACGATGAGCCGCCCGCTCTCGTCGTAGCGAAGCGTGTGCACGACGTCGTCGCGACCGCCGCTCCAGTCGCGGCGCTGCTGGCCGTTGAAGGCCACGCGTCCGTTGGGCTGGAGCCACAACACGAGCGCGTCGAGCGTGCCTGCGTCGCCGCGCGCGCTCCCTCCCGCGACGATGAGCTGATCTTCATCGCGAACGACGAGAGCGCGCAGATTCGCGCCCGGCCCGAAGTCGAACACCGCCACGCCGCCATCGGCGAACTCGAAATCGAGCGCTCCCGACGTCGTGAAGCGCACCACCGCCAGGCCCGTGCCACCGTCGGGCAGGTCGAACGAGCCCGCACACAGCGGCTTTCCGTCGGCCTGCGCCGCGGTCGCGTTGCACGAATCGAAACCACCGAGGAATTCGAGCGACACGTAGCCCGCATCGGCGAACGTGCGATCGAGCTGCCCGCTCGGGTTCAACCGCGCGAGCCCGAAGTCGAAGCTCAGCGGTGAGCGCACGACGCCCGGCACGAGCACGTTGCCGCTCGGATCGAGGGTGATGGCGCCTCCGAACTCGTCGCCGCTGCCCCAATCGATTTCGCTGATGCCAGCGTCTCCGAACTCTGGAGTCAGGCCTCCGTCGGCGTCGACCTGCAGCACGAACAAGTTGTAGTCGCCCCCGCGCGTGCGCCCCTGTCCTGCGAGCAACACACCACCATCGGCGAGCGGGAGAACGCCGTTGATCAACTCCGGCGAGGGCAGGAAGTGCGGAAGGTACGAACGCGGCGACTGCCCATCTACACCCAGCCGCACGAACGCAATCTGCTGCTCGCCGGGGACGACGTCAGCCGCCGCGCCACCGAGGAGCAGCGAGGCGTCGTGCAGCACACGCACCGACTCGAGCTCCTGGTTGTCGGGGCCGACGTCGACCTCGACGGTGCCCGCGTCACCGAACGTCGGGTCGAGCGAGCCGTCGTCGTTGAGCCGCAAGACGAGGAACAGCGGACGGGTGGAAGTGCCGCCCACGCCGCCGACGATCCACTTTCCGTTCTGGCGATCGATGCCCTGCGGAGACCACCCGACGTTCGCGCGGCCACCGACGTCGAGGCGAAAGAGACCGCCGTCGGCGAACGTGGTGTCGATGCACGACTCGGGATCTGACGAGCCCAGCGCGGGCATCGCTGCCGCAAACGCCAGGAGTCCCATGATGCCTCGCCCGGAGATCATCGACGGCGAGCATACCGGGCCTCGATTCGCGCGAGTGTCTGGCGCAGCGTGGGGTCTTCTTCGAGCTGCTTCACGACGGCGTCGACCAAATGCTGCGAGGTGGTTCGCAGCGTTCGACGGAGCAGCTCCTCGACGTACTTCTTCAATTCCTCGTGCGACGTCACAGCAGAATCACCAGGCCGAGCGTGACGCTCAGCTGGTGCCTCCACGGGCGGTTCAGCTCGACGAACACGTCGTACGAGCCGCGCAGCGAGAGCGCGAACGACTCGTGGAACACCCAATCGAGGCCGAGCGAAGGTCCCGCACCGAGGCCCCACACGGGAGCAGGCTGCGTGATGAGAATCGTCCACGTGAGCTGCAGGCCGGCCCACGGGCGCAACTGCTCTTCGAGAAACAGGTAGCGCGCGCCGACGCTCAAGCCGGTGCCGAACACGCGCCCTGCTCCGCTCGGTGTGTCGGCTCCGACGGGTGTCTCAGCGATGACCACCGGAGCGCGCGCCACGAGCTCGAAGCCGCTCTCGAGGTAGCGGTCGTATTCGAGCGCGAGGCCGTACTGCGCGCCCTGACCGATGACGCTGTTCACCAGAGGACCAGCGCTCAGTGAGGAGTTGTTGAATTGTGCGCGCGCGGCGAGTGAGGCCGTGACGCACGCGAGAAGGGCGAGTCGTTTCAGTGTGAGTTCCATCGTCGTCTCCGAAGCTCGCGGGAATGAGGGCGAGCACGGGCGACGACGGGGACCAACACGGGCACGGCGGAAACGAGCGACTCGAGGAGGCGAACCGGCGCGCTGGCGATGTTCTTCACGATGCCAACGGCGACGGAAATGAGGCGCACGATGAAGTATCGGTCGGTGCTGATCAGGAGTTGCGCGCTTCTCGTAACCTCGCGTGGCGCCGATGCGTATCGTCACCACCATGGGCTTCCTGCTGATTGCTTTGGCTGCGGCTCCCCCGCCTGAACTGGGGAAGGTGAAGTGGCTGCGCGAGTTCGACGCTGCGGTGCGACTGTCGCGCGAGACGAAGAAGCCGATGCTGGTGCTCTTCGACGAAGTGCCTGGGTGCAGCACCGTGCTCGGCTTCGGAGAAGACGTGCTCAGCGACGCCGAGACCGTGAAGCGCATCGAGCGCGACTTCGTTCCGGTCGCGGTCTTCAACAGCGTGAAGGGCGCCGATGAGAAGGTGCTCACGTCGTTCAAAGAGCCGAGCTGGAACAATCCGGTCCTCGATCAAGTGAAGCTCGCCTCTGCACCGAAGCTCGAGACCGTGACGGTCAGCGCTGCCTGCTTCTGGGAATGCGAGGCGAAGCTGGGAACGCTCGAGGCGGTGCGCGCGTCGCGCGTGGGATTTCTCGATGGAACCGAAGTCGTCGAGGTGCAGTTCGACCCGTCGGTGACCTCGCGCGCGTCGTTCGTCGAAGAGGCGAAGCGGCTCGACTGCGCGAACCGCGTGTATTCGTCGAGCGAGACGAAAGCGTTCCGCTACTCGGAGAAGGACACCAAGTACTTCCTCAAGAACTCTCCGAGCGCACTAAAGAGCGGGAGCGAGCAGGAACTCGTGCGCCTCAACGCACGAGCGCGAAAGTAATCGGCGCGTCGCTCGGAGCGTCACGAGAGCACGGCTCGAGCGCGAACCCTCCGCCTTCACGCGACGCAGCGGACCAGGTCAGCCGAAGGCGCGTCGAGTCGCCCACGCGACGAAGCGAAGTCAGTCGAGCAGGCCGTCCCACTCCGCGCGTGGCCAGCCCGTCACTCGCCGAATCACGCGACTGGTCTCGAATGCGCGCCCGCCGCTGCCGAGATTTCCGGTCGGCAACGCGGCGAGCAGTCCGTACACCGCCGCCCACACGCGCGACTCGGGCTTCTCACGGAGCCGCTCGGACATCGCCATCGCGACTTCCGGAATCGCGTAGCTGCGATTCGACTTCGGCAACCGCTGCAGCACCGCAAACGCGCCGTCATCATCTCCTCCACGCGCGAGCCGTGAGGCGACCGAGCCGACATCCCAGTGCTTCGTGAGGTCGAGCGCCTCGATGGCCTGCGCCCGCGCACGAGCGAGTGCTTCGGCGGCTCCGGCTTTCGACGCGGCGGCTGCCAGCCCAGCGAAGAGCTGTGCATTCTTGCGTTCGTCGGCGAGCGCCATCGCTTTGTCTCCGAGCAGCGGCCACATGCGCGCGTCGGCCTCGAGCGCGGCGACCACGCTGTCGAGGTCTCCTGCTTCGAACGCGGCCTGCGCGTGCGCTGCACTTCCGAGTACCGCACCCGCCACCGACATCGCGCGCGCGGTACCGCTCTCGGCGTCGAGCCACTCCTTCGCGGTGGCGCTGTCGATCTTCGCCATCTCGCGCACGCAGCCGAGGCGCTGTTCGGAATTCTTCGCCTTTTGACGCGCGAGCGTGACGAACTCCCTGGCGGTCTCGAAGTTGCGCTTCACGCCTTCCTCGAGAATCCACTCGCGCGCCTGGTCGGTGGAGAGGCCGGGGAACCACGCCAGACACTCGAACGCGTCGTCGAACGCGCCGAGCGAGATGAAGCCCCCGACCGTCGCGTGCAGCACGTCGAAGTCGTTCGACACCAACGCCTTCGCGAACGTGCGGAAGTCGGCGAGCCCGCGCGGAACGACTTCTCCGAGAACGATGCGGTTGCGGCGATCGAGTCGCTTCGTGTGTTCGAGCGCTTTGTCGACGTCGCCGACGGCGAGCCACGCGATGGCGACGGCGAAGCGCTTGTCGGAGCGGTTCTGGTCCTTCTGGAGGTCTTTCTCCGCGGCCTCGATGAGCAGTCGGCCGTCGTCGTTGCGCTCGAGCAACACCTGCAACGCGCCACGCAGCGCATCGCGCGACGGTTTCAGGTCGACCGTCACTTCGTCGGCCCTGGCGAGCATCGCGGCGTCGACCGTCGAGGCGTAGCGACGTGCGCGGTCGAGCTCGCCACGCACAGCACAGGTGAGCGCGAGCTCGAGTCGCACGCGGGCAGTGGTGTGCCATTCCTGACAGCGGTCGAGCGCTTTGAGCGCGGCGTCGTCGTTGCCGACGCGGTGGTACAGCTTGCCGAGCATCACGCCGTACCAGCCCACGCGCCACGCGTCGGTGACCTCAGCAGCCTCGAGCTCGATGAGCGCCCACAGGTCGAACAGCTCGCGCGGCTCCACCGAGATGCCCCAACTCGGAGCAACCTTCGCTCCGCCGCCATGCGCGTCGCGCACTTCTGTCGGAAATTGCTGGGGCGCCTGACGCACGGCTTCGGCGAGCGTGGCGAAGCGCTTCACCGCGGCGCTGTCGATGTTCGCGCTCGTCTTTCCGTTCGCCCAGCCGATGAGTTCGTCCGCTTCCGCTTCGTGACCCGCGGGCACGATGAGCGCGTCGCCGACCAGCGCGCCCCACACGCGCGCTCCTGATTTTCCAAGCGGGAATTGCGAGCTCGCGTGTTGGCGCAGCCGTTCGCTGCCGAACGGGCCGTCGTCGGAAGGGAAGTCGAACAACATGCGCGAGGTGAGCCGCGCGCCCTCGACCGGGGCAATGAAGTGCAACGCGCGTCCGCTCCACGCGATGAGGCGTTCACTCGGAGCCCACAGCAGTCCCTTCGACTCCGGCGCCTCGAGGGTGGTGCGCAGCTTCGGAGTGGGAGCGACGTTCCACACCTGAATGCGGTCGTCGTCGTCGATGAAGGCGACCGCGTCGCTGTTCGGTCCCCACGAGAACGGGTCGAAGTCGCCGGGCCACATGCCACGCGCGCGCGGAACGGCGTCGATGCGCCCGAGCAGCATCACGCGGTTTCCGAAGTCGACGTCGTAGATGGCGAGGCTGTTCGGCGTGTCTTCGTCTTCACCGTCGATGACGGCGAGGCGTTTGCCGTCGGGGCTCCAGTGGAGCGCGACGCCAGGCGTGTCTTCGAACGTCGCCCACGTCTGCCGCTCGCCAGCGTGGTTCCAGAGTTCGACGCGGCCGCGCGCGAGCGCAATCCACTTTCCGGAAGCGTGGAGCGCGACGCTGCCGACGGCGGAGTCGAGCCACACCAACTTGCGCGTCTTCGCGTCGATGACGAAGACCTGCGAGTGGCTGCCCGCGCAGAGAATGCGGCCATCGGCCCAACGGAGGAGCCGTGGCGGTTCGATGTGCCGACCGGCGGCGTTGTCATTCGCGTCGTTGTCGGAGCCACGCCACGCGCCCTCGGGAATTCCGGGCACCATCCACGTGATGTCTTCGTTCACGCCGCTCATGCAGCCGGGGACGTCGGGGACCTGAAGCGGTGGAATCGGCTTTCTCGTCTTCGGGTCCCAGCTCGAGCGCCAGCAGGAAACGAAGACGCGCTTCGAGTCGGAGGACCAGGTGAAGGAGGGCGGGCGGCTCCAGCCGTCGGTGACGTAGAGCTCGTCGAGCGGAGCGCTCTTCAGCGCGAACGGGTCGAGCGTGATGATGCCGTTGGTGTCGGCGGCGATGGCGAGGCGCTTGCCGTCGGGGCTCCATTGAATGCAGCCGGCGTAGTCGGGCCAGCCGACGCCACCGCGAATCTTGAAGTGATTGACGACGCGCGCGGTGGCGAGCTCCCAGATGAGGAGGTCACCGCCGGCGTCGTAGTCCTCTCCGACGAACGAGCCGGTGGCGAGGTGCTTGCCATCGGGGCTCGCGCCGATCGCGATGAGCTCGGTGCGGTGAAGGAACGGATGAAGAAGAACTGGTCCGCCCGACTTCGCGCCGGACTTCGCGACCGGCTTCGCGCCAGATTTCGCGGCCGGCTTCGCGCCGGACTTCGCGACGAACTTCGTCGCGTCCGACGTCGCGCTGGACTTCGCGCCAGATTTCGCGAGCGGCGTCGCGCCAGACTTCGCCACGGGCTTCGCGCCGGACTTCGCTCCTGCTTTCGCAGCGGACTTCACACCGGACTGTGCGCCGGACTTCGCACCAGATTTCGCAGCGGACTTCGCGTTCGGCTTCGACGCCTTCTTTCTCGTCGCCATGGAGCGAGTCGTAGACGAACCGCGCGAGGCACGCGACCGGGGCTCTAGCGAGGTCACTCGTAAACGAGTCGCAGCGGGCCCGGGAACAACCACGCGAGCCCTTCACGCAACCGGTCGCGCCAGTTCTCCCAGTTGTGACCGTCGCGCGATTCGACGTACCGAATCTCCATGTCGGTCGACTGGAGCATCGGCACCAGCGAGCGGTTCTCGTAGATGTTCCGCTCGTGCATGCCGCAGCTGATGAACGCGCGCTCAGCGACGAGCGTGGGGTTCTCGCGGAACCGGTTCATGAACTTGATGATGGGCACCACGAGCTCACCGCGTTCCGACTTGTTGCCGAGGTCGGTGAACGTGAACGTGCCCGACTGCAGCAACAGCCGGCTGTAGAAGCCCGGGTACCGCACTGCCGTCGAGAAGGCCGCGACTCCGCCGAGCGACGAGCCCATCAAGCAGCGCCCGCGCGGCGTGCCGAGCAACGGCAACCGCGCCTCGAGGTCAGGCACGGCTTCCTCGGTGACGAAGCGCGCGTGCCGTTCATCGTTCATGTACTCGCCGAAGCGATTCGCGGTGCCGGAGCACGCCACGATGAGCCCGGGGATCTCGAGCCGGTGAATCAGGTTGTCGAGCACCGTGCCGAGGTTGGCGAAGCGCAGGTAGTCGGGCCCGTCGTGCACGAAGAGCAGCGGGTAGCGGCGCGTCTTGCGGAACCGCGCGGGGAGATAGACGAGGAAGTCGCGTCGCTCGTTGAACGCCTTGCTCTTGATGACCCACTGCTCGAACTTTCCTGGGGGCGCGTCGGGGTCGCGCTGCGTCCACGAGGGCACGACGTAGCCGTCACCGTGCACCACCGAGTTCGCGCCGTACGGGTCGATCGCGCGGTGTTTGTTGAGCGGATCCTGAATCCACTGCCCGTGACCGCCGCGAACGACCTCGAGCTTGTATTCGAAGCGCGACTTCCTCGGCAGATCGAGCGTGAGGTACCAGAGGTTGGTGTTCTCGAGGCGGTGGAGCGGCTGCGAGTTGTCGAGGCCCCACACCCACGTCTTCAAGTACACGCTCTCCGCGTCGCCGCGGAACACGAAGGTCACCTTGGTGCCCTCGACGATGGGGAACGTGTGGTCGCGCATGAACGCGTCGACCGCCGCGCCGTCGGGCGTGCTCGCCTTGAGGAGATCGATCGCCAGAATCTGATGCGTCCCGGTGATGATCATGACGTCCACCCCGTGCCCACCGTGCCGTCCTGTTTGAGGAGCAGCGTGCCTTCCGCTCCGAAGAAACGGTCTCCGTCGAAGAGCACGAAGTCGCCTTGATCGAACGCCACGCACTTGCTGTGCGAGTAGCGACGGCTCAACCAACCGACCCGCAGCGGATCATCGAGCTTGAGCCGCAACTTCGGGTTCGGGAGCGGCACCACGCCGCGATGAAAGCCGAGACCCGCTTCGAGCACTTCGCTGATGCCCGCTCCTTCCGGAGGGCTCTCGTGAAAGAGGATGACGCGCTCGCTGGTGACCATCGCGCCGCCGCTCCAGGCGATGAGCGCGTGTTCGTCGGTGAGCAACTCGTGAAAGCCGAACATGCGCAGTCGATTCAGCAACACCGCGACGTGGCCGCCGGCGATGGCGACGACTCCGACCGACGAGAGAATCTTCTTCAGCTCCGCGCGGTGCCGCACGATGACGGGCCGCAGCAGCGGGCGCGTCTGCAGCTCGTACGCCTCGCGCAACGCAGTGACGCGCTCGAGGTGTTCGGCGTCGATGCGACGAATGTGCTCGAGCGAGAGCCGCACTTCCTCGGCCTCGAGGTCGGTGCCCGCTGCTTTGCGCGCGATGTCGAGCGCGGCGTCGAAGGTGCGCTCGAGCCGCAGCTTGTAGAACTCCTGAATCTGCCTCAGCTGGTCTTGCCGAGCGCGATGCGCCCTCGCGTACTCGGGGTCGGCGGCGAGCACCTGCTCACCGCGCTCGTAGAGGCGGAGGTTGATGACGCTGCGACCGAGCTGAGCGGCGAGCTCCTCGTCCTGGTCTTCGCGTTCTTGCCAACCCGCGGTGATGAGCGCGACCGGACCTTCACGACCGAGCGCGCGCACGACTGCGCCCAGGCTCTGCTTCAGCTGCTGCGGACCCAGCAGAGCGCCTCTCAACGTCGACTCCTCGAAGACGGCCTCAAGCGGGGCGGATGATGGATGCGGACCGTCGCGTTCTCAAGCGCGAACGGGGAGGTGTGCGACGAGGTGAGCGCGAAATCACCGCGTGGTGCGCGGGGCACGCCGGTCCTCCCGAGGCTGCGGCTGACCGAGGCGCTGTTGCACGAGCCCGAAAATCTCCTCGCGCGCCCAGCGATGCCCTTCGTCGTGCTGAAACCGCTCGTGCCACACCAGCGCCGCCGGAAACTTCGGCAACGACATCGGCGTCTCGCGCACCACCAGTCCGAGCGTCTCGAGCAGCTCGTCCACCAACGCGAGCGGAGCGTTCATCAACAGGTCCGACCGCGCGACGAGATGGAGACCGGCGAGGAAGGTCGGCACCTCCGCTCCAACGCGGCGGCCGAGCCCGGCCTTCTCGAGCGCGCTGCCCACCATGTTCGGCGCCGTGTTCCCGGTGCGCACCACGACGTGACCGAACTCGAGCCACCGCTCGACCGTGATGGGCCCGCCGCGAAGAATCGGATGCCCGCGTCGCGCCACGAGCCCGAAGCGGATGTCGCCCAGCGACCTCGACCGCGCGTACGCCGGAACATCGCGCAGCGGGGCGAGCGCCAGCTCGGGCTCACCCACACCGAGTCCTTCTCCGAGCGCCGGAGGCAAGTTCATCACCCGCAGCCCGATGTTCGGCCCCGACTTCGTGAGCCGCGCGAGGAGTGAAGGCAACAGCGGCGCGAGCAGATCGGGCATGCCGAGCGCAAAGGTGCGGTGACTGGTGCGCGGAGCGAACGGCTCGTTGGGCACCACCACGCGCGAGAGCGCAGCGAGCGCGTCGGTCAGCGGCTGAATCAAGGCCTCCGCGCGCGGAGTCGGCACCAGCGCACGCCCGACCTGCACCAGCAACGGGTCTCCGAGGTCTCGCCGCAGCTGCTGCAACCGGTGACTCATCGACGACTGGCTCAGGCCGACCCGCTTCGCCGCGCGGGTGACGTGGCGCTCCAGCAAGAGCGCGTGGAGCACGTAGAGGCTCGCCGGGTCGAAGCTGCCGTACGGTGCAGGCATGGTCTCAGCCGATGGAATGCATGAAATGCATCGATTGGCACCATAGCTTGGCGGTCCCTATCTTCAGCGCATGAAGATCTTCGTCACTGGCGGTTCCGGCTTCGTGGGCGGTCACCTCATCGAGAAGCTCGCCGGCGCGGGGCACGACGTACGCGCGCTCGCTCGCAGCGCGGCCTCAGCGAAGGCGGTGAAGGGCTACGGCGCGACTCCGGTCGACGGCGACCTCGCGACGCTCGAGGCGAAACACATCGCCGACGCTGAGGTCATCGTGCACGCCGCCGCGTGGGTGAAGTCGTGGGGCAAGCGCTCTGACTTCGTGGAAGGCAACGTCGAGGGCACCAGGCGCGTGCTCGACGCGGCGAAGAAGGCCGGCGCGAAGCGCTTCATCCACATCAGCACCGAAGCGATGTTGTTCAACGGAGCCGACCTGCGCGACATCGACGAGACGTTCGCCACGCCGAGCAAGCAGCGCTACCTGTACAGCGAGACCAAAGCCGAAGCCGAGCGCATCGCGTTGGCGGCGAACTCCCCGGGCTTCACGGTATTGGCGCTGCGGCCACGACTCGTATGGGGCCCGCGTGATGCGTCGGTGCTCCCCGAGGTGCTCGAGGCCGTGAAGAAGGGCGCGTTCGCGTGGCTCGACCGCGGAGAGCAGGACACCAGCACCTGCTGGGTCGGCAACCTCGCGAGCGCGGTCGAATTGGCGCTCACGCGTGGTGAAGGCGCGCAGGCGTATTTCATCGCCGACGACGGCACGCGGAAGATGCGCGAGTTCCTCACCGCGCTCGCGCAGACGCAGGGTGTGACGTTGCCCGCGCGCAGCATTCCCGGGGGCGTCGCGCGGCCGCTCGCGTCCCTCGTCGAAGGCACGTGGTCGCTCTTTGCTCCGAAGAGCAAGCCGCCGATGGTGGCGTTCAGCATTCACATGTTGTCGCGCTCGGTCACGGTGAAGACCGACAAGGCCCGGCGCGAGCTCGGCTACGTCCCAGCCGTCTCGGTCGAGCAGGGCCTCGCCGCGCTCAGCTCCGCGCGTGCACAGGCGTGAAGACGGCTGCACAGTCTTCGGACAGCGCCTGCGCAGCTCCTCGCGCAAGTCCTCGTGAAGTGACCGGTTGGTAGGACGATCGACAGGCACGCGGCTGGCAACCAACGCGACGCATGTCACTCTCGCGTCGCGCGCTACTCGTCGGAGCCGTGTCCTCGGTGGCGGCGCAAGCAGCCACTCGCACTGAACACGGCTTCAAGCTCGATGAGGTCGAGCTCATCGTCGAAGGCCTCGACCCGGCGCATGACGGCATGCGTGTGTGTCAGATCTCCGACATCCACATCGGCATGTGCACGCCTGAGAAGCGCGTGCTCGGAGCCATCGCCACCATCAACGCGCTCCAGCCCGACCTCGCGGTGCTCACCGGCGACTTCGTGACGTATTCGCGTTCGCCGCTCCCCAGCGTCGGCGTGCAGCTCGATGGTCTGAAGGTGCCGACGGTCGCGGTGCTCGGAAACCACGACCACTTCGTCGACCCCGATGAGGTGACGAAGTCGCTCGACCGGTGCGGCTACGCGGTGCTGCGCAACCAGCACGCCGAGCTGCGCGTGCGCGGCGTGCGCTTCAACATCTTCGGTGTCGACGATGGCGGCACACGGAATGACGACGTGCACCTCGCGCTCGATGGAGCCCCGACCAGCGGCTCGCGCCTCATGCTCACCCACAATCCTCTCACCGTGCGGAAGTTGCCGAAGGACGAAGGCCTGACGGTGCTGTCGGGGCACACACACGGCGGACAAATCGTGCTCGGGCCGGTGACGGACGCGATCTCCACGGCGCTCGGTCAGCCGTACATCCGCGGGCGGTACCTCGTGGGAGGTAATCAGCTCTACGTGAATCGCGGCCTCGGCTTCGGGCGCGAGAGTGACTTCCTGCACCACGGCTCGGAGCCTGAGCTGACCCTGTTCACGCTCCGCTCTCCCGAAGCGTTCGGCGGCATCGGTCGCTGAGCCATTCTCGCGTCAGGTCAGGCCGACGCGGCGTGAGAGATTCGACGTGAAGACGCCGTGTGGGTCGTACTTCTGCTTCGCGACGCGCCACTGCGGCAGGCGCGAGTACATGCGCGCGAACGTCGCCGCGTCGAGGAACGCGTCCTTCCCCAGGTAGATGCGGCCACCCATGTCGGCCACCATCGCGTCGAGGCGCGAGAGCAGCTCGGCGAGCCCGTCGATGACCGGGAAGTCGATGGCCAGCGTCCACCCCTCGCGCGGGAACGAGAGCGGCGCGGCGTTCTCCTTGCCCAGCTTCTTGAGCACGTTGAGCGACGGCAACTGCCGCGCGCTCACGATGGTCTCGAGAATCGCGCGCAGATTCCGCGCTCCGTCTTCTTTCGGAATCACGAATTGGTACTGCGTGAAGCCGCGCTTGCCGTAGCCGCGGTTCCAGTCTCCGACGAGCACGTCGAGTGGGTAGAAGAAGTTGTCGGCGTGCGTGATGGCTGCTCCGCGCGTCATGAACTGCTGACCGAACACGTGCACCAGCGAGAGCGTCGCGCGGTTGAGCGTGAAGTTCGGAAAGAGGAACGGCATGTCGAAGAAGGCGCGGCCGTTTCCGCGCAGCGGCTCGCGCGCGAACTTCTCAGGCAGGTCTTCGAGCGAGGCGTGGTCTCCCGCCGAGAGCACGCCCTTGCCCAGGCGCGCTCCGGTCTCGAGCGGGTTGATGCTCGCCACCGAGTAGGGAAATGCCGCGTCCTGCTCTTCGATGTGCTGCATCAACGACTCGAGGTCGTTGCCGACGAAGACGCGCTGCTTGAAGAACGTGGTGCTGACTTTGCGCAAGCGAATCGTCGCTTCGACGATGACTCCGAGCAGCCCCATTCCGCCGAAGCTCGCGAAGAAGAGGTCGGCGTTCTCGGTGCGCGAGGCGGTGACCACGTCTCCGCTCGCCAGCAGCACCCGCATCGACAACACGGATTCCAGGAACGAGCCCTGCGCGTGGTGCGCCTTGCCGTGCACGTCGTTGGCGATGCAGCCGCCGATCGTCACCCAGCGCGTGCCCGGAGTAATCATCGGGAACCACCCACGCCCTGCGAAGCGCTCGATGACTTGCGAGAGCGAGACTCCGGCTTCACAGCGCAGCACACCCGTCGCGTCGTCGAAGCCAAGCACGCGATCGAGCTTCGTCATGCCGAGCACGGTGCGGCGCTCGTTGATGGCGGGGTCTCCGTAGGAGCGGCCAAGGCCGCGGGCGATGGTGCCGTTCACGTCGAGAGCACGCGCGACGTCACGCTCCGACTCGGGCTCGACGAGCTTGCAGTCCACCGTTGGATACAGACCCCAGCCCGAGAGCGCGACCATCGCGCGGTCTCATACACCGCTCGCGTCGAAGGCGCCCTCGCTCGCGAATCAGTCTCCCGAATCGGAACGCGAAGCTGGCGAAGATGCGCTCCCTCACCCCGACACTTCGTTTCTCGCTTCTCACTTTGGTCGGAAGCGATACGTGAAGCTGAACGGCCCCGCGCGTGGCTGGTGGCCGTCATTCTTCCACTTCTCGATTTCAGTCTTCACGCAGCGCACGTCGCTCAACGCCGCGTCGACGCGCTCGACCTTCACGTCTGGAGACGAAGAGAACTGCGCGCGCACCGTGACCTCGTCGCTGTCGTTCGCACTGCCGGGCTTCCCGCACTTCGCGAGCGACGGCAGGTTGTCGATGAGCCACGGCTTGAGCGACTTCACGTTGAGGCCCTGCATCGACTTGAGCGCCGGCGTGGGTTCAGCCGAGAGCAACACGAAGGTGAGCGCGAGCAGCATGAATTCTCCCTCAGCCCAACCCTCTCCCGCCTACCGCGCGATGACTTTGACCGTCTCTCCGACGGTGTTGAGCATCTGCCGCAGCTGGTCGTAGTCAGGGTGCTTGAAGCGCAACCACGCGTTGGCCATGTACCCCGCAGACACCGGCTGCGTGGGCGACCCTTCCGGCGGAATGTGGGCGTCGATCATCCACTGACCGAACGCGCGCTCGACCTTGTCGAGACCGATGTACCCCGCGATGCGCCCGTCTTGCGTGGGACGCAGCGCGATGATTCCCGTCGAGAACCGCCGCGAGAGCCGCGAACCCGGCCGACCGTGCACCACCGCCATGGCCCATTCCCGGTACAGGTCGACGTCGTTCGCCACGTTGTACAAATCCCACGCGCGCACGCCGGGAGGCCGACACCCAATCTCGGAGAACTTGAGCCCCTTCGGCCCCGAGAACCATTCCATGTGCGTCGCCGACGTTCCGATGTCGAGCGCGCGCACCACCTTCGCGCCGAGCACCTTCAGTTCCTGATAGCCAGGCGCGGAGTCGATGCGATTGGTGGTGACGAACTGCGGGCTGATCCACCGGGTGCGCATCGCCTCCAACACGTTGGGGTAATAGTGCGTCGCGAAGTCGTGAACGATGCGACCACCGATGGTCAGCGTGTCGTAGAAACCTTCGTGGCCCTCGATGAACTCCTCGATGGCGACCGAGCGACCGCGGTCGAGCCCGAGCTCTCCCGCTGCGCGCTGAATGTCGGCGACGGAGTTCACACGCGCGGTGCCTGACGCTCCAGCGCCGTCGCGCGGCTTCAAGATGAGCGGGAAGCCGACCTGCTTCGCGAACGCGATGGCCTCTTCCACCGACGACACCGCGCTCGACTGCGCGCACGGAATTCCCGCATTGCGCAGCGCTTCCTTCATCGACGGCTTGTCGCGGCAGAGGAACGACGTCTTCACCGACGTGCCCTCGATGCCCATCGCCTCGCGCACCTTGGCGGTCGACATGATGTGCGCTTCGACGACGGCTTCGATGCGATCGATGCGGGCCCGCGAGTTGATGAACTTCGCCGCGCGCAGCACGGCGCCCTCGTTCACCACCGAGTCGACTTGCTCGTAGTGCGAGAGGCACTGCTTCAAGTCACCAGGGAGCGATTCTTTGCTGCCTTCGCCGATGGCGGTGACGGTCGCTCCGACTTCCTTGAGCGCTCGAACGAAGAACCGCTGATTCGCCGGAAAACGAGGCTCGATGAAGACGACGTGCATGCGGCGAAAGGTACCCCGCCGTGCGCGAAAAGCTGACTACTTCAGCGGCCGCTTCAGCTTCGTGTCGGCGATGGCCTTCCACGCCTTGCGCATCGACGCGTACTCGTCACCGCATCGCTCGGCGCGCTTGGGCGGCAGCACGCCCTTCGCGACCAGGGTCAGTCGCTCGAACGGATGCGCACCGAACAACCAGCACGCGATGTTGAAGAAGCGCTGCTGCTCGATGGAATGTTCGTCCCACCACGCAATGGCCTGGCCCTTCTTCGCTTCGCCGAGCGCGAGGAAGAAGAGCGCTCCACTGAACGCCGCTTCTCCGCCCTGCGCGCCGCCTTCGAGCAACATCAGCGTGGCGAATTGATCGACCGCGTCTTCTTCGCGACCCGTGCTCGGCAACTGCAGCTCGTGAATCAGCGCGTGCCCGAGCTCGTGCAGGAAGATGAAGTACAGCGCACCGCGCACGCGTTCCTTCGCGAGCTCGGGAGCGAGCCCCAGCCCATTCATCGTCTTCGACAGCAGCGCCACCAGCTCGGAGCAGAACGTGATGTTGCCGGTGTCGCGGCTGAAGAACGCGTTCGGCGTGCCGCACTCGGTGAAGTACACGAGCATCGGCCGCTTCAGCACGACCAACGAGTTGACGGTCTCGACCGCGGTGTCGAGCAGCTTCTCGTCGACCACCAACTGCCACGCGTCGAAGTACTCGGCCTTCTTGTTGACCGGGAGCGAGTACCAGAAGAACGCCTTGTTCTCTTTCTTCGAGGTGAAGCCGAGCTCCTCGGGTGACTTGAGGACGACGGGCGCGGCGTTCTTCTTCGCCAGCTTCTCGAGCTGATCAGGCGGCGTGAGCACCACGGGCTTTTGCTGCGCGAACGCGAACGAAGAAACGACGAGCACGGCGAACACGACACGCATCACGGACCTCTCCTCAACGCAGCCTGGCGTACAACGCCTCATACGACTTCACCGAGCGGTCCCACGAGAAGTCCTGCAGCATGCCGTTGCGCTGGAGCTGCCGGTATTCGGGGCGGTCGCGGTAGATGTTGAACGCGGCTTCGAGCGCCCAGTGCACCGCCTGCGCGTTGAAGTCGTCGAACACGATGCCCGTGCCCGTGCCGGTGCGCGGCGACCACAGCTGCACGGTGTCGGCGAGCCCGCCCGTCTTCCGCACGATGGGCACGGTGCCGTACTTGAGCGCGTACAGCTGCGTCAGCCCGCACGGCTCGTACTTGCTGGGCATGAGGAAGAAGTCGCTGCCCGCCTGAATCCAGTGCGCGAGCGCGTTGTCGAATTGGGTCTGGAACCGCACCTGCCGGGGAAAACGCCGCCGCAGGTCGTGGAACATGCGCTCGAAGCGCTTCTCTCCACTGCCCTGCACCACGAGCTGGAACTTTCCTTCACGCAGCGCGAGGCCGAGCGCGTCGGGCAACAGCTCGAAGCCCTTCTGGCTCGCCAGCCGCGACACGATTCCCAGGAGCGGAACGCCGGGGAGCGACGGCAACCGCGCACGAGAGAGCAGCTCGCCCTTGCACAGCTCTTTCCCCTCGAGCCAGTCGGGGCCGTAGCGCTGCGGAATGTGTTTGTCGGCCTGCGGGCTCCACTCGTCGTAGTCGACGCCGTTGAGAATTCCGAAGACCGACGACTCTCGCGCGCGGAGGAACCCGTCCATGTTGGCGCCGAACTCCGGAGTGCGAATCTCCTTCGCGTACGTCGGGCTCACCGTCGTCACCGCGTTGGCGTACAGAATTCCGTGCAGCAGGAAGTTGATGCGCCCTTCCTTCAGCTGGTCCTGATGAAGCAGGTGCGAGTCGCGGAGCAGCCCCGTCTCGGGCAACACGCGCGTCGGAAACGCGCCCTGGTAGTTCAGGTTGTGAATCGTGAGCACCGAGCGTGCGCGCCCAAAGATGGCTCCGTCCCACGCGAAGCGGGTCTTCAAGAGCAGCGGCACCATGGCCGTCTGCCAGTCGTTGCAGTGCACGACGTCAGGAGCGAACCGCATGCGCTGCGCGGCCTCGAGCGCGGCGTAGCAGAGCACCAGGAAGCGCAGGTGTTCGTCACCGTCGTGCGCATAGATGGCGTGGCGCGAGTAGAGCTGCGGGCAGTGAACGAAGAAGACCTCCATCATCGAGTGCGGCAGCTGCGCGGCGAAGATGCTCACCTCGAACGAGCGCGTTCCGAAGATGACGCGCATGCCGCGCAGCGAATCGATGGAGCGGAAGCGGTACTTGTTCTGCTCGATGCGCGAATAGAACGGCATGAACACGCGCACGTCGTGACCGCGGCGGTGCAACGCGCGGGGGAGCGCGGCGGCGACGTCTCCCAAGCCCCCCGTCTTGGCGAACGGAGCGACCTCGGAGCTCAGGAACAACACGTTCATGGAGCGCGAACGGTACCAACCTGCTCTCGTTCAACGGTGAGGATTCGTGCGAGCCGTTGCGGCAGTGCGTCACATCGCCTTCAGCTCCGAGACCAGGCGCGTGAGCGTCGACTTCGCGTCGCCGAACAGCAGCGAGGTGCGCTCTTCGACGAACAGGGCGTTCTCGATGCCCGCGAAGCCGGTGCCCTTGCCGCGCTTGAGCACCAGCACGCGCCGCGCTTGATCGACGTTGAGCACGGGCATGCCGTAGATGGGGCTGCCCGGGTCGCGCTTGGCCGCGGGGTTGACCACGTCGTTCGCGCCGATGACGACCACGACGTCGACCGACTCGAAGGAATCGTTGATCTCTTCCATCTCGACCATCTTCTCGTGAGAGATGTTCGCCTCAGCGAGGAGCACGTTCATGTGGCCCGGCATGCGACCCGCGACCGGGTGAATCGCGTAGCGCACCTCGTTGCCGTGCCCCTCGAGCAGCTCCGCGAGCTCGCCGACGGCCTTCTGCGCCTGCGCCACCGCCAGCCCGTAGCCCGGCACCACCACCACGTTCTTCGCGTACCGCAGCGCGGTCGCAGCGTCTTCGAGCGAGATTTCCTTCATTTCGCCGCCCGCGCCGAGCTGCGCCGCGCTCGCCCTGGGAGCGCTCCCGAACGCGCCGAAGAGGACGTTCGAGAACGAGCGGTTCATGGCCTTCGACATCAGCACCGAGAGCAGGAAGCCCGACGCGCCGTCGAGCGCGCCGGCGATGATGAGCACCGTGTTGCCGAGCGCGAAGCCGGTCGCCGAGGCCGCGAGGCCGGCGTAGCTGTTGAGCAGCGACACCACGACGGGCATGTCGGCGCCGCCGATGGGCAAGACCATCGAGAAGCCCGAGATGAAGGCCAGCACCGTCATCGCCACGAAGGCCCACGTCGCGGTGGGGTCGACCACCAGGTACACGAGCAGCCCGATGGTGCCGGCGAACACCGTGAGGTTGACGGCGTTCTGGAACGGAAACGTGATGCCGCGCCCGGGGAGAAGCTCGTGCAGCTTGGCGAACGCCATGAAGCTGCCCGACACGGTGAGCGCGCCGAAGAGCACCTCGAAGCCGAGCGCGGCCATCTGCGGGCGCTCGAGCGCGACGCCGTCGAGGTGGTGCTTCCAGTACTCGGCGATGCCCACCAGCGACGCCGCGAGCGCGCCGAACATGTGTGAGATGGCGATGCGCTGCGGCATCTGCGTCATCGCCACCTTCATGCCCAGCGGCCAGCCGATGACCGAGCCGAGCACCAGGCCGAGCAGCACCCACTGATAGGCGACCACCTCGTGGTTGACGAGCGTGCCAGCGAGGGCGGCGATCATCCCGCCCAGCGCGAACTGCATGCCGCGGCGCGCGGTCTCGGGTCGCGTCATGCCGCGCAGCCCGAGAATGAAGCTCACCGCCGCGCCGAGGTAGGCGGTGGAAATGAAGGCGGTGCGAATGGGGTCGACTGCGGTGGCCGGGTCGCTCATCGATGGCCACCCTTCGCGCCGCCGTCGAACATCTTCAGCATGCGGTCGGTGATGATGTAGCCGCCGACGAGGTTGATGGTGGCGCACGTCACCGCGATGGTGCCGAGCACGGTGCTGAGGGTGTCGTGGTTGCCGCCCGCGACGACGATGGAGCCGACCAGCGAGATGGCGCTGATCATGTTGGTCGCCGACATCAGCGGCGTGTGGAGCAACGGCGGCACCCGGGTGATGACCTGGAAGCCGACGAAGCCGGCGAGCACGAAGATGGTGAGCTCCGCAAACGCAAAGTCCATGGTTCCTCTCTGGAAGAGTGTGGGCCCCGGCGCTCGCCGCTCAGGCGTGGCGCACCGCGCCTTGATGGGTGACGAGCATCGCCGCGATGACGTCGTCGGCGAGGTTGAGCTCGAGCTGGCCGTCCTTCACGCACCACTGCAGCAGCGTGGCGACGTTGCGCGCGTACATCGCGCTTCCGTGAAACGGCATGTGGCTGGCCAGCTGTCGAGGGCCGAGCACGGTCACGCCGTTGTCGGTCAGCACCGTCTCGCCCACGCGCGTGAGCTCGCAGTTGCCGCCGCTCTCGGCCGCGAGGTCGACGATGACCGAGCCGTTGCGCATCTGCGCCACCATCGCGGAGGTGATGAGCCGCGGTGCGGCCTTGCCAGGAATCGCCGCGGTCGAGACCACCAGGTCTGCTTGTGGCACCGCCTTGCCCAGCGTCGACAAGATGCGCGCCTGCTCGTCGCTGGCCACTTCCTTCGCGTAGCCGCCCTGCCCTTCGGCGCTCGCCACGCCCTCGACCTCGAGGAACTTCGCGCCCAGCGAGAGCACCTGTTCCTTCGCCGCGGCGCGCACGTCGAAGGCGGTCACCACGGCGCCGAGGCGGTGCGCGGTGGCCACGGCCTGCAGCCCCGCGACGCCCGCGCCGAGCACCAGCACGCGCCCCGGGGTGAGCGTGCCCGCGGCGGTGGTCATCATCGGGAGCAGCCGCGGCAGGCGGTCTGCGCCCATCAACACCGCCTTGTAGCCGGCGACCGTCGCTTGCGAGCTCAGCGCGTCGGCCGCCTGGCCACGCGTGGTGCGGGGCACGCGTTCCATCGCCAGCGCATCGACCTTCGCTTCGGCGAACGACGGTCGGAGCACCGCAGGAAGAAACGAGACCACCAGCGCGCCGGCGCGGAGGAGCGCGCGCTCGCCGTCGTCGGGCGGCTGCACCTTGAGCACCACCGCGGCGGTGCGCAGCGCTTCGTCGCGGTCGCGCACCACCTTCGCGCCCGCCTTCTCGAAGTCAGCGTCGGCATAGCCCGACGCAACGCCTGCGCCGGACTCGACCTGCACCTGCAGGCCAGCCTTGACGAGACGGGCGACGGTGTCGGGCACTTGCGCGACACGACGTTCCCCTTCGGTTCGCTCGCGGGGAACGAACACCGTGACGACGTCGGCCATCGCGAACCACCCTCCTGCAGCCAAGACCCGCGACGCCGCCAAGCGGCCACGAGCCCTGGCTGATTTCGCTCCACGCCCGCTCGTTCAACGCTGGAGAATGCGCGCGATGGCCACGAAGAAGACGCCCAAGAGAGCGAAGAAGCCGTCCAAGGCGAAGCCCACGAAGGCGAAGGCCAGGCCGAAATCCAAACCGGTGCCGCGGGCGAAGAAGAAGTCATCGACGCCCGACGCGCTCCTCGCGAGCGCCGACGTCGCGAAGGTCGCGGAAGGCATCGCGGCCATCAAGACCCTGCCCGCTCCGAAGAAGGTGAAGAACGAGCCGCTCTGGGCCTGGCCTGCGCTCGACTCCGCCCTCGCGCGCGTGGGCACGACGTTGCCGGCAAAGTCACTCCTCACCGTGTTCGAGAAGACCTTCCCCCACGTCGGGCACTCGTGGGCCGCCGCGCTCACTGCGGCTGAGGAAATCACGCGGCGCGAAGACCTCGACGCGCACTTGAAGCTCGTCGACGCGCTCCTCGCCGCGATGAAGACCTACGACAGCGGCCACCGCGCGCACGAAGGCACGGTGTTCGACCGGCTCATCGACGGCACGCTCGCCAAGCTGTACCCCGAGGCCATCGCGAACCTGCTGAGCAAGCTCGACGCTGATCACCTGAGCTCCGACGGAGACGGCTTCGGAAAGCTCTTCGACGTCGCGTTGCCCAAGGTCGTCGGCTCGGCATTGCACGAGCGGTTGCTGCGTCTCTTCATGGGCGACCTCGAGGTGCCGAAGCCGAAGAAGCCGGCCGCCGCGAAGCGCGCGTCGCTCGAAGCGAGCATCAAGAAGCACGCGCTCGAGCTCCCCGGTCCCACCGACGAGTTCGATGAACTGCACGCGCTGGTTCGCGGCGCCGAGCTCTCCACGAGCGTGAAGCTGAGCTACCTCGAGCTGCTCATCCCCCACTGCCGCGGAGGCACCGACCGGCTGCAGCTCATCGACTTCTTGTGGGAGCTCGCCGACGCCGAGCCCGACGCGCTCTTGAAGAGGCTCGGAGAGTGGAAGGAAGCGGAAGACCGCGACTTCGGCGATGCGCTCATCAACGCCTCGTGGATCGAAGACGTCGGTGGTGAGCAGCCCGTCACGCGCAAGGCGATGAGCGAGAAGCTGCACGCGCTCGGGCTGAAGCACTACCAACCGAGCAACGAGCGAGGCGACCGCGTCGCGTGGCTCCTGCAGACGAAGCCGTCGTGCGAGTCGCGCGCCAGAGAGCTGGTCGTCAGTGCTCCGCAGCCCTTCAAGTTGGGTCGCGAAGGCCAGCGCCTGCTCGCCACCGCGATGGAGAAGTTGCAGAAAGGCGGAGCGCACGAGCGCGTGCTCGCATGGGTCGATGCGCTCTCGCATCTGGTGCTCGACGCCCACGACAAACACATCCTCCTCGAGCTCTTCGCGAACTCGACGGCGGCCGCGCGTGATGCCGATTCGTTCATGGCGCTCGACGTGGTCGCTCCGAAGAACGACCCGAAGATTGCCATCGCGATGAGCCTCGCCGCGCACGCCATCGGTAACGAGCAACGCTCGATGGAATGGCTCGACGACGCCCTGCGCGCGGGAGTCGAGATTCGCGACAACTGGACGTCAGTGCTCGGCCCCCTTCGCGCCGACGCGGTGCTTGGACAACGCCTCGCGCAGGCCGACGAGCTGCTCCGCGCCGCGGCCTATGAGGGAGCCGACATCAGCAAAGAAGAAGTTCGCGCCGCGCTCTTCTCGGGGCGACCCGAGGCCGAGCCGCAGCTCATCGAAGAAAAGTTCGCGCTCCTCGCCAATGAAGACGAATCGGAAGAGGCGTTCGATTTTCTGCTCGGGCAAGCCGGCCGCCAGCACCTGCGCGTGTTGGAAGCCATTCTCGCTGCCAGCGAGCCGCTCACCGTGCCGTGGAGAGATTTGTCTCAGCTGCTCAAGCGCCTCGATGACGCCGGAAATGCCGAAGCGATCCTCGCCTGGGCCCGCGCGATGCCGCGCCTCAAGTTCGACGAAGAGGACACCGCTCCAGCGTACGTGCTCCCGTTCGGCTTCGATGCCGCCGCGAAAATCGCAGACACCGCGCTCGAAGACGAGCTGCTGACGCGCATCCCGAAGGACTACGGCAAGCCGTTCTCGACGCAAGCGGCGCTGTCATTTCTCCTCGCGAGGCTGTGGGCGCGACGCGGCGACGAGAAGAAGGTGCTGCACTTCGCGAAGCACGTCGTCGAGACCTACGAGACCGACGAGCAGCTGCAGCTGCGCAAAGCGAACGAGATTCCCGAGCTCGCTCCGCACGCCGCGAAAATCACGGAGCTGTTCGAAGCGTACGAAGCGAAGAACGGCTGACGTGCTGAACTCAAGCGACGCGCGACGCGGCGAACCACCGCAGCACGGCTTCGTGTGCGCGTCCGTGCACGGCCACGCTGGTGGCAGCCACCACGACCTCTCCCTCGCGGCGCGCCACGAGCGTCATGCGCTCGTCCACCGCGACCGCGTGCAGCTCGCCGCGTTCGTGCCGCGTCACCACGAAGCGCCGGCGAGCGGCGCGAAGGCCCTCGCGGTTGAGCCGGTCGAGGGCGGTCGCACTCTCGAGCGCGTCGAACAGCACGGCCGCTTCATCGAGGTCGAGCGCGAGCGACCCCGACACCGAGGCCGGCGTGATGCGCGCAGCGTCGCGCAGGTGTTGAACGCCCGTCGCGTCGGCTGACCAAACACGGAGCGTGGTGACGAACGAGTCGCCTTCGGCGTGGGCGACGTGAGCGAGCAGCGGCGCGCCGAGCGCGAGGTGCACCAGGGAACGGCGAGTCAACGTGGTCATGACGGTCTCTCGTGAATCAGGGGAAGCGAGTGGAAATGACGGAAGGGTTGGCGAGGTACTCGGCGCGCGTCACCGAAGCAGCGGCGAACATGTCGGCCCGCGCGAAGGCGGCCGCGCCGAGCCACGCGGCATTCTCGAGCTGCGAGCCAGCCGGCGACACGGTGACGACGGTGCCCTCAGGGCCGAGCGCTGCGAGGTCCTTCTTCAGCCGCTCCGCGAACCCGGGAAACTTCGCCGAACCGCCGGCGAGCACGACGTTGGCGAACAGCCCCGCACGGACGTCGGTGGCACATTCGCTGATGGACTCGAACGACAGGTTCGCGACCCCGGTTACTTCGCCGCCCGCCAACGACGGCTGGAAGAGCACCTCGGGGCCCTTGAGGTTCTCACCGTGCATGGAGAGCTTCTCGCCGTCTTCGAACGTGTGAGTCCCGCTCGTGTTCCCCGACTGCGCCTTCGCGAACTCGTCCTCGAAGTTGAGGGCGACCTTCGAAGAGCGTTCCTTGATGGCACGCAGGACCTCGAGTTCCGCACGCGTGTTGAACGCCATCCGCGGCGTGAGGAGCGTCTTCAACAAGCTCGAGACGTCACGTCCGCCGATGTTTCGCGTCTGCACCGCGGACGCGATGACCACTCCGTTCACCACTGGGGTCGCCGTGGTGACCGTGTCGCCCACCATCAGCACCAGTCCGGTGTTTTTGTTCGTCACCTTCAGCGCCATCAGCGACTCGTTGACGATGCAGAGCGACGGCACGTTGAGCGTGTTGAACGCGAGGTCGGCGAAGAACGCGCGCTTGTCCTTCGACAGGCCGCTGCGCTCGGTGAGAACCAGTGGGTGCTCGTCGGGCGCCGTCTGCAGCCGCGCCACCCACTCGAGGAAGAGGCGCGCGTCATCGGGCTTCGACACCTCTCCAAACAGAATCGGTTGGCTCACCGTCACCGTGGCGCCCGCAGCGACGGCCGCGTCACCGAACTTCGGGCCTGAATTCACCGAGACGTTGACCTTCGGGCGCCCCACCAGCGTGGGCGCCGTTTGAGGCGCATTCAACGAGGTCAACCCGAAGCGCGTGAAGGCGGAACCGGGCGCGACGACGAAGGGCACGGCCCCTGCGCTCGGCTTCGGCGAAGGACCAGGCGCAGTGGGCGCTGCGAGTGCGGCGAGTGGCGTTCCACTGACCTGCGCTTGAAACACTTCAGCCTGCGGCGAGGCGACGGCGGTGCTGGCGTTGCTCAGGGCGAGGAAGAGCCCGACGTCGTCAGCGCGCAAGGTCACGCCGCTGCCCGACGCAGCGATGGTGAAGGCGACGCCCTTCCAGCTCTTGTCGAGCGTCTTGCCGGCGACGCTGTCGGCTTTTCCACCCGTCGCCACTCGCACGAAGGCCCCGGCCGCAGCGTTGCGGAGCGCGACCTTGTTGCCTCCGGCGCTGACGAGCTCGAAGCGAACGGGCGCAAAGGCCTTCACGCCGTCCTTCGCGGCGTTGAGCGCTGCCTTCGCCGCGGTGACCGCCTTCTCTGCGCCGTCGCGGTCCTTCTTCGCGGCGTCGACCTTCTTCTTCGCCTTCTTGGCCTGGGGCGCGTTCGGCATCATCAGGAACGGCGCGCTCTCACCGACGGCCTGGTCGACCGCGGCCTGCGCCTTGTCGAGCGCCGCGTTGGCATCATCGAGCGCCTTCTGCTTCACCTCGACCACGCCGACGTCGGGAAAGGCAACGGGCTCGTTCGCGTCGGTGCCCAGCGTTCCCGCGGTAGGCAGTGCCAGGAAGCGCCGCTCGTCGATGGAGAAGAGGATGACTTCGTCGCCTGCTTGCGGAGTGCCCATGTGCGAGATGTTACGGACACTCGACGTGCGCCTTCACCACAGAAGACGAATCGCCAGAGGCGCCTAAACGAAAGTCGTAACGGCTTAGAACCGGTCGTCTGCTGGGCCGACGTGCGTGACGGGCGGTGTGATGAGCACCTGCTGCTGACTCCCTGGAGTCACCGGCAGCACGAGCGTGAAGCGACTGCCCTTGCCCATCTCACTGGCGACGCGCACCACGCCGCCGTGGCCTTCGACGAAGCTCTTCACGATGGCGAGGCCGAGACCCGCGCCGCCGTACTCGCGCGTCGACGAAGAATCGACCTGGTAGAAGCTGTGGAAGATCTTGTCGAATTGATCAGCCGGAATGCCGACGCCCGAGTCTTCGACGAGGATGCGGTAGCCCGGTGAGTTCAAGTCAGGCTGCTGCTGAATCTCGGTGAGCGTGACCGACACCTTGCCGCCCTTGGGCGTGAACTTCACCGCGTTGGTCAGCAGGTTGACGATGACCTGACGCAGACGATCTCGGTCTCCGGTGACCATCGCCATGCGCGGCGGCAACTTCGCCTCGAGCACCACGCCCTTCTTCGCGGTCTGGGGCTTGAGCGAGCTCACCGACGAATTGATCAGCTCCAGCGCATCCATCGGCTCGAAGTTGAGGCGCACCTTGCCGGCTTCGATCTGCGAGATGTCGAGGATGCTGCTGATCAACTTCAGCAGCGTCTCGCCCTTCTCCATGATGGTGCGCACGTAGTCGAGCTGCTCACCGTTGAGCGCGCCGGCGAGCCCTTCAGCGAGCATCTCCGAGTACCCGATGATGCTGGTCAGCGGCGTGCGCAGCTCGTGACTGACCGTGGCGAGGAACGCGCTCTTCAGCCGGTCGAGCTCCTTGAGCTTGGTGTTCGCGTCTTCGAGCCGCTTGTTCCGCTCTTCCAGCTCGCGGTTGCTGTCGAGCGTGGCCTCGATGTGCAGCTGCGAGGTGAGGAACATCTTCTGGCCGCCGAACAACATCGTCTGCAGCAGCTGCCCGAAGTGCAGCATCACGCGCGCGATGGTGCCTTCCGGAGCGCGACGCACCTTCTCGACCAGCGACTTCGCGTTGCCGACGTCGAAGCCTTCGGAGATTTCGGTGAGCGTCTTCGGCGCGAAGTCGCGCAAGTCGTCGGGGAAGAACGGGCCGAACACCACGCGACCGAGCGTGTCGCCTTCCCAGAGAATGGGAACGATGAGGTAGCGCAGCCCCGTGAAGCACGGGACGGTGAGCATGCCCTTCGCGTGTGGCACCTGATCTGGCTCGAGCACCGGCAAGCGCGCGCCGTGCGACAGCCCGAGCGGTCCATCTTTCACGCGACCGACGGTGGCGGTGCAGCGACGACGCCCTTCCGGAAACGAAAACACGTAGCCGCAGAAGTCACCGTTGCCGATCTTGATGTCGGCGATCTTCCCGCCCTTGTCGTCGAAGACCTTGATGCCGACGCGGTACAACTCGACGAAGCCCTTCACCACCTCGGTGAAGGACTCGGTGTCGAGCATCTCGCTCAACGAGATGCGCCGCTGGAGAACGGACTCGCCCTGCCTCACGGCTTGGCTCCCTGCGGCGCGCGCTGCGGCAGCACTTTTTCGAGCTCGGTGCCGGTCACGTCGATGTTGGCGAAGACCTGGGTGAGGAATTCCTTCTCGGTCAGGCCAATCGCCTTGCTCAGCGACGCGCGCGCCTCGAGCGAGCGATACGCCGACTGCAATACCGCGAAGAGCGTCTCGAGCACGCCGACGCCGCGAATGGCGATGGCTCCGACGACGGGCTCCTTGCCCTTCTTGCGTGTCTCTTCGATCTCCGCGTCCGTCTTGGTGTCGGGGAGATCTCGCTTGTTGTACTGGATGATGATCGGCGTCTGCGCGGGGTCGAGGTTGTTCTCCCGCATGTTCTCCTGCAGGTTCTTCCAGTACGCGTTGTTCTCCTGCGCGGCGGAACGGCGGCTGTCGGCGATGAAGGCCACCGCGTCAGCACCCTGCAAGACGATGCGGCGCGTGGCGTTGTGAATCACCTGGCCAGGCACCGTGAACAACTTCACCTTCACCTTGAAGCCGTTGGCGGTGCTGAAGAAGACGGGGAGGAGGTCGAAGAACAGCGTGCGGTCGTCATGCGTCTCGACCGTCAGCAGGCGCCCGCGCACTTCGGGGCTCGTGCGCTGATGCACCATCTGCAGGTTGGTCGTCTTCCCCGAAAGACCGGGGCCGTAATAGACGATCTTGACCGTGAGCTCGCGCTGCGCGTGATTCAGTTGCACGTCGCGGGAGTCTCCACGCGTTGCCCTGACTCACCAAGAACGAAGAGACGGAACCAGATCAGCACGCCATCCGTATTCCTGATGCGCGGTGGCCACTGTCGGCCTTACGCACACACATGCTCAGCAGAGTGGCCGTCATGAAATGTCTGCTCGTGCACGCCGTTGAACTTGGTGGTTAGGATCAGGAACCAGGCCGAGCAACACCTCAGGAGAGGTAACGAAATGACTGAAAAGCAGCTGGACTCGGCAGGCGCTGCAGTGACGCCTCCGATGCCGGTCCCGACGGACTGGAAGCAGGTCAAGTTCGCTCAGCCCACCGATGAAGACATGAACTTGCTCGCGCAGCTTCGCTCGGGTTCAGACCCGTGGAAGTCGCGCGGCGAGACGCAGGCCGAATCGCTCGAGGCGCTCACCAAGCTGCGGCCCTTCATCTCGGTCGGAAAACTGAACGGCGGCCTCGCGGGCTACGTGACCATCGAGCGTGACGGCCCGGTGCCCGGCGCGGCGTACCTGCGCAACATCGTGGTGAAGGTCGAGTTCCGCCAGAAGGGGCTGGGCCACGTGATGCTCGAGCAGGGGCTCTCGATGGCGCGCGACATGAATCGCAAGACGCTCGCGCTGCGCGTCGACCCCGCGAATGGTCCCGCTGTCAGCTTTTACCGCAAGGCCGGCTTCACCACGGTTGCGACGGTGGTGTCGAAGAAGAGCGGCAAGCTCCGCTTGCTGATGAGCCGCGAGCTCTGAAGAGTTCCTTCGCTCACTTCTCCGCGGTGCATGGGCGCCCTGATCTCTCACCGAGGTCAGGGCGTTGGTGTTTCAGCGCTCGAGCGTCCAGAAGCGCGTGTGGAGCACCGGCGTGTATTCGACGACGGACTTCACCGGCAGACGCCGCAGTGAATCGTCGACGTTGATCAACAACACGCCGTGCTCCAGGCGCGCGCCGCTGATGACGAAGTAGTGGCCGTTGTCATCCCACGAGGTGCGCACGCCGGCGCCGCCGCGCGCGAAGTGTTCGAGCAACGCGTTGGTGTCGGCGAGCGCGCGCACGACGTAGCGACCACGCGATGCACCGGTGAGCTTCGCCCAGTCGTCGTGACGCAAGAGATTTGCGAACTCCGCGGTGCCGGTCGCGTCGACGCGGCGGTCCACTGGATTGGAGGAAGGAAAGCCGCGCAGCGACTTGTCGAACTCGTGGCCCAGTCGCACGCCACCGCGTCCGCCGTGAATCGAGGTGTACCGGTCTTCGAATTCGCGCCGGTCGAGCTCGGGCGGAATCAGCCCCATCGACTTCCACAGGTGCACCGCGGCCGACGCGAGACACTCGATGCCACGCTGCGAAGGATCATCCGACGCGAGCACCTGCTGAATCGTCGCGTAGCTGAACGCATTGCCGCCGCGCTCGTTGAGCGCCGTCGCACCACCGTCGAACCCCTCGCGCGTGTAGTGCGCGTGAACGGCTTCCGAGAGAAACGTCTCGAGCGTCGTCTCGTGGAGCGCCTCGAGCAACGGACCCGCGGTCGACAACAAGCGCGCGAGGTCACCGTGTCGGTCGTGGAGCACCACCGGCGCGTTCGGCGGCGAGCTCAGCGTCAGCGTTCCATCGACGTTGCGGCGAATGGTGTCGTTGGCGCCGATGGCGACCGAGAGCGGCGCGAGCCCTCGCGAGAGTTCCTTGTCGGCGATGAGCTGCAACAACTTCGCGCTGCTGTTTCCACCGCCGAGCTGCGGAGTCAGTTCCGGTCGCGTCGTGAGCACGCGAGCGAGCGTAGTGGCCGCGTCTGACATCCTTCTGATTGCGCGGAGTTGCTCGTCGGTCGCGGCGTACGCGCTCGGACGCGCTCGCACGAACGGTTCGGTTTCGACCGCACCAACCACATTGGAAAGAAGAGGAGTGACTCGCATGCACAGTCGCTCGAGCAAGCCAGCGACCAGCGCGCGCTCATGTCGTCACTGGGATTTCGCAACACGCGCGTCTCCGCCGACGGACGCCACGTCCATTCTCATCGAGCGAGAGACACGCGTGTCTCAGCTCACTTCAGCGCCTGAGTCTCTTTGTCCTGCGGGAGCGTCGCCTTCGCGAGTTCGAGCAGCTTCTTGCGCGCGGGCTTCACGTCGAACGTGCCCTGCGGCACCCAGCGGCCACCCTGCTTGCCGAGCGCGAAGAGCACCTGGTTGCACGAGAAGCTCACCACCGCCTCGAGCGTCTCGAGCCCGACCTGCATCTGAAACGAGAGGTGCGGCACGAAGCGGCACTTCGCGACGTCGCTCTCGAACTTGTAACTCTTGTCGTCGTAGAGCATCGAGCGCAGGCCCTCGAGCGCCCTGGCGTCGAGCTCGTTGCCGGGGTTGCCGCGAATGAAGTCGCTCAGAATCGCCTTCGCGGGGTCGGGCCGCAGACCGCCCGAATCAGCGACGCGAAAGACCTGCACCTTCGTGGCGTTCGCGATGCCGTTGAGCACCGTGTCTCCGAGCGCTTCGCTCACCTTCGGCATCGGCTCGGTCACCGGCGGAGGCGGAGGCGGCGGCCCCTTCTTCTTCTTCGGCGCACCAACCGCCACCAGAGAGAGGACACACACGCTCAGAAAGATCACGCGCTTCATGGCGGCGTTCTCTCACGTCCGCGTGGGAGGAGGAAAGAAGTCCGCCAGCGTCTGCTCCAACTTGCGGGGAGGAACACCGGCGACGCGTTTCAGTGGCGGCAGCACCGGAGACACCGTGCGCGACATCACCACGCGCAACGACTCGCGCAGCCTCACCCAATCTTCGTCACCACGCGGCAACGTGTCGGCGAGCGCGGCCCACTCGCGAACGCGCGTGACTCCTCCGGTCAGCGGCACGCGGCCCGGCGCACCGCCCATCAACTCGTGCGCCAGCATCAGCAGCGCCGCGCGCGCGTCTTCACCGAGCACCGCCGCGCCGTCGGTGTGGCGCAGCAACACGAACTTGAGCGCCTCGCTCTCTTCCTCTTCCTGAACGCGGAGCGGCGCGAAGTGTTCCGTCACGTACTGCGTGCGCAGCGCCAGCGCGTGCGAGCGCCAGAACTCAGCCGCAGCGAGCACGCTCGGGCCATTGCGCTTGAGGCGCGCGGACTGCCGTGGCGCGACGGCCGCGCGGCCCTTGAGCCACCGCTCGACGCCTCCGGTGCTGTCCACCTTCGCGATGCGCGCCCACGCTTCGGCGAGCGCGTTCTCTCCGTCACGCCAGAGCGGCCGCAGACGCTCGTGGTCGTCGTAGGTGAAGGCCACGGTGCGCGAACCACCGCGCGGGCGACCGAAGACCTTCGCCACCTCTTCTTGAAAGCGCTGCAGCCGCGCCACGAGCGGGTCTTCGGCGTCGAGCACCTCGACGGCCGCGGTCTCGCGCTCGTGAATGGCGACCTTGCGCGTCAGCCCGACGGTGGCGAGCAACAGCGCCTCGAGCGTCTCGTATTCGCGAGACACGACCGCCTGGTCGAGCGCGAGCAACTGCGCGTGCACGCGTTCTACCAGCGCGCGGAGCTTGCTCGACTTGTTCCAGTTCTCCGCCGTGGCGCGACGGCGCGTGCGCGCGACCAGCGGCCTCAACTCGGGGAGCGAGCGCACCACCGCGCGCGCGATGTCGGCGACTTCCCGCACCCGCGTGCGCCAGCGCCAGCTCTCGATGGCCGGCACCAGCGCGTCGAGACGCAGCCGCGCGGCCTCGAGGTCGTCGGCGCCGCCTTCGAGCGTGCGCTTCAAGTCTTCGTCGGTCGGCAAACTCAAGGGCACGCAAAGTGTGGCGCAAAACGCAACTCTCCGGGGCGTCGCGTGTTGCTTCAGGTACGGTCCAGCCATGCCCCGGTCAGTCACGGTCGCAGTGTGTCTCCTGGCGTTGAGCGCGGCCGCCGCCGACGCTCCAGCCGCGCCATCAAATCCGTCCGCGAAGCCGCGCCTGGTGGTGAACGAATTCACCGCGCAGAAGGTGTCGCCTGAAGAGGCGCAAGCCGTCGGCGACGCGGTGGTGACGTACCTCGCGGGCCGAGGCTTCTTCGAAGTGCTCGGGCCGCGCGACATTCAGACGCTGCTCGGAGCGGACCGTCAGCGGCAGCTCTTCGGCGTGTGCGAGAGCGACCCGATGGCGTGCGGCGTGGACTTGTCGAAGTTGGTGGCAGCGCGCTTCGTGCTCTCCGGTCAGCTGGCGCGCGTCGGGAGCGCGTACCAGCTCACGCTGCAGATGATCGACACCGAGAAGTCGGCGACCGCCAGCCGCTCGAGCAAGCTGGCCGGCTCGCTCGAGGCGATTCGTGACCTGATTCCGTACGCCGCGTCGGAAGCGACGGGGTCTCCGCTGCCGCCGCCGCCCTCTCGCGTGTTGCCGTTCACCGTTCTGGTCGTCGGCGCCGCGACGCTGCTCTCGGGTGGCGCGGTCGAGGTGCTGGCGCTCTCGCGGGAATCACAGCTCAACGAAGAGCTCTGCCCCGGCGGCGTGTCGGATGGTGGTCGCTGCAGCGGCGTGAGCCTGCGTCCGCGCGACTTCTACGTGCAGCAACAGAACGCGCTGACGATTCAGAAGGCCGTGGGCATCGGCGTGATGGCCGCGGGAGCGATTCTCATCGGGCTGGGCGTGTGGCTGATGCCGCCTGACGACGCGCGCACCCGCATCAGCCTGCGCCTGGTGCCGACGCCTTCAGGCCTCGCGTTCGCGGGAGGGTTCTGGTGATGCGGCGCCTTCTGCTCAGTCGGTTCGATTTGGGCCACCTGCGCTCGCTTCGCTCACCACGCAGCCTGGTCAGCGCAGCGCTGCTCTTCGCGGCGTGCACCGGCATCTTCTTCGACAAGGGCAACGCGTTTCCCTGTGACTTCAACGCGGGCCTCGGCGTGCGCGACGCGGTGTGCGTGGCCGGCGACGTGTGCGGCACCGACAACGTCTGTCATCCGTATTTCTACGAGGGCCCGCGCTTCGAGGGGAACGCGAAGCTGCCGGTCTTCGCGAGCGAGGAGTTCGCCACGCTCCACCCGCTGACGCTCGACCGCCCCATCACCTTCCTCGCGCGCGCGGCGACCTCGACGCCCGGCCCGCTCATGGCAGGGCTGGAAGACGGTCGCTTCGTGGTCTCGGTCGAGAAGGGGCTGCGCACCGCTCCGAATCCGCCGATGGCGCAGCTGCACGACGCGGTGTTCTACCGGGGCGAGTTCGGCACGGGGTCGGGCGTCGAAGCGCAGGTGCTGGCCGGGCTGACGCCGCGCGTGCCCGCGGGTTTTCAGCTCGCCTACTTTTCGGCCATCGACGGCGGGCCAGGTCCGTCGAGCGTGTCGGGGGACGCGGCGCGCGTGCTGCGCGTCACACCGCCGGCCAATCAGCGCTTTCCGCTGCTCCACGGCGTGCGCCCGCAGCCGGGCATGCTGCGACCGGTCGCGGGGGAAGTCGTCCTCGTCGGAACGGATCTGCAGTTCGGCAGAACGTTCGACATCGATGCGGGCGCCATCGACGTCGGCGTGCTGATGCGCGGCGCGTTTGCGGGCGAGCCTCCGCCGCTGGCGACCCCGCCGAAGACCGAGGCCGTCATTCTCACGCAGAACGCGCTGGTGGTGGCGCGCGGAGACGGCGGCTTCGACGAATTCCCCGGAGGCCCGTGGGAGCCCACCTCGCAGCTGCGCTTCAACGGCTCCGGGACCCTGATGGCCATCGAGTCGGTCACCTCTCCGATGAACAGCGTGCTCTCGACCTGGCAGGTCGGCTTGAACGGCGCCGAGCACACGCTCCAGCTGGCGTGGCCCGACTGCACGCCGTGCAAGGGCGGGCTGCTCAAGCGCGCCACGCCGCTCCCGCCCGCCGATGGCCTGGGAGTCGAGGTGTTCTGCATCGGCACGCCGGCTGCGGGCGCGACCGAGATTCCCACCTCGCTCTTCCGCGTCACGGGGAGCAACGCGGTGGTGCCGAGTGATGCGTGTCTGAGCGAGCCGCTCACCCTGCCCATCGACCCGCGGCAGCTGAGCATCGGCAACGTGAGCAACCTCGGCATCGTCGCGGCAGCCGGTCAGCGCGGCGTCGCGGTCGGCGGGCGCCACGGGCAGGTGTGGTTCGGCGAGACGCTGTCGACGCTGTTGCCGCTGACCCTCGAGCGCGTGCCCCTCGACGTCACGGTGGCGCCGGTGTTCGCCGACGGACAACGTTCACAGCGACTGGTCGCCATCACCGACCGCTACAGCGCGGTGAACCAGCCGCCGGTTGCGGGGCAGCTCCCGGCGGGTTTCCGACGGCTCGATGAAGACGCGGACTTCTCGGGCAAGAGCGCGGTGCAGCTGTTCGCGGCGATTCACGGCACGGAAGGCTGGGGCGTGCTGCGAGATGGCGTGGTGGTGCGCTTCGCGCTCAACGAGAACGTGGGAGAGAAGAGCGAAGTGAAATTCGGGCCAAAGCTGGTGACGTCGACCGGCGAGCCGGTCGAGCGCAGCATCGGCGGCGAGATGTTCAACGGCACCGACGGTGGGGCGCTGTCGATGGTCATCGCGGCCGACGACGCGCTGTACTTCCTCGAGAACCCGCTCGACGCGCTGGGAGACCAATCGAAAGATGAGCTCACGCCGCAGCTGCAGCCCGAGCCGTCGGTGCCGATTCGCAGCCTCGCGCTCGAGCGAACGCCGCTGGGCACCGGCGTCGGTCGCGCGCGCGGCTACCTCGTGACGTCACGCAACGTCTTCGAGTGGACCTTCGGTGGCTCGCCCGCGCGGTGGTCGAGTCGGCCGCTCGCGGTCGCCGGTGGTGAGCCGCTCGAGGTGTGGTTCGACACTGCGCGCAGCGCGCTGGGTCGCGTCGGCTATTCCGATGGCCGCATCTTCACCCTCCCCGGCGGCTATCAGCTCGCGCTGCCACTGCCGGGGAGTTCCGACGGCACGGTGCTCAGCGTGGTCGACTACGAGAACTTCGGCGGCTGGCCGGTGGCGCTCGCCAGGCACGGGCTCTTCATCGCGCGGTGGGACACGGATGAGAGCGGCAAGCTGCTCAACAAGTTCCCCGACGGCGGTGTGAATCGCCCGATGGACTGGCGTGAAATCGTTCAGCCCGACGGCGGACGCCCCTGGGCGCGCAAAGACAAGACGCGCGGCAAGCTCTTCACGTCGAGCACGCGCATCGAAGACGGAGGCACCGAGTTCCGGCTCCACGTCTTCCTCGACGACGGCGTGTTCCAGGTGGGTTCGTTCGTTCGCTGAAGCCAGGGGCTTTGTGCGGCTGCTTTCGCTGAGCTACCGGAACTTTCGGAACCTCGAGGCGCTGACGCTCGAACCATCGGCGCGCGCGACCATCGCCGTCGGGCAGAATGGTCAGGGGAAGACGAATCTGCTCGAGGGGCTGTACCTGCTCGCGACGTTGAAGCCGCTGCGCGCCAACAAGCTGCAGGAACTGATTCGCTTCGGAGAACACGAGGCGCGCGTCACCGGAAAGTTCCTCATCGCCGGAGCGGAGAGAGAGATTTCGGTCGAGGTGATTCCCGGAGGACGCACCGCGTTCGTCGACGGAAAGCGCGCGTCGTCGCTCGAGGCGTACTTCGGCGGCGTGTCGGTGGTGGCGTTCACTCCGGATGACTTGAGCGTGGTGAAGGGCGGCCCCGATGGGCGGCGCGCGTTTCTCGATCGCAGCGTGTTCAACGTGCAGCCCGCGTATCTCGACGAGAGCCGCGAGTACGGGCGCGCGCTGAAGAATCGCAACCGGCTGCTCAAAGACCGCGCGCCGATGAGTCACCTGCAGGCGTGGGACGCGACGCTCTCGAAGCTGGGCGCGCGGCTGTGGGTGCGTCGTCGCACGTTGATGGCTGCGTTGTCAGAACGCGCACGCGCGGCGTTTCAGCGAATCGGCCGCTCGGAATTGGAAGCGACCTGGTTCTACGAGCCCGCGCATCTGGGTGACGGGCTCGCGTTCGGCACCGCGTCGGAGAACGAATTGGCGGAGCGCATGTTGTCGCGCCTCGACGCACGGCTGACGCGCGACGTGGAGCGCGGCTTCACTTCGGTCGGTCCACACGCGGATGACGTCGACATCACGCTCGGTGAGAAGTCGGCGCGCGCGTACGCGAGTCAGGGGCAGAGCCGCGCGCTGGTGTTGGCGTGGAAGGTCGCGGAGATCGAAAACCTCGCGGCGCAGAATGGGTTTCTGCCGTTGCTGCTGCTCGACGACGTGTCGAGCGAGTTGGACCCGGAGCGCAACGCGTTCTTGATGAACTACCTCGCCGAGTCGGGTGCGCAGACGTTGCTGACGACGACGGATGCGGCGCTGGTGCGGAAGGCCGCGGGTGCAGACACGAAGTGGTTCCGGGTCTCCGCGGGTCGCGTTGAGACGTCACACGACACAGACGAGTGAAGCGTTCAAGGACCAGTTGGTGGCGCCAGACCCGACCACTCGCCAAGAGAGCGCATCGCGTCGTCCATCGCGAGTTCGAGCTGGTCGGCGATGAGCTGAAGGGCTGACGATTCCTGGCGCGAACGCTCCCCATGAAAAATGGCGGTCTGTCCGCGAAAAGAGACGCGCATGCGAAATCCAGCGTCGGCACGAGCGACGAGCCCCATGAGCTGAACTCGTACCCAGTCCCACGAGAACTCGAGCAACTCGACCAGCATTGCTTCGCCCTCGCCAACCGCAAACGACCGTCGACCGATTTCCGCAGCGACACGATTCCGCACGAGCGCGAGGACGTCTTGATCCAGAACGCGCTCCGCCTTCTTGTCATCACCAACACGAAGCCGGCGATCAACAACCGTGAGAGCGACAGGAATTGGGCCACCGACGACATCGACCGCCAGCTGCGAGCGCGATCGCGACTCCAACCAAGACCGGAGAGGCGCCTGCCGTGAAAGGGTTGCTGCTGGTCGCGATCACGCCAATGACGCAGCCAACGGCTGCGAGAAACGTCGCTTCGGCGGAGTCGCTCGTCACTGCGGGGAACTGACAAGCCGGGTGTCGCTGCTGGGCACGTTGTTGCGCTGAACGATGGTCCTCCTCGACGTGATCAGTCCGTGACGCGCTCGAACTCGATGCGCGTTTCGTTCGGCGGATCGAACAGGTCCCACAGCGCCTCGTAGAAGCTCGTCGCTCCGCGGAAGTCGGGCTGCGTGCCCAGGAAGAACGGCGTCGCGTCGGCGCTGATGGTGGCGACTCCGAAGAAGGGCCGGAAGAACCACGCCGCCTGACTGCCGACGAAGAGTGAGAGCGCGAGCCAGCAGGCGACGAGCACACCGGCGCGCGTTCGCGTCAGCGTGGTCGACGTGAGCACGTCGCGCGATTGGCGGAGCAACGCGACCACTCCGCAGAACCCGATGAGCACCACGTTCGCCGCCATGAAGAGCGGGTACTCGTGAAGGCCCTTCGCGTCGGGCCGCTGCAGCGCGAGCGAGAGAAACAGGCTCACCGTCGCGAAGCTCGCGAGCAACACCGACGCGTCGCGGAACAACGAGAAGCTCAGCGTCTGCACCTGCGCGAACTTGAGGCCCGCTCCGAACGCGCTCGCGACGACGAAATACGCAAGTCCGCAGACGCTCGCGGTGACGAGAAGAAAGAGCGGGAACTTGATGACGTTGTGTACGCCGTACCGCAGCGAGTGCACGCAGCCGATGGAAAAGCCGTACGCGCCCGCGGCTGCGATGAGCGTGAAGACGATGCGTTTCACGTGCTGCTTCCGAGGTCGAGCACGAGCGCGAGCCGCCAGGTGATGAAGAGGAAGAGCACGGTCCACAGCAAGAAGAGCGGCGTCAGCGGCCCGCGGAACTCGCGCAGTCTTCCGACGGCGTGTTGGGAGCGCAGCGAGTGCGCGACGCCCGCGAGCACCGAGACGCTGAGCAACAAGCCGGCGAGGGCGCGCGCGGTCGCCCCGTCTCCGACGGTCGCTCCGAGGAACCACATGATGGGGAAGAAGCCGAACGTGAAGAGCGAGGCGACGGAGCAGATGAGCAGACTGAGGCTCAACGTCTGCGGGAGCGAGAGGCGCGTGCCGACGAAGGCTCCCACGACGTGGAGCGACGGCGCGCAGATGGCGACCGAGCCGAGCAGCAGCGCCGGCACCTTCCAGAAGTGCAGCCCGTCGAGCACGACGCCGAAGGGGACCGCGTAGAGAGCGGTGCCCAGCAACATCGCTCCGACGAGCCACCAGAGATTCGAGGCGCGCGCGACGGACGTGAAGAGCCGCTCACGTTGCGTGAGCACGAGCTGCAGCAACTCGTGAGGACGCGTGACTGCTTCACGAAGCTCGTCGGCGGAATGCGCGGTGCCATCGATGACTGCCCCAGCCGACTCGTCGGCTGATCTGATGAGCTTCGGAGCCACGGGAGCGTTCATGGTCGCCACGTTGACCGGCGGCGCCGCGTGGGGCGGGGGCGAGTGGGCGAGCGGTCGAAGTCTCGGGTCGAGCGGTCGGGCGAGCGGCGTCAGCTCAGCCACTCGTCGGCGTTGATGATGACGTCGAAGTAGTCCGACTCCTCGACCGCGGGGTCGAGCTTGCCTGTGTGGACCAGCACGGCTCGAAACGACTGCCCCTTCGGCAGCTTGAGCCGCTCGATCTTCCGCTTCACGTCGGCGATGACATCGACGCCGACCACACGTCGGCACTTCAGCTCGACGATGTACAGGGACTCCCGGGTGCGAATGAGGAAGTCGATCTGACACGCCTCACGTCGCAGGGTCTTGCCCTGCGCATACGGCCCGGCGTTGAGCACCGCGCGATTGGCAAGCCCGAGGCGCTTGAAGAGCACTTCCTGGCTGTCGAGCACCAGCGCCTCGAACTGCAACCCCATGATGGTGTCCCACGCCTCGAGCCTCTCGAATGATGCGTGTTGGTACAGCCCCTTGTTGATGCGCTCTTCGTTCGGCGCGACGTACTTGAGGTGAAAGCGCAGATACGGGTCGCAGACGCGGTAGCGGTGCTCCCGAGGCCGCGTCTTCCCGGTGAGGGGGTCGCAGAACGCATCGCGGCGCAAGAAGCCTGCGAGTTCGAGGTCGCGCAACGCATCTCCGAGCGAACCGCCGCGCTCGCGGCCCAGGGCGTCACCAATTTCCTGCAGCGTTCTGGGCCCAGCGGCGAGGGTCGCGGCGATTGCCTCGTAGGCGCCAGCGCGGCGGCTGAAGATGTCGTGGAAGATTCGTCGGCATTCGTGAAACAGCATGCCGCTCGGGTTGAAGCAGAGCCGCTCGACGTTCTCGTCGGCGGTCTTCGATGGCAGCACCTGCTCGAGGTAGCCGGGAACCCCGCCAGTGACGGCCAACATGCGCCACTTCTCGGCGGCGCTCACACGTGACGAGCGCGTGCCCCAGAAAGCTGCGCACTCGTCGAGAGGCAACGGCTTCAAGTGAAACTGCCAGGTGCACCTGCCGACGAAGCCGGTGCTGTTGAGAATGTTCTCCTCGATCCACGACGACACCGAGCCGCACAGCACGAGAATCAGCCCGCGACGCTTCGAGAGACGTTCGTCCCACTCGGTCTTGAGGTGGCCTGCGAAGTCGCGATCGCCAATCGCCATCCACGAGATCTCGTCGAGAACCACCACCACCGAGCCAGTCGTGGGCAACTGACTGTCGAGGAGTCGAAGGGCAGTCGGCCAGCTGTCGAGCGCCACGCGCGGCATTTTGGTCTGCTTCGCGAGCTGTTCAGCGAAGGCCAGAAGCTGTTCCTGCTTTCCGAGGCCCTCGCGCGGCGCGAGCCCACTGAACGAGAGAAAGAGGTCGGCCTGGCGCGCACACTCGGCGATGAAGCGGCTCTTGCCGATGCGCCGTCGACCCAGACAGGTGACCAGTGACGCGCCCTTGCGCTGAAACAATGCAACAAACTCGGCGCGCTCACGTGCTCGCCCGATGAAGCCCTCGTCGCTTTGGTGCCCGGAACGCATCAGGTTCTTCTGGCACGAAATCGTCCACATGTCGATTTCGTGCCCAAAAGCAAGTCGATGACTCGGGCACGAAATCGACCTGTCGGTTCCAGGGCAGTGTTCAGCGCTGACCGAGACGGCGATACGAGTTGAGCTCACGCAGCAGCGGCGAGTCGGCGCCCCACCACGTGTTCGCCTTCGGAGCCGACTTCCTCACCTTCGCTTCGACCTTCTGCGCGGCGTCCAGCCAGCTCTGCTGCGCTTCGCCGTCTTCGCTGTCCCAGTCCCATTCTTCTGCGTCGTTCGGGTCGACCGCGCCGATGGAAGGCACGGGCACCTGCTCGACCTGGTTCTTCACGAGCCAGTCGTTGCGGAAGAAGTCGAGGCGCAGGTGCCAGGTGTCTCCTTCGCGCGAGAAGAGCATCGGAGGAACGAGGGGCTGGAGCGTCGTCACGCGCGCCTCGACGCCGACGTACGCCTCGGGTGAGCCTCCGTAGTTCCAACACGCGGCGAAGTTCACCGGAGCGAGGCGCTTGTCCGACAACACGTGCACGCGGTCGGCCTCGACGACGAAGCGACTCGGGTCGAGCAACACCTCTTCGCCCATCACCATCACCGGCGCGGGGAAGATGCGCTCACGCGCGAAGGTCTGCGCTGCGCAATAGAGGTCGAGCACTTCGGTGTGGCGCGTGGGGTCGAAGTTCGGCGCATGGAAGGGACAACAGGCGTCGTTCGGCTCTTCCGGCGCGGGGAAGAGCAGCGCCTTGTCGAGCGTGCCCACTGCGTCGACGGGTTTCGCGTTCTTCAGCACCTCGGGCGGAGCGGCGGTCGTGGGCTTCGACTCGCACTGCGCTCGGAACGGCTTGCCCGCGACCTCGGCGTTGAAGAAGTCGACCAGCGCCAACGCCGCTGCCTCCTTCACATCCATCACCGCAGGGAACCACCAGTCGTAGCCGTTGGTGACGAAGGACAGCCCGCGGAAGCGCTTGTGGAGCAGCGGCTCGCTCTTCACGTCGGGCACCTTCGCGCGCCAGTGCGACGCGGCGGCGCGGTTGTATGCAGCTTCGGCGAAGCGCTCGAGCTCGGGCGCGAACACGCTCTCTCCCGTCAGATACACGGCCTTCGCGAAGGTCTGCGCGATGCGCGGGTCATGCTCGAGGTCGGTCTCTTCGAAGATGAGCTCGGTGCGGAGGAAGACCTTGCGGCCATCGACGTACGGACTGCCTTCGTGCGCGTACTTCTGATTGAGCACCACCGCGGTGAACGGCGCGACTTTGCCGAGCACCTCTTCGCCCTCGACCGAGAGCGAGGGCTCTCCCGTTCCACCAGTCAGGTAGAGGAGCAGAGTCCATCGGCTGACGTGTTTGCGCGCGGGGTCGAAGTACGGCGTGTCGAAGTGCTGATGGAACTTCTCGTCGTCAGGCTCGAAGCGATTGCAGCGGAACACCGGGTTCACGTGCACGAAGCCGCCGAGCAGTGACTTGCCGAGCCCGTGTGTGCTGGCGGCGCCGCCGGGCTGAAGCCCCTGCTTCACCGCGACGGTGAGCGCGTCGGCCAGCTCGGCGGAATGGAAGATGAAGCGCTGCCCACCGCGTGAGCCACGATTGAGCGGAGTCGCGTAGAGGTCGAGCGAATCGAGCTGCAACAGCCGCGCCTTCACCTCATCGCTGGCGTCGAGGCTGAACGCGTAGACGTCTTTCTTGCCGAAGCGCGAGCGGCTCCCGAGTGAGAGCTTCGTCTCTCCGAAGAAGCCATCGAGGCCGACGATGTTCTCGAAGTTGCGGAACGAGAGGTCGGCCGGGTCGATGAAGGCCGCGGCGAGGTGCGGGACGTGCGGAAGCGGCCGTGCGAAGACGTCGCGCAACTTCGGGTCGAGCACGTCAGGGTCGAAGAAGCGCACCGCCTTGAAGCGCTTCGTCGGCCACGCGCTGACGGGAAGGCCATCGACGCGCGCGATGCCCGGCGTCTCGAGCGCCTCGACCTGCTCGAGGAACTTGGCGTCTCTCTGTTTGGACGCGCTCAGCTCGAAGAACCGGTCGCGGAGCGCCGCGTACTCAGTCTTCGGCCTGGTCTCCTTCGTCACCTTCGTCGTCGTCTTCGACTTCACCTTCGCCTGGCCACGGGGTGGGGTCGGCATGCAAAGCCCTCCAGTAGGTCTTGAGTGATGGCGCGAGCGGAGCGGCGGCGAGTGCTTTCGCTCCGGCGGCTCCGACGTCGTGACGCGCGAGATCGAGTCGCTTGAGTTGCGAGAGAAACGGAGCTGTAGCGAGTGCCTTCGCTCCGGCCGGTTCGAGCGGATTCTGACGCAGGTCGAGCGCTTCGAGCTTCGGCAACACGGCCGACGTGAACGCCTTCGCTGCCTTCGCATCAATCGCGTTGGCCTGCAGATGCAACACACGCATCGAAGGAAGGAACTTCGCGTCGAGGAGCCGGGCGAGTCCCTTCGCGCCGATGAAGTTGTAGCGGAGGTCGAGCTGCTCGACGCCACCGAGCGCGGGCGCGGCAGCGAGCAATTCGATGCCGGCTTCCCCCATCTGGCAGTACGCGAAGCTCAGCGTGATGACGCGCGAGAGGTCGAGCGCGAGCACGGCCTTCAGCGCGGGGTGCGAGATGGCGGCGTCGACGGTGCTGATCGCGACGCCACTCTCCTCGTCGAACTCTTCTTCGTCGAACGCGTCCTCTTGTTCACCGAAGCCGGTGATGGCGAGCGTGTGAAGCAGTCGCGCGTGGTCGGACGCGAGAAAACGCGGAAGCGATTCAGCGCTCTCCTCGGTCCACCGCGTCGCGAGGCCCACCACGAAGCCGTGCTTCCAGCGCAACTCACCAGGTGCGTCGCCGGACCACGTCTTCTTGTGCTTCGTCACCAGCGCCGCGATGGACTTGAGCGTCTTCTCGCGCTTCGCGTCGGTCTCGCTCTGGCCGCTCGCGAGTTGCTCGAGCCGAATCAGCTCGCCGCGAACGTCGCCTTTGCTCTCGAGGACGTCGCCGTAGACCGCCCACGTCTTCTCGTCATCGGGGTGGTGACGCAGGTGGGCTTCGAGGTCCATGCCGCGGGCGAGCGTGCCGCTCCAGTGCGCCGGGAGCAACGTGAAGTCGCTGGTCCCTCACCACGGAGGTCTCGTCTCGCCAGCAACGACGTCCACCGGAGGTCACGGAACGGGGCGCAGGCACGAGGGCAGACAGCCGCCGTCTTCCTGGCACCAACCGCTCTGACACTGGACCGACGTCTCGCAGCGCCCCCGCGTCTTCAGGTCGACACACGTGCCCTCGGGCTCGAGCGCCGTCGCGTTGCAGAACAGACCGTGCGCACAGACGTTGGGGTCGGCGACGCGTCGACAGCTCGCTCCGCGTGGGTGGCGCAGCTGGCAACGGCCGCGTCGGTCGGCTTCCGTTCCCTCGAGGTCGCAGGTCAGCGTGACCTCGCACTGCTCCGCACCGACGAAGCAGGCGTTGCCTTCCTCGATGCGCGGCATGCAGTTGCCCACCGTCGCGCCTTCGTCGAAGCCACAGAAGAGCGACGCGCGGCATTCGCGGTCGGCTTCGCAGAGCGCTCCGCTGGTGGCCGCGCCCACGCACACGTTGCCGACGCACGAGAGGTCGGCCTGACACTGGCGGAAGCCGGCGCACGTCTCACCGGGCCGAGGCAGCGGCGCGCAGCCATCGCCGATGCACTCCGTTCCTTCGCCGCAGCTCAACCCGAGGTCGGGCTGGCAATACGCACCCGCGTCGGCGCGCACGAGCAGGGCACAGGTTCCGTTCACCGTGCAGAGCGCGCCTCGCTCGCACGGCAGCGACGAGACGGAAGCATCAGGCGTGAAGCAGCTGCCGCCCTCGGCCACGGTGGGCACACACAGTCCCTCGTGGTCTGCGGCGCCGGACTCGCACCCGTTGGTGCTGGGCGTGCCAACGCCGCCCGGGCGAACACACTGGCCGGGGCACGTCGCGGCGAAATCGCAGACGAGGCCCGGAAGGCATTCGCCCTCGAAGCAGCTCTCGCCTTCGCTGCGCACCCCCTCGAAGACACCATCGCAGTCGAAGCCCGACGTGGAGCACGACACGGTGGCGAGCGACTGCAGGCACTTCGCGGCCCGCGACGCGTCGAAGCGCAGATGGGGAGAGGGCGTGCACGGGACCGCATGGAGCGAGAACGCCTCGGCCGACGCGAACGCCCCACAGCGCTCGAGGAAGGCGCCGTGCGCGCGCGTCTGGTCGACACAGAACTGCACCGACTGGTCGACCGTGGGAGGGCAACCGAACGCGAACAGACACAGCAGCGCCAGCCGTCGTCGCATCACCACCGGATCCTCGTTTCACCCTCGACGACGTCGACGACCTCCACGGTGCCGTCTTCTTTCAGCAGCGAGACACCCTTGATGGCTTTCGCGCTGGTGAGGATCACCGTGCTGCCCTCGATGCGCCAGGTGAGTTGATCGACGTCGCGCATGAAGTCTCCGAGCGAGCGCAGCGTCGTCACCCACAACTTCCCCTGCTTCTGGTGTTTGGCGAGTCGCTCGAACGCTTCGTCTGCCTCGGCGGTCAGCGCGTAGCCGTTGGGAATCTTCTCGAGCAGCGACCATTGATCGAGCCGCGTCGCGGAGCCCTCGATGAAGATGTCGAGGTAGGTGTGCGCGATGACGAGCCCGCGCTCGGTTTCCAGCTTCTCGAGCGACTTCGCCGAGAGCCGCTCGAAGAACTCTTCCTTCGGCAGCGCCATCCACCGCGAAGGAAAGAGCCAGAGCGAGCCCGTGAGCGGGTGTTGGTACAGCACGCTGCTCACCGGCTTCATCGACGAGGGCTGGAAGAGGTTGAGCTCTTTTCCCGCGCGCGTCTCTTCGCCGCTCCACGCGTAGCGGAAGTTCTGGGCGGCGAGAATCTTCAGCGTCTCGTCGCGGCCCTTGTTGGTGAGCGCTTCGCAGTTCGTCGTGGGCTGATGATCGATCCACGTGCTCGGAGACCATTTGGCGAGCTGTTGGAGTCCACTCGTGGTGCGCTCGACCGAATCAGGGTCTCCCGAAGCCGAGTGCGAGCCGAGCTCGATGCCGTCTTTCACCAGCGCGTCGTAGAGCTCTGCGACCTTCGGATCTTCATCGAGCTGCCGCGCGTAGCCCTCGGTCGTGTACGCGAAGACGACCTTGGTCAGCGTGAGGCCGTGATTCGCGAAGCCCTTCTTTCCTCCACGACCCACCAGCGCATCCTTGAACGTCGCCTTGCCGTACATCAGCGCGCCGAGGCGAGTGCTGCTGACCTGGTCTCCGTGGTCGGTGAGCACGAACGCGCCGCGAAATCCGTTCGGGTACCGCAGCACCACCGGCACCCACGGCGTCTGCGGGAAGAACTGCAGCGAGAGCGAGGTGCGTTCTCCAGCCTTCACCACGCGCGCGCTCTGCTCGAGCAGCGGAGGCCGCGTCACGATGGGCTTGCCGGTCGGCTCGACGACGCACTCACTCCACGAACGAAAGGGATGCGCTCCGGAGACTTCTGCGTCGAGTGTGAGCGTGTCTTTCGTCACCGTCAGGCCCTGGGCGTGACCGACGAGCGTGACGTCGTCGAGCCACGCGACCTGCGGAGAGAATGTTCCCGTCCGCACGGGTGCTGCACGTTGTCGATACGCAGCGTCGAGCATTCGCGCGGTCTTCGCGGTGTGCGGAAATTCGAGCGACGCAGCATCCACCGAGCCGTCGGCGGTCCAGGTGAGCGCGGCGTTCATTCCGCTCGGAGTCGCTTCGAGTTCCCACTTCGAGCCGCGCGTGGTGAGCGTGGTCTTGAAGACGCCGGCGTCGGTGCGAGTCCACTTCGCTTCACTGGCGTCCTCAGCGACGCCTTCTCTCGTCACGCGCACCAACGGCTTCAGCGGCAACGCGACACTTCCATCGGGACGCGCGAGCGCGAGCATTCCCTTCGCGTCGAGCTCGAGTGACCAGTTGCCTCCGCTCTTGCTCTTGTTGCTCTTGTTGCGCTCGAGAATCAGCGCGTGGAGTGACTGACCGAGTTCCTGAAATTCCGGAGCGTCTTTGCCGAGCCCCTTCATCACGATGGCGACGATGTACCGGGCGCCGGGCGCTTCGATGAGCATGCCCTCGGCGATCTCCTTCTCGAGGATGCCGGGCTTGCCGTAGTAGTCGGTGTCGCCGAAGCGCTTCTGAATTCCCTTCGAGAAGAGCGCCAGCCCCGCGTTGTGAAACACCGCCTTGATGAAGCGCGAGTCGTCGGGAGAGACGAGCTTCCCCTGCTCCATCATCAGGAAGTAGCGCGCGACCTGGCGCGCAGTCGCTGAGATGCGCAGCTTTTCCTTCGGGCTCTTCGGAAACGGAGCCGACGGCGTCCACCACAAGCCGCCGGTCTTCTCGTCGTAGAGCTTGTGACGCGCGACTGACGCGACGATCGACTCGTGCCCGGTCCACGTGAAGAGCGCGGACGCGTCTTCGTTCGACGACGCCTTGATCATGCGATCCATCGACGGCTTCAGCTTGATCAGCTGCGAGGGATCGCTCGCGCGCGCCTTGTCGACCGTGCCGAGGAGAATCGCGATTTTCCCGAGCGAGGCGGGAAACGTCTCCCAGTCGGGTCGCACCGCAGCCGTCGCGAGTCGCGAAGGGTCGGTGAGGTCCACCATCACCATCGAGAACTGCTCGTCGGCGAGCGCCTTCGCGAACACCGGGCGCGCGCTGATCAGCTGATCAATCTGCTGCTGCAGCGTGGCGTCACTCGGACCCCAGAGATCAGTCGTGAGATCTCCCTGCGAGTCGAACAGCGAGAGCTTCTCGGGCCCCTCGTGCTTCTTGAACTTCCCAGCCGAAGCCGCGCTCGCAGCAAGGAGCACGGCGAAGACGAGCGCCCGCCACTTGCCTGCTCGCTGCGAACCGCCCCGAGTCGGTTCTCCGCTGCGCATCACTTTCGTCCGGACTTCCGCGACGTCGGGCACTTCGTGATGACCATGTGGTCGTTCTTGTCTTCCGTGCCGTCGGCGTAGCCAAAGCGCATCGGCAACTTCCTGGCGTCGACGAAGAGCGCCTTCACCTCTTCGACGTGCGGATCATTCTGCGCCTCGACGAGGAACGGCTTCTCGAACTTGCCGAACGCCTCGACGGTGCAGCCCTTCTCCTTCCAGACCGACGGCGCGATGCCGGTTGAATCAGCGACCATGAACGCAGTGTTCGCCGTCATCCAGTCGCGCAGCTTGCTGAACCCGCCGTCCCACAACAGATAGCTCGCGGCCTTGGTCATCGTCGTGACGCGGCCCTTCGCGGTGAGGTGCGCCATCAACCCCGGCGGCAGCTTCTTGTTCGCGAGATTGGCGGCGAAGTGGCGATGCACGCGGCGCGTCGCATCGGGTTGCCCCTTCGGCACGAACTGCACCTCGACGTTCGCGAAGGCCGGAGAGAAGTCGGGACTCTTCCACTCGTCGTTGAGCTTCCTGGCCTTCTTGCCGTCGAGCGCGTCGATGTCTTCGGCGTTCAAGTAGTGCAGCGAGCCGTCCTTCTCGAGGCGGAAGAAGCGCACTGACACCGGCTCCTGGCCAGCGAGCGCGAGACCCATGAGGTGCATCGAGAGCTGAGCGGGGAGTTCGCCGCGTTGCGCGTCGGACATCTCTTCCGACACCGAGTCGTTGTTGATGAGCGTGGACTCGCTGACGTCGGCGATGACCTTGAGCGACTTCTTGAGCACCTTCGCGTCGCTCAGCGACTTCCACCGGCGCGGGTCACCCGCAAGCTCGAGCGAGATGGTGGTGACTTCCTGCGCCTCGGGGAAAATCTGCAGCGCCGACATCAGGTCGCCACCACCGAACGGATACACGAGCGTCGTCGGCAGTCCGGCGGGTTTGTGCGGCGTGAGGAACGCGTTGGCCTTCGTTCCCCACTTCGAGGTGAAGCGCTCGTAGCGGCGCTTCTGCTTCGTGCACCACGTGTCGACGACCGTCGCGTCGAGGCCGCTCGGAGTCGCCTGACACGTCACCAGTTCGAAGATGGGGCGCACGTCGTCGATGAACTCGACTCCGGGCTGATCAGTCGCCGAGAGCGAGAGTGCGAGCACGAGAGAAAGCACGACCCAAGAAGACCACGAAAGTCACGACCCCTCGACTTCATGACCAGCTGATCAGCGTGTCCCGTGAACCATGAACAACGCGCTGGCGAGCACCCGCGCCGGGAGCGTGATTCCGTTCTCGGCCAGCTCATCTCGCAGCACGTGCAACCGCGCCGGACCGTCCGGATTTCGTTCCCAATACGCGTCGGTCGAGGTCGGCCACTTCACGAGTTCCTCGACGACGAGCGGGCCGTGGTTGCTCTTCTCGAGCGTGTCGATGACCCGCTTCCATCGATCGACGAGCTCCTGAATCGGAGCGCCGCAGCCACCATTCCAATGCGAGCGCCGGAAGTCGTTCGAGTCCATCACCGCGCGCGAATACGAGGCGCCGCAGCTCTGAAAACACTCGCAGGGCTTCACCAACGCGCCGCCGCCGCATTCCTGGCAGTTCCACTTCCATGCACCGCGGTCCCAATCAGCTCCGCAGCTTCTGCAAGCGCTCACGTTCCGATTCTATATGGTGAGCCGCGTGCCCAGCTTGAACCCGCTGCAGTGCCGCAACTGCGGAAGCCACGTCCCGCTTGCGCCGGGAGAGCAGGTGCCCTGCCCCGCGTGCCAGCAACCGGTCGAGGTGCCGCCCGAGCACCGCGCGTTGCGCGACGCGCACGCCGCCGCCGAGCACACGCGCGAGGCCGCGCATCGCCTCTACGCGTCGCTGGGGACCGAGCCGAGCCCGCTGTGGCGCATCTTCTTCTTCACCGAGTCGGCGTGGTTCTGGGCGCTCGGCCTCCCGGTGTGGATGTGCGTCGGCTCTGCGCTCGCGCTCGCGGCGACGAACGCCATCGGCCACGCCCTGCACGCCAACCCGTTCGACGTGTTGCCGCAGAGCCAGCAGGTCGCGCTGACGATGGCGCTCCCGCTCGGAGTCGTGGTTCTCGGTCTCCTCTTTTCCGGCTGGGCACGACAGCGCGTCGTGAAGCTCGGCGGTCTGCAGGCAGCGCTCGCGGCTGCGCCTTCACGCACCGCAGGAAGCGCGAGCTGTCGCAGCTGCGGCGCTCCGCTGTACGTCGCCGCTGACGCCCTCGGAGCCCGCTGCCCCTACTGCGAGGCCGACAATCTCGTGCGGTTGCCGCCCGCGTGGCTGGAACGACTGAAGAAGCACACCGCGAAGCTCGAGCAGTCGGTCGATGCCGGTGTGAAGGCGTTCGCCGAGGCGCGTTCGAGTTTGCGCACGTCGTTGCTGCTGCGAATCGTCTTCGGTGCGCTGTTGCTCGGTCCAGCGGTGATGATCGCGACCGCGAAAGATCGTCCGCGCTCGACGCTCGACAGCTTCGAAGCGTGGAAGGCGAGCTCGTCCGACGTGCCGCCGTGGAGCGAATACGTCGGAAAGTCGCTCGAATGCACTCCGGGCAATCTCGGTTTCCTCAAGGTGAAGCCGCGCGCCGAGGACTGCCGCGACCACGGTTGCGCGGTGTTCAAGATCATCGCGGCGCGCGTTGGAGAGACCGTGACCGTCGTGAGTCCAGCTGCGCAGGGGAAGGTGTGGCTCGACGAGCGCGACGTGCGCTTCGCAGACGAGGGCTGGAAGCTGCACGAGAAGGGCGAGCTGCCGAACGCGGCGTTCAAGGTCGATCGTTCCGGTTGGTACCGCGTGCGTGCGTTCATCACCGGGACGAGCGGCGGCGAGTTCATTCCGTTCTGCGCGAGCGCTCGCTGAATGAAGCCAGTGCTGCAGCGCGTGCTCACCGCGAAGACGGAGCGCGAGAAGCTCACCGCGTTGCTCGTCGCGTGGAAGAAGGTGCGGCACCCGCGCATCGCGGAGCTCATCGACGCCGTCAGCGCGCAGCTCGTCAGAGCAGCCGGCCCGGTCGTCGCCGTTTCCGTGCCCGAGCGCGTGAAGCAGTGCATCGCCCTGGTGCGGAGCAACGATGCACTCGAACTCGGCCGCGTGCTCGCCACCGATTGGCCCGGGACGTGGCAGCAGGCGCTCCCGTTGGTGCACGCGCTCGCGAAGGTCGACGACCCGCGTGTGGCTGCTGAGTTTGCGCGTCAGGTCGATCGCGGCCACTACGCGTCGCTCGCCTCGCGCAAGTTGTGGATGCCGGTGTTCCGCCGTCTCGTCGGACTGAAGGACACGCGGCAGCTCGCCGTGCTGCAGGCGCAGACCAGCCGTTCGAAGGGGCAGTCGTGGCGTACGACGGTGCAGTCCCTCGAGGCCACCGCGCTGCAACGCCTCGCGGCGCTCGAGGCGCCGGTCCTCAGCGCAGCCGACGAAGCAGCGCTCGCGCAGCTCGAAGCGCCTCACGCACGCGACGCGAAACTGACGGAGGACGGCGCGAAGCTGCTCAGCGCGGTCTACGCCAACCCCGACGACGTGAGCCTGCGCGCGGTGTACGCCGACTGGCTCACCGAGCACGGCGACCCACGCGGAGAGTTCATCTCGCTCCAGCTCAGTCCGCCCTCGCGCACGTCCGAGGTACGCATGCGCGCGCTCCACAAGAAACACTGGCGCACGTGGATGGGTCCGCTCGCCGACTGGTGCTGCAACGCGACCGGGCAACGGGCATCGTTGCCACCGACTTTCCGCGGCGGCTTCGCGTGGGCGATGAACGTCGGGCTCGCGCAGTACGACGCGGAAGACCGACTGCGCGCGCTCTTCGAGCGACCCGAGTGGCGCACCGTCGAAGTGCTCGAAGGCTGGCCGAGCTCGTGGGTTCCGCTCGCCGAAGCGCTCGCTCACCCAAACTTCGCGCGCGTGCGCCGCTTGAACTTCTTCCTCGACGCGCCGGAGGTAACCAGGCTCGCGGAGCTCGAGCCGACACCTCGCCTCGAGTCGCTGCAGCTGTACTCGCAGGCGGCTTCGCTCGAGGTGTTGAGCCGCTTCTCGGCGCTCGAGCGCGTCGTCCTTCGCGGCCCGCGTGACCTCGGTCTCCTCGAGCGTCAGCTGCCGCGGCTCGAAGAGATTGCGTTCGACGGCTTCGGCGCGAGGGAAGCAGTCGACGCTTCAACGTGGGAAAGACTCGAAGCCAGCGGCGTACTTCGTGTCGAGCTCGGAGCAGTGCGCGTCTCGCGACCGCGCGACAGCAAACACTTCGTCGAGCTGATGATTGGCGAGCCACACCAGCTGCACGCAGCGTTGGCGAGCCTGCCCAAAACGCTCGAGCGCTTCTCGAGCGATCAACCGGAGCTCGAAGGAGAAGACGACGAGCTCCGCAAGGCCCTGCGCCATTTCCCGAGCCTCGACCTCACGACCCTGCGCACGAAGCCGAAGCCGCAGCGCGCCACTGAGAAGTTCGCGGTCATCGAGTTCACCGCCGGCAAGCCCTTCGACGACGTCGAGCGGCTCTCGTGGCTGTTGGCGCTGCTCGCCGACGAGTTCGAGGCTGAGTTCAACGCCACGTCGATCGACTTCGCCGCCGCGCAACCGCTCCCGGCAGCGCCTCGCGACGTGTTCTCGAGCTGGTTGAAGAACAAGCGCGCCTCGTCGCTGCGACTGCTGCAACGACGCAAACCGCCCGAGGTCCAGCTGCGCAAAGACATCGCCTTCGTTTCGCTGAAGTTGCCGCTCACTGAGGTGGAGCGCTTCGTCGGCGCGGCGAAGAAGTTGGTGGAAGGCGCCGAGGCCCAACACGTGCGCGTGGCCTTCACCGAGCTGAAGAAGAACGACTGGAAGCCCATCACCAACGCCCTGCGCTCACTCTGAGCCGCTAACATCGGAGCGACATGGACGACGAGATTCACCTCGAGCTCGAAGGCTTCTCGGTCGTCTCGAAGCTCGCGAAGGTGTGGGACCTGCTCTCGCGCGACGGGCACCGCTTCGACACGTACTCGGTCGGAAACACCGACCGTCCGCTCGGCGAAGACCCGCTCGGAAGAGTCGCGGTGTGGCTGAAGAAGAAGAGCTTCTGGCAGGTGGTGTTCCGCAGCGCCGACCCCAACGGTCCGACCTTCATCCTCGGAAGAGACAGGCTCTCGATGTGGTTCGACTGGCGGGGACGACGCGTCGACGCCTGGCTCGACTGGCTCGACGCGCTGCTGGCACTCGCGCCTGTCGAGAGCGGCAAGGTGTGGCGACGCGACTTCGAGACCTTCAACGTCTTCCAGCACGGGCCACACTCTGGCTGGCTCTTCATCTGCGGAGGAGCCGTTCGCGCTCGCCTCGAACGGGCCGGCATCCCCGCGTTTCTGGCGAAGCACAAAGGCGGCTTTCAGCGCACGAGCAAGAAGACGCTGGTGACCGGGCTCGCCGCTTCTCCGCTCGACGCGGTGCCCGGCAAACGCGAGGCGCTGACCGAGGCCGTCGACGTGCTCCTCATCGACGACGTCGAACGACAGGCGAAGGTCGACGTGCTGCGTGTCGGTCGCGAGGTGTTCCGGCGCGTGCTCGGTCCGCACGGCTTCAAGGAACGGAAGGATTCCACGCGGCGCGAGCTGCATTTCTCGAAGGGTAAATTGAGCGTCGTCAGCACGCTCGACCCGGGTGAGCGGAGCGCGGACTTGATCGTCTCTGCTCGCCTCGCGGGCTCGAGCCCGAACTCGTACTGGCCCTGGCCACTCGGGCGCGGGCCGCTGACGAAGGCGAAGGTCACGCTCGAGAAGGCGCTCACCCGCTTCGTCGCCGACCAGGAGCGCTTCGTGAAGAACCCCAGGCGTTTTCGCAGCGGGGGCTGAACGACACGTCCGCGAGGAGCGTCACTTCGTCGGAGGGAGGAGGACTCCGTCGACGATGTGCACGATGCCGTTACCGGCGCGGGCGGACCCGAGAATCTGCGCGTCATTCACGTACGTCTTGCCGTCCTTCACGTGGAAGACGACGTTGGCGCCGTTGGCGACGCCCAGCTTCATGCCTTCCTTCATGGCGCGCACTTCGTAGACGGACACCGCCACGTGGTACTTGAGGATGTTCTGGAGCGCGTCCTTGCTCTCGGGCTTCATCAAGCCTTCCAGCGTGCCTTTGGGCAGCTTGTCGAACGCCGCGTTCGTCGGCGCGAACACGGTGAACGGACCGGCGTTCTGCAGTGAACGGACGTAGTCAGCGGTCTTGAGCGCGGTGACCAGGGTGGTGTGGTCACTCGAGCCGACGGCGATGTCGACCACCGTCGCGGGCTGTGCGTCTGCCGCCAACGTGACCGACGCCAGGAAGCAGATGACTGCGAGGGAAGTGCTTCTCATGTTGTCCTCCGGGGAAAGAGACAGCTGCAACGTTCCAGCGACTTCAACCAACGAGGTCCATTCGTTCGGCGCGACGCAGCGCCGCCAGGGTGGCGATGGCCCCGAGCGCGAGCGGCCACGCGATGGCCACGCTCAACGCCAGGTTCGGCCCGAGCGTGTTCGCCAGCCAGAAGCCGACTGGCCCCAACACCGAGAGCTCCGGGTCGGCGCTGGCGAGAATGCCGACGCGCGCGGCCTCGGTCGGGTTGAGCGCCGACACCGCGAAGACCACCTGCGGCGGGAGCGACGTCCGCAGCAGCACCGTGATGAGCAACACGTCGTGCAAGGCCGCGGTGACGACGAAGAGCAACAGCGCCCACACCATCGCGCGCTCAGCGGTGCGGGCGTACGTCGAGATGACGAGCCCCAGCCCGACGAACGCGAACACCAGCGCCACGCTGACGCCGACGCTCTTGAACGCGATGACGCCGAGGCCCGGCTCGGGCTCGACGAAGAACGCGGCGATGAAGCACCCCACCAGCAGCACCAGCAACGGACCGACGAGCACGATGAGGCGCGACGCCAGCAGCGAGAGGAACCAGGTCGAACGTTTCACCGGCTGCGTCAGCATCAGCTCGCAGAACCCGCTGGTCCGCGCGCGCACCACCGCGGCGTGGGTGGCGATGAGCACCACCAGCGGGAAGACGAGGATGACCGCGTTGGCGAGATTGAGCAGAACGCGCGAGAGGCCGGTGAAGCCGAGCACCGTCGACTCGCGCAGCCCGAACCACACGAAGGCTCCCGCCAGGCCGGTGTAGATGAGGCCGGTCAGCGCGACCCAGCGGGAGCGCAGCGCGTCGGCGAGCTCGAGGCGAAGAAAGGCCGCGAAGGGGCTCATGGCGACACCTCGGTGCCCGAGCTGTTCGGCCGCGTCGTCTCGAACGTCACGTCGTTGGTCGCGGAGAGGCTCATGGCGTCACCTCGGTGTTCGGCCGCGTCGTCTCGAACGTCACGTCGTTGGTCGCGAAGAGGCTCATGGCGTCACCTCGGTGCCCGGCCGCGCCTTCTTCGCCACCGCGGCGCGCACCACGTCGAACGTCACGCCTTCCCTGGCCGCGATGAAGCCGAAGTCCATCGGCGTGGTTTGCCCTTCGGCGAAGCGCGTCTGCGCGGGGTCGACCCACCCCTCTGCGCTCGGGCCACGCACCCATCGCGCCGACACGTCGGGGTGCTCTCGCTCTTCCCACGCCACGAGGCACCCCACGTCGTCGAAGAACTTCCGCTGGCCGTTCTTCAGCACCACCTGTGCGCTGGGCGCCTTCTCACTCACCAACATCGAGCAGTGCGCGCAGGCCTGTTTGCCCCACACGGGCTCTTGTGGAACGGGGCCGCCCTTCTCACACGCGAGCACCACGCCGAGCACCAGCAGCATGAGGGCGCGTCTCATCGGCCACCTCCGTGAAGCCCGCCGGCGACGTGACTGCCTGGGCGCAGCGCGATGACGTTGTCGGGGCTGGCCGCCTGCGCCCCCCACTGCATGTTTTCGAGCGTCGCGTCCTGCACCACGCGGCCCTCTTCGAGCTGCACCACGCGTTGAACGAGGTGGCGCACTTCATCGACCCGGTGGCTGCACAACACGAGGATGGAATTGTCGGGGCGACCCAGCACGTCTTCGAAGAACACGCTGCGCGCCTCGGCGTCGAGGTTGGCGGTCGGCTCGTCGCACACCAGCACCGGCGCTTCGGCCGTCAGCGCGAGCGCCGCGAGGAGCTTCTGCTTCATGCCTCCCGAGAGGTCGCGCACCCGCGTCTTCGCCACCGCCTCGAGATCGAGCCCCAGGCGCCGCGCGCGCTGCCGACACGCAGCCGCATCGCGCGAACGCAGCGCACAGAAGGCGTTCACCAGCTCGCGCACCGGCGCATCGAGCGGCGGAGCGACCTGCGGCATGCACGCCAGACTCCGCAGCGCGACCTGGGGCTCGCGCGCCACGTCACTGCCAAAGAGCGTCACGCGCCCTTCGACGCGCAGCAGCCCACACAGCGCGCGCAGGAGCGTCGTCTTCCCCGAGCCGTTGGTGCCCACCAACGCCACGCGCTCGCCGGGCTTGATGTCGAGCGACACCGCGTCGAGTGCACGCACGCGCCCGAACGTCTTGCTGACGTTCTGAAACGAAATCATCTCGGCACCTCGCGGTGGGGACGCATGGCGGGCGTCGCGTCTTGCAGCAGCAACGTGGTTCCGAAGTACGGCAGCGCGGTGGCGACGGCGTCGTAGAGCCCGAACGCCGGCGTGGCGTGGAACCACCGCAGGTCGGGGTGCGCGTCGGTGAGGCTCGAGCTGGCTCGCTTCACCTGGAAGGCCACGTCGCCGACGCCGTCGCCGTTCAGGTCGTAGCCGGCGTAGGCGGCCCAGTGGTTGCCGACGAAGTCGACTCCCAGCGCGTCGCCGTTGCCGTCGACTTCGACCAGCGCGTCGTTCTCGAGGAAGTCGTTGGCGGCGAAGCGCGCGCCGTGTTCGCTGGAATGGGTGCGCAGCGCCACGGCGTTGAGCGCCAGCATGTTGTTCTCGAAGAGCACCGGCTGCTTCGGGTCGCGCGGCGTGTAGTCGAGGTACAGGCCGGTGGTGTTGGCGACGATGGCGTTGCGCTTCAACGTCACCGCGTCGCTTTCCTTGAAGCCGATGCCCATGCCGGCCGGGCCGCGCGCGCCCGACAGCTCGTTGTCTTCCGCGAGCACGCGCGCCGAATACATGACGAAGATGCCCACGGTGTTGCCGCGCAAGATGCTGCGACGCACCGTCGAATCGTGCGCGTACATGAAGTGCGTGCCGTACCGCCCGCCGGTGATGCGGTTGTCTTCGAGGGTGACGTGCCGCGAGTACCAGACCACGAGGTCCCGCACGCCGCGCACGTCGAGGCGGCGAACGCTCGAGCCGTGCGCTTCCCACAACTTCACGCCGTCGCCGCGCTGGTTCTCTTCGATTTCCGCGCGGCCTTCGATGCGCGTGTCTTCGAGCACGCACGCGTGGCACTGCTCGAAGGCGATGCCGTAGAGCGTGTCGCGCACCGAGACGCGCCGCACCACCGCGCGCTCACCGCTCACCTTCAGCGCGCCATCTTCGAACGAGACGCGGCTGCCCGACCCTTCGAAGGCGACATCTTCGACCAGCACGTCGTCGCCCTTCAGCTTCAAGATGGTCGCGGTGCCCGACCCCACCAGCGTCGCGGCCTCGCAGCCGTGAATCGCCACGCCGCGCTTGCTCTCGAAGTCGCCCTGCACGCGCCCGCCCACCCACACCTCGCGCACGTCCACGTTCGCGAGCGCCGCACGGAGCGAGTCGGCGTCGCGCACCGCGTTCGAAGGGCACGCTGGAGAGAGCGGCCCAGCGGCGGCGAGGAGCGTGAGGACGAGGGCGCTCACGTCATTTCTCCACGCTCTTCAGGTAGCTCAAGATGAACGGGAGCTCGGTCTTCGGGTCGACGTTCTGGTTGGGCATCGGCGTGAGGTGCTCGGTGAAGAGCTTCTTCGCGACGTCGTCGTCTTTGATCATCACGTCGGGGCGCAGAATCATCTTCTTGAGCCACGCCTCGTCGCGACGCGCGGTGACGCCCTTCAGGTCGGGCCCCACCAGCTTGCCGCCACCAATCTTGTGACAGGCCACGCAGCCCTTCGCGGCGAATACTTCCTCGCCCTTCTTCACGTCGGCCGGTGCGACGCTGACCACGAAGTCGGGCACCTCGATGACCGTCTTCGCGGGCGGCGCTTCTGCTGCGGGAGCAGGCGCGGCGAGCGCGGCGACCGGTGCTGGCTCGACGGCGGCGGGCTGCTTGTCGTTGCACGCAGACAACACGAGTCCTGCGGCGAGGAAGATTCGCTTCATGACGCTCTCCGGGTGAGGGCTCGACCCGCGTGACCGGGCCGAGCTGTGAGACTTGTTGGGACCTGCTCGCTCGACCTACTTCGCCTTCGGCTTGACCATGAAATAGCCGGCCATCTCGAGGTGGAGCGCCGAGCAGAACTCGGTGCAGTACATCGGGAAGGTGCCTGGCTTGTCGGCGACGAACTTCACGTTCTCGTGTTTGCCGGGCTCGAGCGAGAGGTTGATGCCGTACATGTCGATGGTGAAGCCGTGCACCTGGTCTTCGGCCTGCTCGACCGACGTGATGTGCAGGAAGACGATGTCGCCTTCTTCGACCTCGATGCGGTCGGGCGTGAAGTGGCTGCGAATGGCAGTCATGTACACGTTGACCACGTTGCCGTTGCGCTCGATGCGTTCCTTGCCGGGCGTCACCGCGAACTCGTCCTTCTCGTCGGTGTAGGGGTTGGTGCCCATCGGGTAGACCTTCATGGGCTTCAACTTGTCGGCCTTGATCATCTGCGCGTAGTGCGGCTCACCGATGCCGATGGGCATGTCGGCCAGCAGCTTCATCTTCTGTCCGTCGATGCCGACCAGCTGGAAGTTCTGCGGGTAGAGCGGGCCGATGTTCGCGAAGCGGTCGATGCTCATCTTGTTCATCGCCACCACGTACTTGCCGTCGGGGCTCACGGTGTCGCCCTCAGCCGCGAGGATGTGGCCGATGTTGTAGTGAACGGACAGCTTCTCGACGACCTTCAGGGTCTTGAGGTCCCACTTCGCGACCACGCTCTCGATGAACACCGAGGTGTAGGCGAAGCCCTTGTCGTCGTAGACGGTGTGGAGCGGCCCGAGCCCAATCTCGACCTGGCCCCGAATCGAGTCCTTGAAGGGGAGAATCGGCAGACCGTACGGGTCCTTCCCTTCGAACGTGCCGGCCTCGAGCAGCGCCTTGATCTTCTCGAAGCGGTACACGGTGGCGTGCGTGTCGAGCTTGCCTCCGACCACGATGTCTTGGCCGTCGGGAGTGACGTCGACACCGTGCGGTGACTTGGGCTCGGCGATGAGCGCCAGCACCTTCTCGGGGCCGGTCACCTCGAGCGGCAGCACCTTCACGCCCTTGATGGTCTTCGCCTTGCCGTCCTTCACCAGCGCCTCGGCCTTCTTCCAGTTGATGACGTGCAGGAAGTCGGTGTCGTTCTGTGACGCGCCCGATTCCATGGGCGGGTTGCCTTCGAGGATGCCGCCGGTGGCCATCTCGGTGTTGAAGCTGTTGATGAAGATGTAGCCGTCGGACGCGCGCTTGCCGGAATCGGCGAGATCCTGGGTGTACGGCGGCAGCTCGATGCCGAACGACTCGCTCTCGATGATGCGGCCCTTCGTCTTGTCGAACTTCCAGAACATCGCCAGCCCGCGGTACTTCTCCTTGTATTGGCTCAGCGGCGCGTACTCGCGCCCCAGCGGCGCGGGGTACTGGCTGGTCTCGATGACGTAGTCGGTGTCGGGCGTGACGAACGCGCCGCCGTGGTCGGACGCCACCAGCACGTTGGGCACGATTTGTTTGGTCTGGAAGTCGGCGAGGTCCACCACCGCGACGCGCGCGTTGGCTTTGTCGTTCACGAAGAGGAACTTGCCGTCGTACTCACCGCCGCTCTCCGACAAGTTCGGGTGGTGCACGTCGGCCCACGCGAGCTTGCCGTCTTTGTACTGCTGGCCGCCGGCGAGCACCTTGTCCGACAGACCCCCGTAGCCGTAGCCCTGCCACGGCTCGGGTGTGAAAACCGCCAGCACCTTGAGCAGGCGCATCGACGGCACGCCGATGGTGAGCACCTGACCAGACTGACCACCTGACGCGAAGATGACGTAGTCGTCTTTGGCGCCGCTTGGCTTGTAGGTCAGCAGCGCGGCCTCGACGTCAGCCTCGGTGAGCTTGCGCTCCTGCATGATGCCCTTGAGGCCAGCGCTGCCTTGCGCGGCGGCGGTCGGGCCGGTGCCGTTGGGCGCGGTGTTGCCCTGGGAACAGCCGGCGATGATCAGCGCGGCCAGAGAACTGAGCAGTCTGCGGTGCATGTGACCTCCTCGAGTGATGCGACGGCCACGCCGAGTGCGAGCGATGTGCCACGCGCCTTCAGAGGGACGGATCAGCCCAGGCCGCCACGCGCCACGCACACCCTGCGTTTGGGCTCCAAAAGACGCAGCGGTTGCGAGGGCGGGTGTTTCGAGGCCGTTTCACTTTGAAATCAGCCCGTAGTGGCGCAGCTTTCGCCACAGGGTCGTGCGCCCGATGCCGAGCACCCGGGCCGCTTCGACCTGCTCGCCCCCGCACGCCTCGAGCACCGCGATGATGTGTTTGCGCTCGGCTTCTTCGAGCGTCAGCAGCCGCGTCTCACGCTTCTGCGCGATGTGCGTGACGGCTTCCGGCAGGTGCTTCGGCTCGACTGGAGCGCCGCGAGAAATCGCCGCGGCGTGGCGCACGGCGCTGTGGAGCTCGCGCACGTTGCCCGGCCAACCATAGGCACGCAACGCGAGGAGCGCCGTCGGCGTCAGCCCCCCCTGGTGACCCAGTTGCGCGAGGAACATCTCCGCCAGCTCGAGCACGTCGTCTCCGCGCTCACGCAGGGGAGGAACCGTCAACGTGAAGACGTTCAGCCGATAGAAGAGGTCTTCGCGAAAGCGCCCTTCGCGCACGGCGGTCTCGAGGTCGCGCGCGCTCGAGCCGATGACGCGCAGGTCGACGTGCACGACTTCTCCGCCCAGCGGTTTGACCTCGTGGTCTTCCACCGCGCGCAGCAGCCGCGCCTGCACGTCGAGTGGAATGTCGGCGATTTCATCGAGGAAGAGCGTTCCCCCGCCGGCGACCTCGAAGAGGCCGCGCTGCATCGGGGCGCCGAAGAGCTCGGAGTGGAGCCGGGCGGCTTCGCTGGCCGCGCAGTTGAGCACCACGAAGGGGCGGTCTCGCCGGTTGCCGTTGGCGTGCACCGTGCGCGCGATGACTTCTTTGCCCGCGCCGGGCTCACCGCGAATCAGCAGCGGGTCATTGGCCGGCGCCAGCGACTCGACGCGCTCGAGCAACGAGCGCATCGCCGCGCTGTGAGCGACGAGGCGTCGGCAGGTCCGCGGCCCGGAGTGCTGCTCGCTCTCGTGACGGCAAATTCTGCACAAGGTGCCGCGCTCGAGCGGCGTCGAACACGTGAAAGGTCCGGCGGTTTTCACTCCATCCACCATGGGTGGGATTTGCCTGCACACCCGATACCGGCGCTGGCGTGGCCGATGCAGTCCGCCCGCGCATGAAGATCTACTTGTCGCGCTTCTACGCCTTCCTCGCTCAGCCCCTGCGCCCCACGGCGCGCGTGCTGCTCGCCGCGCTCACCATTCCGCTCGCGCTCTCGTTCTTCCAGCCGCTGTGGCGCATCTCGATGGAAGCGCCGCAATACCCGGGCGGGCTCTACCTCGACATCTACGCGCACACCGTCGAGGGCGGAAACAACGGACAGCACCTTCAAGAAATCAACACGCTCAACCACTACATCGGCATGCGCACGCTCGATCGCGCGGCGATGACCGACCTCGACTGGATTCCGTTCGCGCTCGGCGCGCTGGCGCTCTTCGCGCTGCGGGTGGCGGCCATCGGCAACGTCAGCTCGCTGGTCGACCTCGCGGTGGCGACCTTCTACGTGAGCGCCTTCGCGTTCGGCCGCTTCATCTACACGTTGTGGGTGTTCGGCCATCACTTGAAGCCCGACGCACCGGTGAAGGTGCCCGGCTTCATGCCCGCGGTGCTCGGCAGCAAGCAGATCGCCAACTTCACGACCCACAGCTGGCCGCGCGAAGGCTCGCTGCTGCTGGGCGTCTTCGCGCTCGGCGTGGTGGTGCTCGTCACCTGGCATCTCATCGCGGGCCGTCGTGAAGCCGTTCGCCAGGCTGCGCTCGTGGGAGCGGCGACGTGAGCCCCGCGCGTCGGCTCGCTGCGGAACCGCGTGGCCACCGCGCCGAGCGCGACGGAGCGACGCCATGAGGCTCACTGCGCAGCGCTTCCTGCAGCTGAGCGTGGTCGAAGCGCGACCGGTGACACGAGAACGCGCTCCGTGGCCACCGTTCGTCATCGCCGCCCTGTGCTTCACCACGCTGGTGGGAGCGCTCACCGGCGCGCTCGACCTGTGGACGCTGCGCGTGTTGCAGAAGGCGGTGCCCGAGGCGCATCGCACCGCGCACGCCATCGGCCAGCTCTTCGGCTTCCTGTGGCTGTTGACCCTGGGCGTCTCGCTCCATCTGGCGCCGCGCTTCTTCGCCTGGCGGGCGCCCTCGAAGGTGATGACGCGCGTACTCGCGTGGGCAGGAATCGGTGGAGCGCTGCTGCTCGTCATCGGCCGCTTCGGCGTGCTGGTCCCCGGCTCGCAGGTCCTCGGCCCGCTCGGCGCGCTCCTGGTGTTGGCCGCCATGAGCACGTGGGGCTGGTGGCTCTCGCGCGCGTGGCGCCAGGGCATCGCGCCCAAAGAGCCGCTCCATTTCTTCGTCACCGCGGGCGCCGCGTGGTGGTGGCTGGCCGCGCTGGCGATGGTGGTGTGGTCGTTTTCGCCCGCGCGCGTGCCGTTGGAAGCGGTGTGGCGCGCCGCGCTCTTCGGCGGCGTCGGCTCGTGGCTGTGGGGCGTCTTCTTTCGCGCTGGCATCTGCACCCTGCGCGTGGCGCGCGCGTCGCTGCGTGCGCAGCGCTTCCTCCTCATCGCGTGGCAGCTGGCGTGCGTCACGGCCGTGGCCTCGGTCTTCTTCGACCTGCTGACCGCGCTGAGCGGACTCGCGCTGGCCTTCGCGTGCGGTGTGGTGTGGTGGTTGGTGCGGCCGTTCTCGGGTCAGAGCGTGGCGGCGCTCGGAGCGCTGCAGCCGCGCGCGATTCAGGCGGGCCTCGTCTTTCTGTTGGCCTTCGGCGCGTTGCAGCTCTGGGTCGCCGCGCGCGCTCTCGGCACGTGGAGCCCCGCCCTGCTCGACGACGCCTCGCGACACGCCTTCACGCTCGGCGCGGCGTCGCTCCTCGCCTTCGGCTTCGCGGGCCGCATGGTGCCGGGCTTCGCGGGCGTGCAGCTGCAGTGGCCACGCGTCTACGACGCAGGCGTCCTCGCGCTGGCGCTCGGAGCGGGCGGGCGACTCTGCGAGCTGTCTTCGCTGCGCGTCGCGCAGGCCATCGCCGGTGGGTCTGGCCCGCTCGCGTTCTTCGGCGTCGCGCTCTGCGCCGCGGCGTTGCTGCGCTCGATTCGGGTGGGAGGGCAGGCCGATGCGCGCGAGTGACGCGAGCCAGAGCCACACCACCACGGCAAGTTTGTCGTGCCCTCACACGCAGACGTCGCCCTCGACCTCCCGCGCTGAGCACCCGCGTACGGCGTGGTCCTCCATCGCGCGCGCGACGTACGCGCAGCGGACCGACCACCGTGCTTCGTGGCGCTCGACTTCCGCCGCTGAAGACCCGCGCACGGCAGCGCGTACGGAGTGGGGCCTCACGCGAACAGTGCTCATCGCGTGCGTCCTCGTCGCCCCGGCGGCGCACGCCGCTGCCTGTTGTCTCTCGGTGTCCGTCGTCGGCACCGGCCGCCTCACCGCGTGGGAAGCCGGAGCCGCCGGAATCAACTCATCGTTCTCACGCGCGACGGGCCGCTGGACCTCGAGCGGAACGTGGCGCTCCTTCGAGGGCACGCTCCTCGAAGACGAGTTGCGCTTCGAAGCGTGGGGCATCGTGCGGCTCGCGGACGCGTGGCAGCTCTCGGCGCGCGTGCCGTGGGTCGTCGGTTTCCGCGCTGCTGGCGACGAGCGCTCGGTCGGCACCGGCCCGGGTGACGTGAGCGCGGCGATCCGATGGGAAGCGATTCCCCTCGGCACGTACCTCCACGTCCCCGGCTTCGCGTTCACGCTCGGGGTCGCAGGGCCCACCGGCCGGCGGCCCGAGCAGTCCACCGACGCGCTCGGAGCCTCCGTCACCGGGCGCGGCGTCTTCGCCGGCAGCTTCGGCGTCACCGTCGAAGAGACGTGGAGCCCGTGGTTCGCGCGACTCGACGCGGGTGTCCTGGTGGCGGCTCCGTTTCGTCGCGTGGACACCGGAGCGACGCAGTGGCTCGGGCCTGCGCTGCAGGCCGCGCTGTCCGGCGGTCGCGAAGTGTGGCGCGAGAAGCTCGTGCTCGCGCTCTCGGTGCGGGCAGAACACGAGCTCGCCTACTCGCTCGACGGCGTGGCGATGAGCGGCACCGCGGCGACCACGTTCGGCGCGTCGGCGTCAGCGGCATGGAAGGTGAATTCGCATTGGACCGTCACCGCGGCCTTCACCGCCGACGCGTTCGGGCTCAACCGCGAGACGCGGCTCGCAGGAACGCTGGGAGTTCGTCATGGCTTCTTCTGATTCTCGACACCTCCTTCTCGTCGCGGTCCTGCTCGCCGGTTGCGCGACGTCGCATCAGGGCCGCGGGCTCGAGCACGCGACGCTGGTCTCGACGACGCGGCAGAGCGCGACCGCGCGCGAGCTGGTCGAGGCCGCAGACGGCACCGTGTTCGTCTTCTGGTCTGGCGGTTGCCCGTGCGTGCGCCGCTACCAGGCGCGCATCGAAGCGCTCGCCGCCGAGTGGAGCGAACGCGGCATCGCCTTCGTGCAGGTCTCGAGCAACGCCGGCGAGTCGCTCGAGTCGCTCACGGCGAACGTCAGAACGCGCGGGTTGAAATTGCCGGTGTGGCGCGATGACGACGGCGCCCTCGCCGAGGCGCTGGAAGCGAAGAGCACGCCGACGGCGGTCTTCGTGGCGCGCGATGGCTCGGTGCTCTACCGCGGGTGGATCGACAACGAGCGCGCTCCTGGAGAAGACGGTCGGGAAGCGTGGCTCGAGTCGGCGCTCAACGGCTTCGTCACCCATCGCCCCTTCGCCGCTCGCAGCCCGACGTGGGGTTGCACCATCACTCGCGCGCTCGGCCGCGCCGCAGCACCGCATTGCCAACAGCCGATGGGAGAACAACCATGAAGACGTACGCCCTCCTTCTCACGCTCTCGTTCCTCACCCTCGCGTGTGGGCCGCAGGCGGCGGCCCAGAGCGTTCCGCTCGTCACGGCGACGCGCGATGACGTGACGCTCGAGCTCCACACCGACGGCCCGCTGCGCGTGGGGCAGAACCTGGTGCGCTACCGCGTGCTGCACGATGGAACCCCTGCGCCCCACGCGACGCTCCTGCAGCGCCCGGTGATGGAAATGATGGCGATGGGCATGACGCACAGCTGCCCGGTGCAGAAGCCCGACCACGAGCCCGACGCCGACGGCTTCTTCCCGGGCCTCATCATCTTCAACATGCCCAGCGGCGAAGACGCGCGGTGGACGTTGAGCGTCGAGGTCGAGCTGCACCACGACGGCCCGACGACCACGGTCGAGCTCGGCGAGCTGGCCGTCGAAGACTCGCCCTTGCGTCAGTTCGTCACGCGTGACGGGAAGAAGGTGTTGCTGACCGCGGGGCTCGTCGGGCCGGCGAAGCTCGGAGCGAACACCCTGCTGGTCACTGCGCACAGCGCCGACGCGATGTTGCTCGAGTGGACGCCCGTGACCGACCTCGCGTTCACCGTCATTCCGGAAATGCCTTCGATGGGTCACGGCTCGGCGAACAACCAGGCGCCTCAGCTCGGCGAAGACGGGCTGTATCGCGGCACCGTGAACTTCAGCATGGCCGGTGAGTGGGTGGTGCACCTCGGCATGACCTCGGGCGACGCCACGTTCGGCACGTTCGACTTTCCGTTCTCGTTCTGAATCCGCAAGCGCCGGGGCTAACGTGCACGCACCTTGGCGAACGTGACCCGAAACATCGGCCTGTCGCTCGGCGCAGACATCTGTTGGCCTCTCTGCTTCGAGCACATCATGAAGCGACTCGCGCTCCGCATTCCGTACCGCGGGGACACCCTCGACTTTCACGTCGAGCGCGTGACCATCGAGCCGTTCAACCTCGCGCAGCCCGTGAAATACGACGTGGTCATCGACCGGCTCACGCACTGGTACGACGTGACGCGCGAGTGGATCAAGAAGTCGGTGTTGATGGACGGGCTCTACGTCTTCAACAACCCGTGGGCCGTGCAGTCGATGGAGAAGCACACCTCGTACTCCGCGATGATGGCGCTCGGCATGCCCATCCCCGAGACGTGGATGGTGCCTCCCAAGTCGTACGAGCAGCTGCCCGACCTGAAGCCGACGCTGAAGCAGTACGCGCAGCTGTTCGACCTCGCGACGCTCGGAAAGAAAATCGGCTACCCGCTCTTCATGAAGCCGTACGACGGCGGCGGGTGGAAGGGCGTCACGCGCATCAAGGACGAGGCGGCGCTGAAGAAGGCGTACGACGAGTCGGGCACGCTGGTGATGCACCTGCAGAAGGCGGTCGACCCGTACGACCGTTTCGTGCGCACCATCGGGTTCGGCCCGCAGACGCACTCGGTGTTCTACGACCCCGATGCGCCGCTCCACGACCGCTACACGATGAAGAAGGAGAAGGAGTTCCTCACCGACGCGGACGCTCAGGTCTTGCGCGACACGACGCTCACCATCAACGCGTTCTTCGGGTGGGACTTCAATTCATGTGAGGCATTGCGGAGCAGCAAGGACGGAATCTGGTACCCCATCGACTTCGCCAATCCGTGCCCCGACTCGCAGGTGACGTCGCTGCACTACCACTTCCCGTGGATGGTGAAGGCGTACCTCAAGTGGGCGATCTTCACGTCGGCGACCAGGCGACCGATGCGCAAGGCGTTCGACTGGCAGCCGTTCTACGACATCGCGAAAGAGCAGATGCCGTACGCCGAGAAGCTGAAGAAGTACGGCGCGCTCAGCCGAAAGATTCTGCAAGCGGACGAGTTCGAAGAATTCTGCGGCACGCACTTGAAGCACCTCGATGAAGTGGCGTGGGAGTTCTTCTCGACGGATGCGGCGAAGGACGCGATTCGCAAGAAGGTGACCGCGCTCTTCCCCGCGCACGAGGTGGAGCAGTTCACGGAGCTCTTCTTCAAGCGCATCCAGCAGTGGCGCGCTGATCAGAAGGCGTGAACAAGAACGTTCTGCTCATCGCCGCGGCGTCGATCGCCGGCCTCTGCTTCATGTGCACGGTCGGCGTGTACCTGTTCGGACTCGGCGGTGAAGACGGCGACTCTCGAGCGGAACAGACGACGGCACCGGTCGCTCCAAACGCCGCGGCCGATTCGCTCGAGGGGAAACTGATCGGCACGTGGAATCGCAAAGCCTCGCGCGGGTGTCCGCTCACCGACGTCGCCTGCATCGCGACGGACCCGGGCGTGACGCGCCATTGGTACACGTTCGCTGACGACGGCACGTACACCTTCGAGGCGCAGTACCTGCCCAACTACAGCGACTCGCTCTACTTCCAGGACGAGAAGGGCTCGTGGTCGCTCGAGGGAGATCAGCTCACGCTGACTCCGGAAGAATCGACGTGGCGTAGACACGGGCTCAACAACGGCTCGCGCAAGCCCGGCGGTCCATTGAAAGACGAAGGCGAGAACCCGCTCGACGTCGTCACCTACCGCGTGCGCTTCCACCTGTTCGAGGGCATTGGCGAGACGGATCTCATTCTCACCACGAACGGAGAGCCGACGCGGCGCGACCACACCTTCGCGGTGCACCCCGACTTTCCGTTCAGCTACATCTTGAGTCCGGGCCGCTGAAGACCTGCGTGTACGATGTCGAGATGAGCTTCGAGCGACAGAACGCAGCGGCCTTGCGCATCCTCGACGGGTTGGAGAGCGGCTCGGCGAGCACTGCTGATTCGGTGGCGCTGCTCGAAGAGGCCGACCCCGCGTTGGTGTACCTCATCTTCACGTGGATCCGCCGGCGCTACGCCGATGACCCGAGCGGCGCCGTCATCGCGCGTCTCGTCGCGGTCGCCGACAAGAGTCCCGCCGTCGCCGCGAAGATGAAGAGCGGCCAGAGCGACCCGGTGGTGCAATGGTTCGAAGACGAGCACCAATACCGCACGCTCGGTGCGCGCGAATTCATCGAGCTGGTGGTCGACAAACTCGAGGGCTGAGGAGCACGACGTGAAGACGACGGCAAAGTGGTACTCGCAGCGCGTTCAACGCGACGTGCGCATGGTGCGGTGGGGCACGTTCGGTCAGCCGGTGTTGTGTTTCCCGACGGCGGGCGGCGACTTCGAGGAGATCGAGCGCTTCTTGATGATCAAGGTGCTCTCTCCGCTCATCGACGCGGGGAAGATCAAGCTCTACTCGTGTGACTCGGTCGCCGGTCAGGCGATGGTGCAGCGCGAAGGCTCGCCGGGTCACCGCCAGTGGGTGCTCAACCAGTTCCACCAGTACATCCGCCACGAGCTGGTGCCGGCGATTCGCAACGACTGCCAGAACCCGAACATCGAGGTCATCTCCGCCGGAGCGAGCATCGGTGCCTTCCACGCCGCCGCGGTGCTGTGCCGCTTCCCCGATGTGTTCAGCAAGGCCATCGCGATGTCGGGCACGTTCGACATTCGGCGCTTCATGTCGTCGGAGAAGTTTGGTGACGACTACTGGGTGAGCTCTCCGCTGCACTTCGTGCCGACGTTGAAGGGACCGCACCTCGACAAGCTGCGTACGCGCTTCGTGTTGATGCCGTCGGGAGAGGGAAAAGCCGAAGACATCAGCGAGTCGTGGGCGCTGGCGAAGGTGCTCGGCAAGCAGGGCATTCCCAATCGCGTCGACTCGTGGGGAAAGAAGACGCCGCACGACTGGATGACGTGGCGAGACATGTTGCCGAAGTACCTCGCTGAAATGGTCGGCTGATCAGCTCGCTGGCTTCGTCACGCTCGAACGCGCGAAGAGCAAATAGAGCGACGGCATCAGGAAGAGGTTGAGCACCGTCGAGGTGAAGAGGCCTCCGACGATGACCGCCGCGAGTGGGCGTTCGATTTCGGTGCCGGGACGAACTCCGCCGATGAGCGTCGGCACCAACGCGAGCCCCGTCGCGAGCGCGGTCATGAGAATGGGGCGCAATCGCTCCGAGGCGCCGCGCAGCACCAGCTCTCGTCCGAACGGCACGCCTTCTTCTTTCTCGAGATGGCGGAAGTGACTGACGAGCAGAATTCCATTTCGCGCCGCGATGCCGATGACGGTGACGAAGCCGACCAGCGCGCCGAGGGAGAGCGTGCGGTCTCCGAGGAACACGGCAGCGACGCCTCCGACGAGCGCGAACGGCAGGCTCACGAAGACCAGCGTTGCCACGCGCGCGTCTCCGAAGTCGCTGTGCAACACGAGGAAGATTCCCGCGAGCGCGAGCAAGGCGAAGAGTGCGAGGCGGGCCTGCGAACGTTGGCGCTCTGCGTATTCGCCGAGCAATTCGGCGTGGTACCCCGAGGGCAACGCCTGCACCTTCAACGCCGCGTCGATATCTCGCGCGACGGCGCCGAGATCGCGGCCTTTCGCGTTGCACGAGACGTCGATGCGACGTGATGCGCTCTCACGCTGAATCACGTTCGGCGTCGGAGCGATTCGCAGCTCCGCCACCGTGTCGAGCGGCACCTGCAGCCCAGTCGGCAACGTGATGCGCAACGCGCGCAAGCGGTCGAGGTCACCGCGCAACGCAGGCTCGCCCCACACGGTCACGTCGAAGCGCGCCTGGCCTTCGAACACTTCACCGACGCGCGCTCCGCGGAGCACCGTGCCCAATGCGCGACGCACGTCGGCCGCGGAGACGCCGAGCACACTCGCTGCTTCCGCGCGCAGCTTCACTTCGACTTGCGGCACCAGGATTTGCGCTTCGACCTTCAGGTCGCTGACGCCCTCGATGCCACCGAGCACCTTCGAGAGGCGCTGCGCTTCCGAGCGGAGCGTTCCCAGGTCACTTCCGTACAGACGCACCACGAGCGCGCCCTGCCCTCCGCTCAAGACTTCTTTGATGCGCTCACGCAGGTACGTGAGCACGTCGCGGTAGAGGCCCGGATAGCCGTCGACGACTTCCTGCACCTTGTTCACCGTCGAGTCGTAGTCGACGCGCGGGTCCACGGAGATCCACAGCTCCGCGAAGTTGGGACCGACCACTTCATCAGCCACTTCCGCACGTCCGATGTGAGAGCCGAAGTTGCGAACGCCATCGATGCTCCGCAGCTCACGACTCGCGGCGATGGTGATGCGATTCATCGCACTCAGCGACGTGCCGGGCTTCTCCACCCAGTGCATCAGGAAGTCGTACTCGCGGAAGTGCGGGAGAAAATCTTCTCCGAGAAACGGCACCGCGGCGACGGACGCAGCGAGCAACGCCCCGAGCACCACCGGCGCGCGACGTGGAGAGTCGACGAGTCGCTCCAGCACCGAACGGTATCGCGCGCGCAACCAATGCATCACTGGCGACTCGCGCTCCTCACCGAGCTTCGCGCTCGGCAGCAGCAACAGGCACAGCGCAGGAGTCACCACCAACGCGACGAGCAACGAAGCGCCGACGGCGAGCAGGTACGACAACGCGAGCGGACGGAAGAACGCGCCGGCCAATCCGTCGAGCATGAACACCGGCAAGAAGACGAGCGCGACGATGAGCGTCGCGTAGACGACGGCGCTGCGGACCTCGAGCGAGCCTTCGAGCACGACCTGGAATGCAGACTTCGGCGTCGCTAACTGCGCGTTGAGCCGCAACCGCCGCACGATGTTCTCGACGTCGATGATGGCGTCATCCACCACTTCTCCGAGCGCGATGACGAGGCCCGCGAGCACCATGGTGTTGAGCGTTCCTCCGCGCGCGTGGAGCACCCAGCCCGCGGCGACGAGCGAGAGCGGAATCGCGGTGACGCTGATCAATGCGGTGCGCCACTCCCACAGGAAGAGCACCAGAATCAGCACCACGAGGATGCAGCCGAGAAGCAGCGCGTGTTCGAGATTTCCGAGCGACTGCTCGATGTAGGTCGCGGGACGGAAGATGGTCGAATCGATTTCGACGCCGCTCAGCCCGGGCTTCATCGCTTCGAGTGCGCGCTCGACATCGCGGGTGAGCGAGAGCGTGTTTCCCCATGGCTGCTTCTCCACGATGAGCAGCAGGCCGGGGCCGTCGTTGATGATGGCGTCTCCGATGGGCGGTTGGTGGCCTTCGATGACTTCGGCGACCGCGCCCACGGGAAGCGAGACGCCCGCGCGCGTGAAGACCGGAACGAGTGAGAGGTCGGCGAGCGAAGAGACGTTCGCCGCGTGCATCACGGGCAGTCGCTGATTGGGCGTGTCGACGAATCCGCCCGCGGCTGGTTGCGTCGCGTCGGCGACGGCGCGCGTGAGTTGATCGAGCGTGACTTGATTCGCTGCGAGCCGCTCGGGGTCCACCAACACCTGCAGTTGTTTGTCGCGTTGGCCCCAGATGGCGACGTTCGCGACGCCGGGCACGGCCATCAATCGCGGCCGAATCGTCCAGCGCGCAAGAGTCGTGAGCTCGACCTGCGAGAGCGTTTTTGAAGAAACGCCAATCTTCATCGCGCGGCTCGTCGACGAGAGGGGCGGCATCATCACCGGAGCACGCGCCACCGCAGGCAACGTCGGCGCTGTCACCGCGAGCCGTTCTCCGACGAGTTGGCGCGCGCGGAGCAAGTCAGTGCCGTCTTCGAAGAGCAGCACCACCGACGAGAGCCCGAGCACCGACTTGCTGCGAATCGTCTTCACCCACGGCGTGCCGTTGAGCGCGTTCTCGAGCGGCATGCTGATGAGCGCTTCGACTTCGGTGGTGGAGAGGCCGGGCGCTTCCGTCTGAATCTCGACGAGCGGCGGAGCGAACTCCGGGAACACGTCGAGCGGCGTGTCGGCGATGGAGCGATAGCCCGCGACCAGCAACACGATGGACAGACACGCCACCGCGACGCGGAGGTTGAGCGCGGAACGAACGAGCGCGGAGATCATTTTCCCGCTCCGAACTCGACGCCGAACAACTCCGCGGTGCCGACGGTGACGATCTTCGTGCCGACTGGAGGCGCTTCACCTGCGCCTTCGCTGAGCACCACGTCGTCCCCGACCGAGTACCGCACGCTGACGCGCCTCCGTGCGAAGCGATTCTCTCCCAGTGACTCGTAGAGCCATTCACCGCCGTGGATGTCGCGCACGATGGCCGACGACGCGACGAGCGGACGCGCCTCGGTGCCTTCGAGTGTGAGGGTGAGCAGCACGCGCTCTCCAGGGCGCAACGCGGCGTCGGCGTTGTCCACGGAGAAGAAGCGGTCCACCGTCGCAGCGAGTGGATCTGCCGACGGCGGCGCTTCGATGGGAGACACCTCGCGCGTGAGCCGACGGTCGAGCGTCTGCAACGTCGCGGCTCCAGTCGACGCACGAAGACCAGCGGGCACCGCCGCTCGAACCCAGAGCGTGGAGACGGCGTCGAGTTGGAACAGTGGTGCTCCCGCCGCGACCGTCTGACCATCGGCGACTCGCAGGTCACGGAGGACGCCGTCACGCACTGCGAAGAGCGGAATCGACGCACGCGTTCCACCTCCCGGTTGCGCGGCGGCGAGGTTGGCTTGCGCGAGCGCGAGCTCGAGCTGCGCGTCTTCGTTCGAGCGTTCGGCGACGGCTCCTTCTTTCACCAGCTCGGCGTTTCGCTGCGCGCGTTTGCGAGCGATGTCGAGACGCGCTTCGGCGGCGTTGAGCTCAGCTGCGCTCGGCAACGGAGCGAGTCGCAACAACACCTGCCCGCGCTTCACCTTCACTCCGGGCACCAGCGACGACATCACGACCACGCCCGCCATCGGAGCCGTCACCAACAACGCGCCGCCTCCAGGCACGACGAGCTCTGCTGCGACTTCGCGCTTCGCGGCGGTGGGAGCGACTCGCAGCTCAGCCGTCTGCACGCCGAGACGCTCCACGGCGCGCGTCGTCAGCGTGATGGTCGTGAGTGATTCTTCCGTCACCTTGTTCGACACCGTCGCGGCCGGCGTCGCCTTCGGGGCTTCAGGAGCGCGACTGCACGCCACGAGCGACACACACAGTGCGAAGAGAACGAGGCGTTCCCCTCTCCCTCGGGGAGAGGGTTGGGTGAGGGAGCTCATCCTTCTCGCGAGTTCACTTCGCATGGACTTCCTTCCTTCCGATGCCGCGATCCAGCTCAGCGGCGGCGCGCCGCAACTCAGCGACGAGTTCGATTTCACGCGCGCGGGCGTCGAGCTGTTGCTGCGTGGTTTGCAGAACGAACAGGTACGAAGCCTCACCCGCGGCGAAGGCCTGCGCAGCGCGCGATGAAGCGGTGTCGAGACTGCCGATGACGTCGCGGCGAAGACTGACCACCGATTCTTGCGCGATGACGTAGCGCGCGTGGGCCTGCCGCACTTCGAGCGCGATGCGTTGCGCGGTCGCGACGTAGTTCCATTGCGCGCGTTCGAGCTCCGCCGCTGCACGCGCTCGCGCACCTTGCGCCTGATTCAAGATGGGAAGTTCGGCCTGAATGCCCGGCCCCATCTCGAAGCCCTGCGTGCCCGCGCCGTTCGCATCGGCGATGAGCGACACGGGAGGAATGATGGAAGCGGTAGCCGCTCCCGTGCGCGCGTGCGCGGCTTCGATGGCGAGTTCTGCCGCGCGCAAATCAGGTCGCAGCGCGAGCGCTTCCTTCACTTCGTCTGCCGGCGCAGCGAGTACGCGCGGTTCGGGTTCTGCGAGCGCGAGCTGCAGCACGGTGCCATCCGCGAGGCCAAGGAGTGCGCTCAGCCGCTCGCGCGCAGCGACTTCTTCGAGCTCGAAGCGCCGCGCATCCTGCTCTGCGCGACGGCAGTCGACGCGCGCGGTGATGAGCTCGAGCTCGCTGATGTCTCCAGCCTTGCGGCGCGCTTCGGAGATTTTCTCGAGGCGCTGACGCACCACCACGCCTTCCTTTGCGACACGCACGCGCGCTTCGGCAAGCGCGGCATCGGCCCAGCTCAACTTCACGGTGCGCACGAGATCGAGCCCCGACTGCACGAGATTGGTGGCCACGCGCTCGACGTCACGCTGCGCGGCTTCGACACGACGCGGCCGCTGCCACAGCGCTTCGATGGGAATCAGCGCGGTGAACTCGAGCTGCTTGGGCCCGAGCGGAAACATGAAGTTGAAGAGCGGGTTGCGAATCATGCCCGCCTCGACGAGGTCGGCCCGGCTCAGGCTCAACGTCGCGAGGTCGGACTGAAACTGCGCGTTGTTCCACAGCGCGATGGCGACGGCGTCGTCTTCGGACAGCGCGCGCGTGAGCTCGATGCCCGGCGGCAAACGCTGCGACGTCTCGGAGTCATCCCGCAGCCCGACACCGACGCGTTCCTTCATCGCGCTCGAGAGCGCATCGCGCGTGTGAGCGGAATTCGGAACACACGCCGCTCCGAGAACCAACGCGCACCAGGCGAGTGCGCTCACTCGGCGAGCCGCACTGGCCGCCACAGTGAGTCGCCGCGGGCTCATGTTTCCCGCCGCAAGGCCAGTTCGAGTCGCGCGCCGCGCTGCGCGTCGAGGAAACGCGCGTAGCCGCCGTAACGTCTCGCGAGGTGCGCGATGAGGGCGAGCCCGAGTCCATGACCTCCTGGCGACAGGCGATGAAACGGCTCGAACACGCGCTCCCGTTCTTCGAGCGGAATTCCCGGACCGTCGTCTTCGATGAGCACGGTCGCAAGTGGACCCGAGTGGCGCAAAGTCACCGTCGCGCTCGTTCCGAAGCGCAGCGCGTTCTGCAGCGCGTTGCTGAGCATCGCCTGCACGAGCGGACCATCGGCCCGCACCATCGAGTCGTCGTCGAGGTGCAGCACCACGCGCTCGGGCTTCGGCAACGCGTGCACCACGTCTTCCACCGCGTCACGCAGCGAGACGAGCTCAGCCGGGCCAGCGGACTCGGGTGGCATCGCGAGCACCAGCAGCCGTTCCACGAGTGTCTCCAGCCGCGTCACCGTCTGCCGAATTCCTGTGAGCTTCCCGCTGTCATCGCCGAGCAGCTCGAGCTGCCCGCGAATCGCGGTGAGCGGCGTTCGCAGCTCGTGCGCGGCGTTCGCGGAGAACCGTTCGGCCTGACCAAGCGCGGTGGTGAGCCGCTGCAACAGACTCGCGAGCGCGTCGCGCAGGGAGTCGATCTCTTCGACGCCTTCGCGCGCTCTGAGGTCGGCCTGCTGACCGGGGTGCAGATGTTCGAGGCGTCCACGAAGTCGCGTCAGTGGAGCAACCAGCGCGCGCGCGAAGGGACGGCTGACGACCAGCGCGAGCACCGTGGCGACGAGCACCGAGAGCGCTGCTGCGAGCACGAGCCACCACGCGGTCATCGCGCGCGGACCGGCGGCGACGACGCGCAGTCCGGAAGCAGCGGTCACGGCGCACGCGCGCAGGTCTCCGGTGTTGCTGCATCCATCGCTCTCTGGAGCGGGAAGGTGCTCGTCGCCGCCGAGGTGCCTGGTGCCTTCGAAGACTGCGAAGACGAGCGCCATGTGACCGGTCTCTCGGAGTTCATCGGCGACGGTGGCGGCCACATCTTCCTTCCCTGTCGGCAATTCGTCGGCGAGCACCACGGCCGCGTCACGCAAGCGGCGATCTTCTTCGCGTTGCACCAGGACATTGGTGAACACGCTGGTGGCGAGCGCGGCGAGGAGCGCGGCGGCGATCGCGAAGAGCACAGCACCGCGGGTGACGCGAGAGAGCAGCGTCATCGCGATTGCGCTCCCAGCTGTGAAGCGAGTGCGGCGGGCGCCGCTTGGCACTGCGAGCGCACGACGCAGTTCACTTCGACCTCAGTGCAGTGAACGAGCCCGCTCACGGCGCCTTCCCTTCGAGCGCGTAGCCCTCGCCGCGCATCGTCCGAATCAGCCCCGCTCCGAGCTTTCGGCGCAGACGCGCGATGAGCACCTCGAGACTGCTCGCGGCCGACTCGCTCGCTTCACCCCACACGCTCTCGAGCAATTCGTCGCGAGAGACGACTCTCCCGGACCGCCGCGCCAGCAACTCGAGAATCGACCACTCGCGCGGAGTGACCGGCACTTCCTTCCCCGCCTTCGTCGCGCGTCGCGCCGGAAAGTCGAGGTGCACGTCTTCGAACTGGTGCGCGAAGCCCGACGGCAAATGTCCACGACGCGCCAACGCTCGAACCCGCGCGCGCAGCTCGGCCACGGCGAACGGCTTCGCGAGGAAATCATCAGCGCCCGCATCGAGACCTTCGACACGCGTCGCGACTTGCGAGAGCGCAGTCAGCAGCAGCACCGGAATCGTCGAGCCCGCCGCGCGCAATTCACGGCACAGCGTGAGCCCGAAGCCGTCGGGCAAGCGGAGGTCGAGCACGATCAGCTCCACGCCTTCATCGACCGCAGCACGCGCTGACTGCAGGTCGACCGCTTCACGCACCACGTGGCCGTCGAGCGAAAGCGCGCGAGTGGTCACCTCTCGCACCTCGGCTTCGTCGTCGATGACCAGGACCTTCATGGCGACAAGCACCCTCTCATGTCCGCCTGAATCGCAGCTGAACGTGCGGATCGCCAAGGCTTCGAGCGCTACGCTGCTCCTCTCTATTTCGGGGGTATGCGTGAAACGTCTGCTCTTCGCCGTGTGTGCGACGTGGTGGTGTGCGTGCAGCCCAGCGATGCCGATGGATGACGCGGGCGTTCCGATTCCGCCGGTCGATGCGGGCACGGGCACCGACGCCGGTCATCAGCACGACGCGGGCGCGCCTGACGCCGGAGAGGTCGATGCGGGTCACCTGCATCCCGACGCGGGTGAGGACGCGGGCGTCAGCGATGCGGGCGACGAAGACGCGGGGCACATGCATCCAACCGATGCAGGTGATGACGACGCAGGCAGCAGCGACGCGGGCGAAGAAGACGCCGGCCACATGCATCCCACCGATGCCGGCGACGATGCGGGCACCACCAGCGATGCGGGCACGAACGACGCAGGCGCAAACGACTCAGGCGTGACCGACGCAGGAACCGACGCAGGCCACATGCATCCAGGCGACGCGGGAAGCGATGCAGGCTTCGTCGACGCTGGACCTCCGATTCCTCAGATTCCGTACGAGGCGATGGCGGCGATGGTGACGCAGTCGACGCAGCACGTGGCGACGCTCCCGCGCCCGGCGCGCATCACCGTTCCTCCGCGCACCAACTGTCCTCACCTGCGCTCGGGACTCACCGCCTGGAACCCGATGTGGTCGGTGAACGGCGGCGACGTCACGATTCCGGTCGGAGCGTCGGTCATTCTGCGCGGCAACTCAGACTTTCCCACGACGACGCGTCTTCGCACGCTCACGATTCCGGTCGGCAGCGAGCTGATCGTCGACGACGTGCCCGCGACGTACACGTTCACCGACGTGCGCGTGCTCGGAGCGTTCCGTCTCGGCTCACCGACGTGCCGTCTCGATTCCGCCATCTCGTTCGTGTTCGACACCGATGAAGCGGTCGGCGACGCGGGCGTGCGCGCAGCCATCGCAGCGCGCGAAGGACTCGGGCTCGTCGTCGACGGAGAGTTCGAAGCGTTCGGCAAGCTCTACCAACCGACGTGGACGCGTCTCGGTTCGACCACCTTGCCCAACAGCACGTCCATCACCGTTCAAGACGCGGTCGATTGGCAGCTCGGCCAGCAATTCGTCATCGTCAGCACCGGCCGTCGCGACTACCCGTTCGAAGACCAGAACGACGTGCGCACCGTCACCACCGTGATGGGCAACACCATCAACTTCTGGCCTGCCATCAACACGCAGCACTACGGCGGAGGCGAGTACCAGGCCGAGGTCGCGCTCCTCTCACGCAGCATCGAGTTCCACACCGCGCCGAGCGTGTTGATGAACGCTCCGACGTTCGGCGGTCACGTTCTGATTCACGGCCAGGCGCGCGTGTCGGGCCTCGAGCTCAAAGGACTCGGCCAGCAGAACTTCGTCGGGCGCTACCCCTTCCATATC
>JAEUJS010000690.1 GCA_016792935.1 Archangium sp. | reverse complement strand
GGATGCGCAATTGCTTCAGCGCGTACAGCACCGCGGGGTGCGTCTTGTGGAGCCGCTTCGCCGCCGCCTGGAGGGTGCCTTCGCGGGCGAAGGCGTCGAGCGTGCGGGCCTGTTCGAGGGTGACGTCGAGCATGTTCACTGTTTCTACAAAGATGCTGCGTTCTTTGTCACTTTCTTCACGACGGCTCACGGACCTACGACCGTGGCCATGGACATCCCCTGGATTCGTGGTCGCGTCGCAGCGCAGGCACACGTCGGGCTCCCCGAGGGCACGGTCGAAGAGGAATACGCCCGCAACGGCTTCTTCGGCCGCTACGCACACCTGTATCGAACGCACGCCCCCGTGGGCTGGTCGCGCATCGAAGGCCCGCTCAAGCCCCGCGCGTTCGATCTGCGCCGGCTCGAGACGACCGGCGACTGGCTGAGCTCGCGCCGCGCGGTGCTGGGCAACGCCGACGTGAAGCTCTCGCTGGCGTCGGTGAACGCGCCGATGCCGTTCCTCTTCCGCAACGCCGACGCCGACGAGCTGCTCTTCGTGCACGCCGGCGCGGGGCGACTCGAGACCGACTTCGGCCCCCTGGCCTACGAGCCGGGTGACTACCTCGTGCTTCCGCGCGGGACGGCGTATCGCCTCTCGCCCACCTCGCCCTCGAAGCTGCTGGTGATCGAGGCCTTCAGCGAGCTGAGCTTCCCCGAGAAGGGAATGCTCGGGCAGCACGCGCTCTTCGACCCCGCAGTGGTGCAGGTGCCGACGCCCGAGGCGAGCTCACTGACCGCTGACGCGCATGGCGAGTTCGAGCTGCGCATTCAGCACCGCGGTCAGCTGACGAAGGTCTTCTACCCGTTCAACCCACACGACGTGGTCGGGTGGAAGGGCACGCTCGCGGCGATGAAGTTGAACGTGCGCGACATCAGGCCGGTGTCGAGTGATCGGTACCACCTGCCACCGTCGGCTCACACGACGTTCGTGATGCGGGGCGCGGTGGTGTGCAGCTTCTTGCCGCGGCCGCTCGAGAACGGAGATCCCGCCGCGCTCAAGGTGCCCTTCTTCCACTCGAACATCGACTTCGACGAGGTGCTCTTCTACCACTCGGGTGAGTTCTTCAGCCGCGGCGGCATCGAGCCGGGGATGCTCACCTTCCACCCGCAGGGCATTCACCACGGGCCTCAAGAAGCGGCGCTGGAGCGCACGAAGAAGGCGACGCGCACCGAAGAGGTCGCGGTGATGCTCGACACGAAGAACCCGCTCGAGGTGCTGCCTGCTGCCGGCGCGTGCGAGCTCAACGATTACTGGCAGAGCTGGAGGAGCTCGAAATGAACCCCTGTGGTCTCGATGGCATCTCGTACGTGGAGTTCGTGTCTGATCAGCCCGAGCGCCTCGACGCGCTCTTCAAGGCGTTCGGCTTCTCGAAGGTGATGCGGCACGAGAGCAAGCCGATCGATCTCTACCGTCAGGGCGACATCACCTTCCTGGTGAACCGCGACCCCCGCTCGTTCGCGGCGCAGTTCGGGCGCGTACATGGCCCCAGCATCTGCTCGATGGGCTGGCGCGTGAAAGACGTGCGGCAGGCGTTCGAGACCGCGGTGAAGCGCGGCGCGCGGGCCTACGACGATCGCGTCTCGGTGTACGGCATCGGAGACAGCCTGATCACCTTCGTCACCAGCAATGAGCTGCCGGGCTTCCTGCCGCTGGAAAAGCCGGACCGCGTGGCGGGCAAGGGCTTCACGGTGATCGATCACCTCACCAACAACGTCGAGAAGGGCACCATGCAGAAGTGGGCGTCCTTCTACAAAGACGTCTTCGGCTTCGAGGAGATCCGCTACTTCGACATTCGCGGAGTGAAGACCGGGCTGACGTCGTACGCGCTGCGTTCCCCGTGCGGGAAGTTCTGCATTCCCATCAACGAGGCCGACGAGAAGAAGTCGCAGATCAACGAGTACCTCGAGGAATACAAGGGCCCGGGCATTCAGCACCTCGCGTTCCTCACCGGCGATTTGCTCTCGTCGCTCAAGGCGCTCGACGGCAGCGGCATCGAGACCCTCGACATGGACGACGTGTACTACCGCGAGGCGTTCGCGCGGGTGCCGGGCGTCACCGAAGACCGCGACGAGATCCGCAAGCGCAACGTGCTCGTCGACGGTGACGAGAAGGGGTACCTGCTGCAGATCTTCACGAAGAACCTCGTGGGGCCGATCTTCATCGAGCTGATTCAGCGGAAGAACCACACGTCGTTCGGCGAAGGGAACTTCGGTGCGTTGTTCCGCTCGATCGAGCGCGATCAGCAGCGGCGCGGCGCGCTCGACTGATCAGGCGCTCGCCTGGTGCGTCTTCTGCGAGGCGAGCGTCCACACCGAATCGACGAAGCCTGCGTCGAGCGCCAGCTTGGGGCCCGGCCGCAGCGCGCCCTCGTAGTAGTAGCCAGCGCCTTCCACCGAGTCCTGCGCGAGCTTCACGTAGCGCGAGGCGGCGACCTGCTCGGTCACTCCGAAGCGGAAGAGCTTCGCGAAGAAGGGGCCGATGGTGGTGAACGGGTTGAACAGGCCCTCCATCGTGTGGCCGAAGCGCGTGGTGGGGATGATGCCCGGGTGCAGCGCGACGAAGGTGATGCCGCGCGCGGCGTGCTTCTGCTGCTGCGCCCGCGTCAGCGCGAGGAGCGCGAGCTTGTTGCGCACGTACCCGAACATGCCGCCCTTCGCCTTCGTGCCTGCGACTTGATCGAGGTCGGCCTTGAAGCCGTCGGCGATGCCGGTGACGACGTTGATCACCCTGCCCTTCGCCTTCGCCAGCGGCTCGAGGAGTCCTTCGGTGAGCACGTGCGGCGCGGCGACGTTGAGCGCGAAGGTGCGCTCGAGGCCATCGACGGTGGGCGCTCCGGCGCTGAAGACACCGCCTGCATTGTTCACGAGCAGATCGAGCGACGGTGCCTTGCGGGAGAGCTCGCCGGCGAGTCTGCGCACGTCGGCGAGTGAGAAGAGATCGCCCGCGATGAACTCGCTGCCGTTCCCTGCGCGCTTCGCGACGTCGGCTCCGCGCGAGGGATCTCGACCCACGATCAGCACGCGCCAGCCGGCCTGTGCGAGCGCCAGCGCCGCCGCTTCGCCGAGCCCCGAGGTACCGCCAGTTACCACTGCCGTCCGAGTCGTCTGCGTTGGAGTGTTCATGCCCTCACAGTGCGCGTCGGAGGGCTGGTAAACAACGCGCTCTTCCTGAACACTTTGTTAACCGGAGGTTGACGAGGTGGAATTGGACGCATTTCGCGGTGTGGTGCCCTTCGTGGCGGTGGCTGAGGAGAAGAGCTTTCGCAAGGCAGCCGCGCGGCTCGAGGTGAGCCCGGCCGCGGTCAGCAAGGCGATCGCTGCGCTGGAGAGCGACGTCGGGCAGGCGCTCTTCACTCGCACCACGCGGGCCGTCGCGCTCACGCGGCATGGGGAGCTCTTCTTCGAGCGCTGTCGTCAGGCGCTTGCGGCGGTGCGTGGCGCGCGCGAGGCGTTGGCCGCGACACACGATGAGCCGAGCGGGCGACTGGGGCTGTCGGTGCCGTTCATCGCGGTGGAGCTGCTCACTCCGGCGCTGACCTTGCTCGGCACGCGGTTTCCCCGGCTGTCGTTCGACGTGCGCGTGAGCGATCAACTCTCACGTTTCGCCGAGGAGTCGGTGGATGTCGCGGTGCGCATCGGTCAGCTGCCCGAGTCGTCGCTCGTCGCGCGGCGATTGCGGAAGACGCGACTCTTGACGGTGGCGTCTCCGGCGTACCTCGCGCGGTTCGGTGTTCCGCGTGATGCGGCTGCGTTGAAGGAACACCGCTGCATGGTGGTGCGCGGGCCGAACAACAAGCCGCGCGAGTTCTGGCTGCCGCGCGGACCGTTGGCGGTCGAGCCGTTGCTGGTCGTCGATCACGGACCGACGCTGATCTCCGCCGCGCTCGCGGGTCTTGGCGTGACGCAGGGCTTCGACTTCATGGTCGGAGAACACGTGCGCGCCGGGCGGCTGATCGATCTCGGCGCTGATTTCTCTGCGCCCGGGCCCGACGTCTTCGCAGTGTGCCCCGCGGGGCGCAGAACTTCGGCCAACGTGCGCGCGGCGTTCGACGCGCTCGTCACT
>JAEUJS010000685.1 GCA_016792935.1 Archangium sp. | reverse complement strand
TCACCGGCGGTGCCGGGAGTGATTTCGGCGGAGCACTCAGCGACTCCAGCGGCGCGCTCAGTGACTCCGGCAGCACGCGCAGTGAGCCCGGCGGCGAGGCTTGACTCTGGCAGCGCACGTGGGGACTCCGGTCGTGTGCACAGCGACTCCGGCCGCGCGCCCAGTGACTGTGGCCGCGCACCCAGTGACTGTGACGGTGCGCACAGTGACTCTGGCGGTGCACGCAGTCACTTCTGCGATGCGCGCAGTGAGTGCGGCGGCGCGCGGAGGGACTCTGGCTGCGCGCAAATCGCTGGCGGTGAGAAGGTGTGACCACTTCTTCAGCTCAGCGTGAGCCGCTCGCTTCTTTGCGGAAGTCTCCCGGTGTCTTGCCGGAGAACCGCCGGAAGGCGGCCGAGAACGCCTGCGACGTCGAGAAGCCCGCCTCGAGCGCGATGGTCGTCACGGCGACGTCGGAAGTGGCCAGCGCGACGGCCGCAGTCTGCAGCCGCTGCTCACTCGATTCCTTCACGAAGCTCGTCCCCAGCTCTCCGAGCCGCCGCTGCAGCGTACGACTGCTCATGCCGAGCGCCTTCGCGATGTCGCCGATCGCCGGCTCGCCACTCGACGCCGCGAGCGCAGACCGCACCTGCAACACCAACGCAGCCACACCCGAGCCAGACGTGCGCAACGCCTCGAGCTCCGCCGTCCACTTGCCCGAAGCGCCGAGCCAGGTGAGTCCATCGGCGACGCTCGTCACCACCTTCGTCGGGTACGGAGACTCCATCACCGAGAAGAACCCCGCGACCACCGCGCCGGGCAAACCGCCGGGCCGAACGAGCGCGAGCTTCGTCACGCGTTCCTTCAATTGAGCGAGATGTCCTGCGACGTATTTCTGCAGCACCTCGAACGCCGCGGGGTCCACCACCTGCACCAACGACGCATCGACGAGCGAGGCGTGAGAGCGCGCGTTCGGCCCCAGCTCGACCTTCAGCGCCGCCACCAACTTCGTCAGTGACTCCGCGTTGGGCTGCCCGAACAACGTGAAGCCGAACAACTCCGGCTCCGCGCACCACGCGATGAACGAGGGCCCGGCCCACCACTTCCCCGCGGGCTTCGCGGCGTAATTCGCGAGCGACGATGCAGGGCTCAGCAGCGGCACGCGTCCGAGCATATCCGCACCGATCCCCCGAAATTGCCCCATCGCGAGCGTTCCGCATCACCACGAAGACACGCACGCTCCGCACCATGACCACTCTTCGAACTTTCGCAGTGCTCGGCGTCGTGCTCTCGGCGTGCGGCTCGATGTCCACCATGGACGCAGGCACCGGCGGCGGCGGAGGCAGCGCAGCCACCGGCGGCGGCAGCAGTGCAACCGGCGGAGGCGGCGGCTCGAGCGGCGGCGGCAGCGCGACCGGCGGAGGCAGCGGCGTCATCCAGGTCAACTGCACCGACTTCCCGACCACCATCCCACTCGGAGAGACCATCAGCCCCAACGACAAGGCCGTCGTCATCTGCAACACGACGCAGAGCAACTTCTGCCGCGTCACCAACAACACGTATTCCGATGGGTGCGGTGACAACGACGACTTCATGCTCGCCCAGGACCTCACGACGGGCATGCGCCGTCTCTACATTCGCGATCAGCAGATGTGGACCTTCGTGAGCAAGACGCACGGAGATGCCAGCCCCGGCGGCATGTACGAATTCCGCAACCTCCCGGCCGACACCGACATGACCTTCGTCTTCGCCACCGGCGGCATGAACTATGAGGTGAAGTTCAAGTTCGTCGGCACGACGGCCGTGGTGACCAAAGTCGGCCCTCCCTGAGCGTGGCGCGCGCGCACACCTCTTTGGCGCGCTGACGAACGGACGATTTCGAGGGCGGTGCGACAACTGAGGCATGTCCACCTCCTTCGAAGCGATGAGCGACGTCAGCACCTTCCGCAAGACCGCGGCCTCGATGTGGAAGGCCCCGAACGATCCGACCATCTACGGCTCGATGGATGTCGATGCGTCGGCGGCCCTCGCGTTCATTGAAGCGCACCGCGCCAAGAGGCTCGACTCGGGGCGAGCCGGTGGGAACGAGAAGCTCACCATCACGCACCTCGTCTGCGCCGCCGTCGCCCGCGCGTTCGTGAAGTACCCACAGCTCAACGCCAAGGTCCGCTTCGGTGGCCGTCTCGAGCGCCGCCAGGACATCGACCTCTTCGTCAGCGTCGCGACGGGCGGCGGAAAAGATCTCTCCGGAGCGCGCATCGAGCACGCCGATCGCCTCTCGCTCGCGCAGTGGATCCCGGCGGTGGCCGGCAAGGCGCGCGCGATTCGCGAGGGCACCGACCCGTCGTTCGAGAAGAGCCGCGGGTTGTTCAAGCTGCTCCCGTTCTTCGTGCTCGGTCCGTTGCTCAAGCTCGTCGACTTCCTCACCAACGAACTGCACTTCGACTTGCCGACGCAGGGCATGCCGCGCGACCCGTTTGGCTCGGCCGTCATCACCAACGTCGGGCCGTTCGGGATCGACACGGCGTTTGCTCCGTTCATCCCGTTGGCGCGTGCCCCGATGCTGATCCTGATCTCCGAGGTGAAGGATCGCCCGTGGGTCTCCGAGGACAAGCAGCTCGTCGTGCGGCCGGTGCTGCGGCTCTGCGCGACGTTCGATCACCGCATCATCGACGGCTTCTCGGCCGGCAAGCTGGCCACCGTGATCCGCGAGGCGCTCGAGCACCCTGAGACGCTCGCGGAGACCGCGGTGACCACCTTGCCCTCGCGCGCGGTGGCCGCGTGAAGCCCCGTTCTGCCGCAGGCGCCGCCGGGCTGAAGCCCTTCGATCTGCTCATCGCCCTCGATGGCAACGGCCTGAACGGCTTCGAGGGCTTCGGCGGCATCGCGAAGCTCTCGTGCGAGCCGGGTGCGGGGCGCTTCGACATCAAGGTCCGCTACTTCGACGGCATCGCTGGAGGCCACGCCACGCAACTCAACCCCAGCGGCACGGTCGGCTTCCTCGGCAATCTGAGTCAGACGCTGCTCTTCTACGACCCGCGCACGCTGGAAGAAGTGGCGCGCTGCTCGACACTCAAGTGGTGCGCGCCCGACACGTTCTATTCGAGCCAGACGCACGTCGCGTGGCTCGACGATCGAACGTTCATCACCGTGCTTGGAGACTCGTTCTGGAAATTCACGCTCGATGATCTCCAGCGACCGACGCGCCTCGGCAAACACGGAGTCACCGTCCCCCACGCGCTCAAGAAGACGCCCAGCGGCAACTACCTCTGCTACGGCGCGATGGATCACGACGATCACGGCTTCGCGAACCAGGTCGGCATCTTCGATCTGCGCGACAATTCGCACCGCGTGGTGAAGCTGCCCGCCACGGCGTGGCACCTCGGCATGCACCCCACGAAGGACGTGTTCTACGCGCCGACGCAGCGGTGCGCGGCGCAGGAAGGCTCGTGGGTCGAATACACGATCGCGCACTTCAAGAACTACCTCTTCGAGATCGACGCCGAGCGAGCAGAGGTCACGCGCCATCTCACCATTCCCAAGGATCTGCCGGGCGCGCTGACCTCCGACGTCGTCGTGACCGAAGACGAGGTGCTCTACAACGCGTGCGCGAGTGCCTCGATCGTCGCGGTGAAGTTGAGCGACTTCCGCGAGCCCAGGTGGGTCGACGAGCGCGCCTCGCTGTGGGACAGCGTCAAGGCCGCGCGCACCGTGTGGAGCAACCTCGTCGAGTCGGCGTCACGCGCGAACATTCCCGGCCAGCCGCACGTGTTGCTCAAGGCCCTGCGCGCGACGCGCTTCTCAGCAGTCGATGGCAGCTATGGGCTGCAGCGCTCTCCTGACGGCAAGTGGCTGCTCTCGGCGCATCGCGGTCTCAACGAAGTGCGCGTGTATTCGTATCCGTCACTCGAGCTGGTGAAGCGCGTGCCGTTCCCTTCGATCCGCGAGTTCTTCCCGCAGCACTTCGGGCTCCTCGACGACCCGCGCCTCGGCTTCCACCACACCGCGCTCCTGCCAGTCGAAGCAGCAGGCTGAGAGCACGCGGTCTTGACCGCGTGAGGCAGGAGCGCCAATGAAACCGCGCTCCTGGCGTGAGCTGATCAGATCGATACGCGCAGCAGCACGCCGGCCTGCACCAGCGGTGGGTACCGCAGTGGGCTCAAGTTGGTGCGGACGGTGTCTCCGCTGCCGGGCTGCGCGAGCTCAGCGACGTTCGCAATGTCGTTGATGGCCTGCGCGCTGAGCTTGAAGCGCAGCTGACCACCTGCGCCGCCGTAGAAGACCGAGCCGAACGCCTGCACCGAGAGGAAGTTGAGCACGCGGAAGATCACGTCGAGGCGCGTGAGCGCAGCGGGATCGTTCATGATGATGATGTTGCTCAGCGACACCGTGATCCAGTCGAAGCCCGGAATGCCCGGAGCGGCGAGCGTGATCGCGAGGTTGTGTTTCCCCTGGTACAGCGCCACCGACTGAATCGGGTCGAGCGTCTTCCCGACGAAGCCCGGAGCGAACGTCTGTACCTGGTACCCAACCGGGGTGTCGTAGCCGACCGGGTTGTAGAAATACTCCGCGCCGATGATCGCGAAGTTCTTGTCGGTGTAGTTGAACTGGAAGGTCGCGCCGCCGGACACCTGCACCACCACCGGCGGGTTCACGTCCTTCACTTTGATCTGCGACGCCTTCGCCAGGAGGTTGTCCTCGTTGAGATCGCTCGGGTAGTCGAAGAGCACGAAGTCCTGCCCGTCGCGGAACGCCGCTTCAGCGAACACGTCGAACGGACCGATCGGTGTGCTGACGTCGATCGCGTAGCGCTGACGACGGCCTTCCTGCCACACGCCGCCGATGCCGATCTCCGCGGGGCCGATCACGAACTCGCCGCGCACCGCTCCGCCGAGCTGGTTCAACTTCAGGCCTGCCGACGTGACCGACACGCCATCGAGCAACCCGTACGCGTAGAAGTTCCAGCCGAGCGACTCCACCGGCACGTGCACCTTCACCATGTTCACGCCGAGACGCGCGTCGAACGGGTTGAGCGCGTCACGCGGTCGCGAGTTCAAGAAGTCGGTCGGGTACCAGATGCGCGACACGCCCCAGCGGATCTTCTGACGGCCGATGGTGAGGTACACCTTGCGCGCGATGTCGAAGCGCAGCCACAGCTGATCGAGAAACACGCTCGGGTTCGCGCGCGTCGTGCCGGTGACTCCGACGATCGGCAACGCAGGACTCGCGGTCGTGTTCGACGAGCTCGAGCCATCACCGATCGGGTACGTCGGGTCGAACTGCATACGGCCCTGCGCGAACGCACGCACGCGATCGTTGGGTCGCCCGTCGAGATACACGTCGAGGATCATCGGCGCCGAGAACGCCCCCTGGAGAAACGGCCGCGTCTCCTGGAAGTAGCCCTGCCCGAACATCAGCAAGTTGCCGCCGATCTTCAGCGGGTCGCTCACGGCCTCCGCGGTGTCGAACTTCGACTGCGTCGATGGCCCGGAAAGCTGAGCGGAATCGCGATCGCTCCCCGCATCCGCCGCGTCACCCGACACGGTGGTGGTCGGCGCGTCGCCGAACATCGCGTTCTCGTCGCGTGCGCCCGCATCGACCGTCGCCGTCGGAGCGTCCGACGACGAATCGCCGAACATGTCGCTCTCCGACGGTCGCGTCTGCGCAAACGACGCGCTCGCGCAGCACAGCGCCACCACTCCGATGATCCGCTTCATGATCCCCTCAGGTGCAGCGTTTCTTTTCGGCTCAGCGGCTCTTCGACTCGAGCCACGCCTTGGTGAACATGTTGTTCTCGAGGTTCGACAGGTCCACCGACTTCATGAGCACGAGGGTGGAATTCGACTTCTCGACCTCGTCGAAGAACCGCATCTCGCCCGGGAACCACACGTCCGACTTCTTCGACTCCGAGAAGAGCTTCTGCCACTTTGGGTAGTACGCGGTGCGCATCAGCCGGCCCGACAGCGCGAACTCCTGTCGCTTGAGCTGGTTGTGGTTCACGGTGTCGAGCCACAGCTTGATCACCGGGTACGCCACGTCGATGCCCGGCTTCACCGTCAGCTCGAGGCACACCGTCTCGAACTTGCCGAGCTTCTCGGTGCCGCAGAACTTCGGCTCGAATTCTTCGGCGAGGCGCGACTCGTCGAAGTCGGAACGGCGCGAGTTGGTGCCGCCGATGCGCTCACGCTCCGTCGCGCGCTCCCACTTGCCGGTGCCCGGGTCGTAGCTCCACAGGTTCTTGTCGAGGCGCAGGTAGCCCTTGCCCTCTTCGCTCTTGGGCTTGGTGAAGAGCAGCATCAGCTTGTCGTCAGCGTCGCGGCGGAAAATGATCAGCTCACGCACGACGTCGGCTTTGTCCTTCTCCTTCTGTTCCAGGTACGCGAGCGCCTTGTAGTCGCCGCCGTTGCGCTGCCGATCGTCCTGCTCCTGCAGCAGCTTGAGCATCTCGTCCTTCGACAACGCGCCGGGGATCGGCGGCGCTCCCTTCGGCGCGTCAGGCTTCTGGCCTTCCTTTTCCTGGGCGACCGCGAACGACGAGAGGAGGACCAGCGACGAGACGAGGACAGTGGAGAGGATGCGCATGATTTTCACCCGACGTGAGACATCGCCGTGATCGGCTTGAGCCGCGCGGCGAGGAAAGAGGGAATCAACGAGATGCCGGCGATCGCCACGGTGATGAAGCCCACGCTGAACCCCACCCACGTCAGCGTCGGCGTGATCACCAGGTGATCTGAGAAGAAGACGAACTGCCAGCTCGGAGGCAGCGTGATGCCGGCCTTGCTGACTGCGATCGAGCCGAGCACGCCGCCGATGCCGCCGACGATCGTGCCGATGAGTCCAAGGAGCGAACCTTCGGCGAGGAACATCGAGAGCACCGTGCCGCGTTGCATGCCCACCGCGCGCAGCGTGCCGATCTCGCGCGTGCGTTCACGAATCGAGATCCACATCACGTTCATGATGCCCACCGCGATGATCGCCACCAGCGCGAAGATCACGATCGTCGCCAGCACGGTCAGCGCCGTGACGATCCACTGCACGAAGTTGGTCTCGTCTTCCCAGTTGGTCACGTCGAGCCGTTGTCCCGTCCAGTTCTCGCGGTTCACTCCATCGAACTTCGCGAAGAACGGACGCGGGTCGGGGTCGAGCATTCCAAAGCCCTCACGCGCGAGCACGGTGCGCAATTGCTCCTGCACGAGCTTCACCTGCTCGATGTCCTTCAAATAGATCTGCAGCGCGCCGGTGGTCTCGTCATTCAGCTGGTACAGCTGACGGAGGCCCTGGTCGTTCATGAACGTGTTCCACGACGAGAGCATTCCGATGTCGGCGGCGATCGCCACCACCGTCACGTCGAGCGTGTTGTTCGTGCCACGGAACGTCGGAGCGACGATGGTCAAGGTGTCTCCCACCTTCACGCTCAGTCGCTTCGCCTGCGCCTCGAAGATCAAGATGCCGTTGGGCTGCGTCAGCCCGTCGATCGAGCCTTCCTTCACCTGCACCACTTTGCGGAAGCCCGGCTCGTGCGTGATGTCGATGCCGCCGAGGCCCGCCTGCTGCGTCGCCGACTCGCTCACCAGCTTCGCCCACCCGCGCCCGCGCTGAACGATGTAGTCGACCTGTGGCACTTCCTTCTCCACCAGCGCGCGCACCTTCTTGTAGTTGGTGACCACCGGCGCGGAGGAAGAAGCCGTCGCCTTGTAGAAGCCCGCGACGTTCACGTGCCCGCTCATCAGCGTGGTGGCTGAGACGAGCAGGGTGGTCTTGATGCCGACGTACGCGCCAGTGAGCATCACCAGCAGCGCAGTCACTCCGCCGATCGCCGCCATCAACAACGACGTGCGCAAGCGGTGCTGCAGCAGGCTCCGCGCGGCGATCAACCACAACATGCGGTCGAAGATGCCCATGGCTATTCGTCCGCCTGCATCGCGCGAAGAGGGGAGATGCGCGTCGCCATCCACGCGGGGATGAACGTCGACGCCACGGTCACGAAGAGAATGATCACCAGCGCGATGACCAGCGGGCCGGTCGTCACCGTGGGGATCAACCGCGGCCCCGAGAAGAAGAAGTACATGACGTCGTTCGGAGCAGCGATGCCCTTCATCGCCATCGCGCCGAGCACGCCGGAGCCGGTGAGCATGCCGATGCCGCCGAACAACACGCCGAGCACCACCGACTCGATCAACACCATCGCGAGGATGAGTCCGCGCTGCGCTCCGATGGCGCGCATGGTGCCGATCACCTGCGTCCGTTGAATGGTCGCCATCATCATGGCGTTGTTGATGATGATCATGGCGATGAAGAAGATGATCGCGACGGCGACGAACAGCAGCACGCGGAAGACGTTGATGATCTGACCGAGCAAGCCTGACGCCTTCTGCCAGCTCACCGCTTTCAACCCGAGGTTCTGCTCATCGCTCACGCGCTGGATCTCTTTGATGACGCGATCGATCTGGCGAGCGTCTTTGAGCATCACCGCGGCGTTGAGCATCACGCCGTCATCGAGCTCCTTCTGGGAGTAGACGCGCTTGATCAGATCGTCTTCGCGCAATCGCCGGCCGGTGCTGGTGATCGCCGTGTCGGGATCGATGATGCCCGGAGTCGCTTCCGCCACCACCTCCGCGCCCTCACCAAACAGCTCAGCCTCGGCGTTCTCGCGGCTGACCGTTTTCGCGCCAGTGTCCTTCTGGATCTCCTTGAGCTCCTCGGCCTTGTCGGCGGTCAGATAGCCGTAGAGATCGCGGAAGCTCATCAGGTCCATCAAGCTGGTCGAGCCTGCGAGCATTGACTTCTCGAGACCGCTGAACGCGAACGTGCCGTACACCTTCACGTTCACGTTGCGCACGTAGCCCGAGCGTGTGAACGCCTTGATCGTGAGCACGTCGCCGACGTTCACGCGGTACAGCCGCACCCGCGGAGTCACCAGCGCGTAGAACAAGTCGTAGCGCTTCTGAAAGTTCTCATCGGTGGTGTCGAGGAGCGCAGAGAGCAGGTGATCGAGCTCGGTCTCTTTCGAACCCAGCGCGTCCTGTAGCGCCTTCACCATCTCGGCCGTCTTGAGCGCGTCGAGCTGCAGCACGATGTCGCGCGTCTGCGAGCGGTTCTCCTTCACGAAGCGCTTCAGCTCGTCGTCAGTGGCGATCACCCGACCGTTGGCCAGCGCGTCCTTGATTTTGTCGAGCCGGCGCGCGGTCTTCAGCTTCATCTGCTCTTCATGGATCAAGTCGGAGATCAACATGCCGCGCTGTCCCGCCGGCACGGCCTGACCCTTCATCACCTTCATGCGATCGAAGCTGTGCTGGAACTTGTCGAGATCGGTGCCGACGTAGCGCAGGAAGATCAGCGTGGTGTCGGTGACGATGGGCGCGATGCGGTTCTCGAGGAACTCCAGCGTGCCGAGCGGGTCGGCCTCGAAGCCGTCCCAGAACTCGTCCTTCTCGACGCGGTGGAGCGCTTCGAGGTTGTGCGGATCGACCGCGCGCGCCGACAGCATGTCGGCCATCGCGCGATCAGCGTCGCCGCGCAGCACCTTGATGATCTGCCGGAGGTGCAGGATCTCGGCGTGAATCTGCGCGTCGAGCTCTTCCTTCGACAGCGACGTCAGCTCTTCACGGCCGCCTTGCCCCGCGCGCGCACGCACCAGATCGCGCAGCCGCTCGAGCGTGAGGTCGATGATGTTGCCCGAGGTGATCAGCGCGCCCGACACGCCCATCGGCACCACCATCTGCACGCCGTCGATCTTCGAGATCGCTTCCTGGATCTTCGGGAACTCGGTGATGGCCTTGAGATCGGAGTCGTTGCCAAACTGCCCATACAGCGCGAGATCGTCTTTCGACGCCGCCGAGTAGATCTGGATGTGGCCTGCGAGCGAGCCGACGACGGAACGTTCCATCGAGCGGCTCAACGAATCGAGCAAGCCGCCGAGCAACACGAACACCAGCGTCCCGAAGAGGATGAGCGCGCCGATCAGCAGGTTGATCGGGCTCACCATCAGATTGCGAAACGCAATCCGCAGCAGCAGGACGGTGCGGGAGATCACGACGCTGCTTGAACAGGCGCTGCCGGAGCGTCCATCCCCACCGCGTGCGCGACGGCGAGCTCAGGCGACTCACGCCCGAGGATCTTGCCGTCCGCCAGCCGCACCACCGCGTTCGCGTACCGCATGACCTTGTGGTCGTGCGTCGAGAAGATGAACGTCGTGCCCTTCTGCTGATTGAGCGACTTCATCAAGTCGAGGATCGCCTGGCCCGTCTGCGAGTCGAGGTTGGCGGTTGGCTCGTCGGCGAGCACGATGAGCGGATCAGTCACGAGCGCGCGCGCGATGGCGACACGCTGCCGCTGACCACCCGAGAGCTCATTGGGCCGGTGCTTCATGTGCGTGTTCAAGCCGACCTGCTCGAGCAGCGACTCGACGCGCTTCTTGCGCTCGCCAGAGCTCAGCTTGTCCTGCAGCAGCAGGGGGAACTCGACGTTCTGGTACACGCTCAACACCGACACGAGGTTGAATGACTGGAAGATGAAGCCGATGGTGTTGAGCCGCAGATCGGTGAGCTGACGTTCCGAGAGCTGCGCGGTGTTCTTGCCGGCCACCACCACGTCGCCGCGGGTCGCCGTGTCGACGCAGCCGATCAAGTTGAGCAGCGTGGTCTTGCCCGAGCCCGACGGGCCGGCGATGGAGATGAACTCTCCTTTCTCGACCGTCAGCGAGACGCCTCGCAGCGCCTTCACCACCGTAGCTCCGAGGCTGTATTCCTTCTCGACGTCTTGAATGGTGACGATGCCGTTGCTCATGCGTGCTGTTGGTAGCCCAGCCACCGGCGCGCCGCATGAAGAATCCGATGAAGAAACTTGAAGGTCAGACATTCATTGATGATGGCGGGTGACTCCTCTACCGTTCGCCGCTCGCATGGCTCTGAACGAAGAACAGATCGCCGAGCGGTTGGCGGAACTCGAGCCCGCATGGGCTGGCCGCAGCAACCTCTTCGAAAAGCAGATCGCTGCCAAAGACACGAAGGAACTCCACGCGCGGCTCAAGGACCAGCTGCCCGGCGTTCGCGCTGACGCCGCCGAAGCGCTGGGAGCACTCGCCGACAAGACCGCGGCTGGTCCTCTCAAGTCGCTCCTCGCTGATCCGGAACCGGTCGTGCGTCGCTCCGCCGCCATTGCGCTCGCGATGCTCGGAGACGAAGCGCTCTCGCAAGAGTTCGTGAAGGCGCTGCGTGATCCCTCGGCGAAGGTCGTCGCCGGAGCAGCCGAAGCGATCGGCATCGCGAAGTACACCGCGGGCGTTCCGTATCTCTTGAAGGCCTACCGCACTGATCACCCCCGTGTAGCAGCGTCGATCGCCACCGCGCTCGGCCGTCTCGGAGATCGCCAGGCAGTTCCGTGGCTGGTCGCGGCGATGAAGTCGGGGCTCGCTCCGGTCGAAGCCGCGACGGCGCTCGGCGAAATCGGAGACTCGGCGGGAACGCGTGGCCTCTGTGATGCGCTCGCGCACGACTTCCCACCGCTGCGTGCCGCGGCCGCTCGTGCGCTTGGACAGCTCGCGCGCACTGGCAAGTTCGACTTCGTCCTCAAAGACGGAGCGATCGCCTCGCTGCACCGTCTCCTGAATGATCCTGATCTCCGCGTGCAGTTCTGCGCCGCGCTCGGCCTGGCGGGCTTTGGAGATCCCGTCGGTAAACAGAAGCTCGAGGCGCACCTGTCGAACCCCTGATTCCCCACCACACCAGACCGGAAAGACCGAAATGGCCGCCAAGAAGAAGGAAGAGAAGCAGCCCCAGCAGGATCAGACGCTCCCCGGTCCCACCTACCCGGTGATCGAGAAGTTCATCGAGACCGCCACCGCTGACGTGATCGGAAATACCTTCAAAGCCCTCCGCGACGACCTTTCCGGCCTCAAAGGCCCCAAGGCGGAACAGGCGAAGAAGGTCGGCAAAGCCGTTGAACGCACAGAGGAGCTGTTGTCCTACCTGCTCCAAGTCCGCGAGAAGCTTGAGGCTGACCGCAAGGGCAAGGGTGGCGCGCGGAAGTAAGGCTGGTTCGTTTAGGCTTCACGCAACTCGCCTTCTCAGCGGGCGATAACTGAATCACAGGGCGCCTCTGACAGGGGTCGGAGGAAAGAAGCAAAGGACCCTGACACTTTCTCGCAGTTCTCTTTTGGAGGAACACATGGCTGGTATCAACGGAATCAACGCGAACCAGATGCCGAACCGCATTTCGATGAACGTCACCACCCCGAAGCAGACTCAGGGTGCCACGTTCGGTGAGAAGGTCGCCGGCGGTCTTCAGGCGGCTGGCTCGGTCGTCTCGCAGGGTGCGCAGCTGGTCGGTGGCGCGCTCCCCGGTGGTCAGGTTCTCTCAGCGGCGGTCTCGTCGGTCAGCGCTCTCGCCGGTGGTGGCAGCGGCGCGGCGGCGGCTTCGTACGCGGCGACGGGCGTGGTCGGCTTCTCGGGTGGTGCGGGTGGTGCGTCGGTCGGTGGCACGCAGGTGACGGTTGGCGCCGGTCAGTCGGGCGGCCCGAACTTGCTCGCGGGCGCGGGCACCAACGGCATCGGCCAGTACAACGGCGACATCGCCTCGATGTCGGCGCAGAACACCCAGATGCTCCAGGTTCAGATGGCGATGCAGCGTGAGAACACGATGTTCTCGTCCATCTCGAACGTGCTGAAGACCAAGCACGACACGGCGAAGAACGCGATCGGTAACATCCGCTGATTCGCAACTGAGTTTCTGAAGTCCGAAAGGGCGGCCCACGTGGCCGCCCTTCTCGTTGCGGGGTGAGCTAAGGTCTTCGCCAGTTCACCCACACCTCACGAACAAGGATGAAGAGCGCTATGGCGGAAGCGAAGTCGGAGATCGCGGGCAGTCTGGTTCCGATGACCAGGGATCAGGCCATGCTGATGCTCGAGGCTGGCTACCTGTGGATGGATCTCCAGAAGTTCGACCACGCGCGCGAGCTTTTTTCAGGCGCCGCGATCCTGATGCCCAAGAGCGAAGTGCCGCAGATCGCGCTCGGCACGCTCGAGTTCAACCAGGGCCACTTCGACAAGGCGCTCCCGGTGTTCCGCCGCGCGCAGCAGCTGGCGCCCAAGGCCTCGCTCCCGCGCGCGCACGTCGGCGAGACCCTGCTCTTCATGGGCAAGGTGAACGAGGCGATGAAGGAACTGAAGAGCGCGCTCGATCTCGAGCCCGACAGCGACGGCGCGAAGTTCGCCGAGGCGCTGATCGCCGCGAAGGAAACCGGCGCGCTGCCGCCGCCGAAACAAGCCAAGAAGTAAGCAGTCACAGGAGCCCGTCATGTCAGTGCGTGGAGTCGGCCGAGGTGGAAAAGCAGGCGGAGCGCGAGGCGGCGCTTCCGGTGCCGGTGGCGCCGCGAAGGCTTCTGGGCCCGCTGGCGCTTTCGGAGCCAAGGTCGACAAGGCCGAGTCGCTCGTCGGGCCCTCGGGCGCAGCGGGTGGCAGCAACGTCGGCCAGGTCGGCCCCACTGATCCCGTCACCGCGCAGGCGCTCGATCTCGTGCGTCAGCTCCGCTCGGGCCAGCTGAAGAGCCGCGACGAGGCGACGAAGAAGCTCGTCGCCGACATTCTGCGCGAGAAGGTCCGCACGCAATCCAAGAAGCTCACCGACAAGGTCTTCGAGCAGCTCAAGGAAGACCCGCGATTGGCACAAACGCTCGAGCGGCTGTGGGATCGCGCCGAGGAGCAGGAGTGACCAGTGGCGCTCGGAGAATCCAAACCACAGATTCTCGAGAAGTACGGGCCCTACGTCAGGTCGCTCGCGGCGCAGGTGCGCAAGCAGTTCAACTCGCAGTTCGAGATGGACGAGCTCGTCGCCTGGGGCCAGATCGGCCTGCTCGAAGCCGCTGAGCGCTTCGATGCGCGCGTCGGTGCGAACTTCCTGACCTTCGCGCACTACCGCATCAAGGGCGCCATCTACGACGGCCTGCGCAAGATGGGCGTGCTGAAGGGCGGTGCGGCTGCTTCCGAACGCGCCAACGCCTACATGACCAACGTCTCTGATCGCGCCGGTGGCGGTGGCGGGTCGGTCGAAGACGATGTGCGTGAGATCAGCGCGGCCGTGACCGGGCTCGCGATGGTGTTCGCGACCAGCCTGGAAGGCAGCGAAGGCCTCCAGGTGTCGGATGAACAGCTACCTGCCGACGAGCGCATTCAACTCGAGCAAATGCGGCGTCGCGTCAGGGCGGCGATCGAGAAACTTCCGGAAAAAGAGCGAAAGCTTCTGCAGGGTTACTACTTCCAGAACAAGACCTTGGAAGAGGCTGGGGCAGAGATCGGCCAGTCGAAGAGTTGGGCCAGTCGACTGCATGCCCGAGCAGTGGAGACCTTGAAGCAACTCCTCGAAGAAGAGGACGATAATTCATCAACAGCAGACTCCCCAAGGAGGGATGACCATGGCGGGACCACTGGCAGGAATCTCGGCAGCGCAAATCGCCCAGCAGAAGCTGCCCGACCAGGCCGCACAGCAGGCTAACAAGGCCGGTCCAAGCAAATTTGATCAGTCGATGAAGGCCCAGGGCCCTGAGAAGGCGGGCCAGGTTGGTGGCGTTCAGCAGACCAACCAGGTGAACCACGCTCAGAAGGTTCAGCAGCTCGAGCAGGCCAAGCAGGTCGATCAGGTCAGCAAGACCAACAAGGCCGACCTCAACAAGCTCGACAAGAACGTCACCGGCAAGGGCATGGACCCCGTCGCCCAGAAGGCCGAAGTGAACAAGTCCGGCTCGATGATGATGAACATGATGTCGAACCTCGAGAAGGGCGGGGCCAACATCGACAAGCTCATCAACGGCAACCTCTCCGGCAAGACCATGTCGAACCAGGAGCTGCTCCAGATGCAGGCCGGCATGTACAAGTACACGCAGGAACTCGACCTCTGCTCGAAGGTCGTCGAGAAGGCGACGAGCGGCTTGAAGGACACGCTCAAGACTCAGGTCTGAGAACGTCTTCGAGCTTCGCGCTCGCCGCAGAGGCGGCTCCCGTTTGGGGGTCGCCTTTTTCGTTTTCTTAGTATGGTCCGCCGTCCATGAGCCGCCTCGCCCGTCTGGCTGCGCTGTCGTCGGTCCTTCTCTTCTCGGCCTGTTCCGTCAACTTGCAGCACGACTTGTCGGAAGACGACGCCAACGACATCTACGTGCTCCTGCAGAAGTCGGGCATCGACGCCAGCAAGCTCAAAGAAGGCGAAGGCAAGGACGCCAAGTACGTCATCTCGGTGCCCAAAGCCGACGTCGCGTCTGCTGCTGAGAAGCTGCGCCAGCACTCGCTGCCCCGTCCGCGGTCCGATGGTCTGGCCATCTTCAAGATGACCAAGGGCATGATCCCCACGCAGACCGAAGAGCGCGCGATGTTCATCGAGGCGATCGGTGGCGAGGTCAGCAACGCGCTCAACCGCATTCCCGGCGTGCTCGAGGCGCGAACCATCGTGCAGATCCCCGAGGTGAATGATCTCACCCAGCCCGAGAAGAAGCCGCAGCCCACGGCCTCGGTGTTCATGAAGTTCATGCCCAACGAGGGCAAGCCGCCCGTCAGCATCGAGCAGGTGCAGGCCTTCGTCGCCAACTCGGTGCCCGAGCTGAAGAAGGAAAACGTCACGGTGCTGATGACCGAGTCGAAGGCCGTCGCGGAAGACGCCAACGAGTCGCGCATGCAGCGCATCATGGGCGTCAACGTCGACAAGGCGTCTGCCGGTACGTTCAAGACGATCATCGGCGTGTTCGCCCTGCTCTTCATCGTCATGGCGGGCCTCACCGCGTTCCTGTTGGTGCGCAAGCCGGCTGCGCCGAAGGCCGCGCGCTCCAAGACCGAAGGTTGATTGAGGTGAGCCGTGGAGCAGTACTTCACGTCGCTCTCGAAGCGACAGACCATGCTCCTGCTGACCTCACTGGCCTTCGGTGGCTCGGAGGCGGTCAGCGCCTTCGATCACCTCGATCAATCTGAAGAAGAGCTGCTCAAGCACCGAGCGGCGGCGTTGCTCCAGATTCCGCGCGACAAGCGCATCCCGCTGCTGGTGCAGGAAATCAAACGGCTCGTCACACAGCGGCGCCGCCAGCTCGCCAGCGCGGAGCCTCGCCGCCTCGCCGCGTTGCTCAAGCGCGAGCGCGCCAGCATCGTCGAGGTCGTGCTCAACGCGCTCCCGGGCGATCTCGCCGCGGCCGTGCGCGCCGAGATGGGCAACCCACCGCCCCTCAAGCTGCAGCGCGACGTGAAGCCCGAGGTGTTGTCGATCGTGCGTTGGAAGTTGGAGGACGCGCTGCGCTCGAACGCTCCTCAGGTCGGCAGCTTCCGCTTCACCGATCTGATGATGATGCAGCAGCGCGAGATCCTCGCCGTGGCCGATCGCATGGGCGCGCGCGTGCTCGCCACCGCCATCGCCGGTCTGCCCGACGAAGAGCGCAACACCTTCCTCGGCAAGCTGCCTCCCGATCAGCGCACGCTCGCCGCGCGCGCCGCCGAAGCCGGAGCCGCGCGCCGCCTCACCGACAAAGACGCCAAGCTCGTGCTCGAGATGCACGGCGCCACTGAGAACCCGTCGCTCGGGCTGCGGAGCGCCGGCGTGCAACGCATCGTGCGCGCCTGTTACGCGCAGGGCGCGGAGTTCACCCAGCGCTTCGCCGAGCGCGCGACGGGTGACATGGCCAAGCTCGTCGCGCGGTGGATCCGCGAAGAGAAGGGCAAGCCGGTGAAGGGTGACGGTGGGCGCCTCGACATCGTCGAGCAGCTCGAGCGTCTGGCGCAGAAGGGCATCGTCGATCGGCCGATGCGGCTGCCTCCCCCGGCGAAGCCGCCGCCGCCGGTGCTCAAGCCGAGCACCTCGTCTCCGTCGAACGCGCAGTCGAAGGTGCTGGTGCAGCCGCCGACCCGCAAGCCGACAGGCAACGTCAGCCTTCCGCCGAACACCCAGAGGCCGTCGTCGTCGCGCGGCAACCCCGCCAACAACCAGGCCGGCGTGGGCAGGCAAGATCCCGTCGCCGCCCGCGCCGCGCGACGCGCTGGAGCTGCATCAGGTGCGGTGCCCAGCCTCCCGCGAGAAGCCAGACCGACCGATTCGCAGGCGCGTCAGCGCGTGCTGCGCGACGGCAAGCCGCTCGACACCGTGCCGCCTCGACGGTCGACCTCTCCGGTTCAGGAAATTCCCCGACGCAAAGATCCCGCGGCGCGCGGCTCGGTGGGCACCAACCCGCACGGGCGAGCGTCGCCGGTCGTCAAAGGGTCAGGTCGCGGCCCCGGGAACAACGGCTCGCGCTGAGTTGTGGGCATGACTACAATCGGCACTGATGGACGGCGATGACGACGACAATCCGCGCCCCGCACCCGCTCCTGCTCCGCAGGGTCGCGTGATCGGCAAGGTGATCAAGAGCGGTGATGGTGGCGGCGCGCTCGGCGAGAAGCCACTGCTCCCGCCTCCGCGGCGCGCAGGTGTGCTCAACGCCGAGGAATACGAGGCCAAGACCGCCGGCAAGCAGATCATCGCCGAGGCGCAGGCCAAGGCCGAAGAGATCAAGGCCGAGGCGCACCGCTTCAAGGAACAGGTCTTTGCGGAAGCGCGTGATGCCGCGAAGGCAGAGGTTCAGGTGCGTCAGGCCGAAGAGCTCGCGCGCGCAAAGATTCAGGCAGGCCAGATCCTCGCCGCAGCTGAGAAAGACGTGACCGAGCTCGCGCTGATGGTGGCCACCAAGATCATCGGCCGCGACCTGGAGCGGAACCCGGAGATGGTGCTCGAGATCGTCGCCAGCTGCACCGAGGCAGCACGCAGCTCCAAGGCGATGGTGATCAAGGTCAACCCCGAAGACGGCAAAGTCCTGCGCGCGAAGAACCCGCGCTTCATGGAACTGGTGGGCCGCTCGGTCGACATCTCGATTCGCGACGACGCCGAGATCGAGCGCGGCGGCTGCGTGATTCGAACCGACTACGGCACCATCGACGGTCAGATCCGTACGCAGATCGACATGCTGCGCACCGTGCTCTCGCCGACCGAGTCGAAGAAAGAAGTGAAGTGAAGCGCCAGGGCACCGTGCGCCGACACGCACGACCGACGCGGAACTGGGAGACGTAGCCGTGGGCGCGATCGACATGAAGCGGTACGCGGAGCTGATCAAGAACACGCAGACGGTGCGTGTTCGCGGCCGCGTGGTCGAGTTGACCGGTCTGGTGATCAAGGCCGCGGTGCCCAACGTGCGCATCGGCGAGGTGTGCCTGATTCGACGTGGCCGCGAAGAAGTGCGCAGCGAGGTGGTCGGCTTCCAGGGCGACATCGTGATGCTGATGCCGCTCGGCGAGCTGTCCGGCATCGGCCCCGACTCCGAGGTGATTCCCACTGGACGCCCGCTCACGATCTGGGCCGGCGACGCGTTGCTCGGCCGCGTGCTCAACGGCATCGGAGAGCCGATCGACGGCAAGCCGCTCCCGACCGAGCAGCTCGTGCCCTGGGCGGTGGACCGCGACTGCCCCGACCCGTTCAAGCGTCAACGCATCACGCGCCCGCTCTCGCTCGGCGTGCGGTGCATCGATGGGCTCCTCACGGTCGGAGAAGGTCAGCGCATCGGTCTGTTCGCAGGTTCCGGCGTCGGTAAGTCGACCTTGATGGGCCAGATCGCACGGCAGACCGCCGCCGAGCTCTCGGTCATCGCGCTGATCGGCGAGCGTGGTCGCGAAGTTCTGGAATTCATCGAGGACGCGCTCGGCCACGACGGCATGAAGCGCTCGGTGGTGGTGTGCGCCACGTCCGACCAGCCGTCACTCGTTCGTCTGCGCGCCGGCTATGTCTCGACGGCGATTGCGGAGTATTTTCGTGAGCGCGGCGGCAACGTGCTCTTCATGCTCGACACCGTGACGCGTCTCGCGCGTGCCCAGCGTGAGATCGGGCTGGCGATTGGTGAGCCTCCAGCGCGTCAGGGCTACCCGCCTTCGGTGTTCTCGATGTTGCCGCGCATGCTCGAGCGCACTGGCAATTCCGAGAAGGGCAAGTGCACCGCCATCTACACGTGCCTCGTGGCCGGCGGTGACATGGAAGAGCCGATCGCCGACGAAGTCCGCGGTATTTTGGACGGCCACTTCATCTTGAATCGTGCGCTCGGCGAGCGAAACCAGTGGCCGGCGATGGACGTGCTGGCGTCGCTGTCTCGTGTGATGAGCCAGATCGTCAGCAAGGAACACAAGAAGGCTGCTGGCAAGCTGCGCGAGACGCTGTCCACGTACGAGAAGCAGCGCGACCTGATCTTGCTCGGCGCGTACCAGTACGGAACCGATCCGCGCACCGACTACGCGATCGACAAGTACGACACGATCATCAACTTCTTGAAGCAGGACACCTTCGAGAACACGCCATTCGAAGAGACGGTTCAACGCATGGTCGACATGTTCGCTGACGCCACCTGAGCGAACGCCGCCTGATCTGCCCGGCTGATCAGCGCACCGCTTGGGGAGCAAAGGTGTAGGCTCAAAGCCGTATGCCTCCGTACCGTCTTCAGGTTCTGCTCGACATGCGCATCAAGGCCGAAGACGAGGCCAAAGATGCGTTTTCGGCCGCCCTCAAGGCGCACGACAAGGAAAAGAAGCAGCTCGCCTCGATGGTCGAGTCGCTCGAGCGCATGAAGGTCGAGCGCAAGGCCAAGGTGCAGGCCTTCCTCGAAGACATGACGAAGAAGGGCGGCGGCATCAGCGGCTTCCAGCAGATGGGTCGCTTCGAGCAGCGCCTCAAAGACGAAGAGGCGCAGTTCGCGCTCGACGTCGAGCGACAGAAGGAAGTCGTGATTCAGGCCGAGAAGCTCGTCGAGGTGCGCCGGCAGGAAATGGCGAACGCCGCGATGGAGCGCAAGGCGATCGAGAAGAACAAAGAGACCTGGCAGAAGCAGGTGAAGGCCGAGCGTCAGGCGAAGGAAGAGCTCAATCAGGACGAGATCGGCCAGACGCTGCACCTGCAACGTACGCGCGCGGAGAAGAAGCAATGAGTCGAGTCGAAGACGATCGCGATGCAGCGAGAATGGCGGCGAAGCTCGCCGAGGCCAAGCGCACCGAAGAAGCGCAGAAGAACAAGAAGGCGACCGAGAACAACGCGTTCTCGAAGTTGATGCAGGGCCAGAAGAAGGAAGCGGCCCAGGCGCAGGAAGGCAACCTCGCGCGCAGCGCCATCGCGCAGCTGCTCGAGCAGGCCGAGACCCAGCACGCGGGTGAGGCCAGGCACACGCAGGAAAAGGGCGCGCAGGGCACGCAGCAGGAAAGCGCCTTCAAGGGCAAGCTCGGCACCAAGCAGCAGGAATCGAACGTTCAGCAGAAGACGCGCAACGAGGGTCAGCAGGTGCAGAGCGGCCGGTCGGACGCGCAGCAGTCGACCGCGCAGACCGCCAACAGCCGCCAGGCCGACCAGTCGGGAAATTCGAAGGCGGCGCAGAGCCGCGGCGCCGATTCGAAGGCCAACGTCGAGCGCCTCGAGGAACGAAAAGAAGCGAGCGACGCCAATTCGTCGAACGCCACGCAGGGAGCGAGCGGCGCGCGCGGTGAGAAGGGCGACATCAAGGCTGATGCCGACAAGGGTGGCGGTCAGCAGGGCGGCGGCGACAAGGGCAAAGATGGCAACTCTGCCGCGGCGAACCCGGGCTTCCGGTTCAATCCCGCGCTGATGCAGCCGGTGCCGGTGTCGAAGACGAAGGAAGCGAGCGGTTCGGACCGTCTGCGCAAGGTCGCCAACGAAGTTGCGCAGAAGATCGTCGACAAGGTGCGCGTCGGCACCAACGCCATGGGTCGCTCGGAGTTCCAGATCGATCTCAAGAGCGACGTGCTGTCGGGTCTGTCGGTGAAGGTCTCCGCGCACAACGGGAAGATCAGCGCGGTGTTCCAGGGCTCCGACAAAGACGTGCTCAAGATGATCGAGGAGCAGGGCGAGGCGCTCAAGGCGGCGCTCGGCGCGCGTGGGTTGTCACTCGAAGACTTCAAGATCGAGGCGCGGTGAGCGGCAAACCCGAGCACACGATGATCATCAAGCAGCCCGCGGCCGCCAAGACGGGGACCGCGCGCCCGGTGCAGGGTGGAGGGAACCGTCCTCCCCCGCCGCCGCCTCGGCAGTGGCGCCCGTTCGTCTTCAACAACCTCGAGCGCGTCAGCAAGCGTCACGCGTTGTTGATCAAGAACCTCGAGTGGATTCTCCCCAACGTTCGTTCGACGGGTGAGGTCTCGAGCGTGGTGCGCAAGCGCCTGCAGGAAATGCTCGAGGAGCAGGTCACGCTGCAGGCCGAGTACGTGCACGTCGTGCCGATGGCTCAGCTCCAGCACTACGTCGGAGAGCCCACCTTCCTCGCCGTGCTGACACCGCAGCCGAACAAGACGCGTGGCCTTCTCGAGGTCGAGCTTGGGTTGGCGCACCACGCGATCGACATGTTGCTCGGGGGGACGGGTGAAGCCGTCGCGTTGCGGCCGCTGACCGACATCGAAGAAGGCGTGATGACCTACGTCATCATCGAGACGCTCAAGGCCCTCTCGCCAACCATCGACCCTGCGCTCCCCAAGCTGCGCATCGAGGGCGTGGTGCGCGGCTTCACCGAGATTCAGGGCCTGATCCCCGAGAACGAGAACCTCGCGGTGGTGCAATTGAAGGCCGTGTTCGGTGGCCACGCTGGCTACGTGCGGCTGGTGATTCCCGAAGACGTGTTGTCGACGGCGAACCCCCCGACCGATGCGGCAGTTCGGCGTGCGCGACGGTCGGCTGACGCGGCCGCGCACCTCTCTCGTTTGCGAAACGTGAAGACGTGGGTTCGCGCCGAGATCGGCAACGTCGAAATTTCCGCTGCCGACCTGTCGCAGCTGCGCGAGCGTGACGTGGTGCTCGTCGACGCGCTGACCGCGCGGCCCGATCAGGGGCAGGGCGGCACGGCGAAGTTGCGCGTGGGCTTTGGTCGCGCGGGTCACCTCGACGCCGAGGTGGTGCTCGAGAACGGCCGCTACTGCGCGAAGGTGACGGGCATCAACGTCGGGCCGCCACCGCCTCCGGGAGCTCCGGAAGACGCGGCTGAAGCGCCCGCCGAGGGACACGAAGCAGCGCCTCCTCCGGAGTTGGGGGAAGGCGAAGAAGAATCGACCACACCAGGTGCAGTGCGAGGGAGAGACGCCGTGGATGACGCCCAGAACGCAGGTGGCGCAGATCTGATGAACGACATCCCGCTGCAGATCGCGGTCGAGCTCGGCCGCGTCGCGACGACCGCCGAAGACGTCGTCGCGCTGAAGGTCGGTCACGTGTTCGACCTGAACCGCGTCGCTGGTGAGCCGCTCGACCTGTCCGTTCAGGGGAAAGTCGTGGCTCGCGGTGAGCTGGTGGAAATCGACGGAAACCTCGGCGTGCGCATCCTCTCGCTCGCTGGGTGACCCGCGAGGTTCGCTCGGCTAGGTTGCGCGCGTGCTTCGGCGCTTCGTCTTCACGTTGAGCTTCGTGTTCGCGTCGCTCGTGTGGGCGCAGCCGCCACCTGCGCCCGCTGCAGACGTGAAGCCAGAGGCGAAGCCCGAGCCAGAGCTGGTGATTCCGACGGCGGCTCCGGGAGTTCCAACCAACGACGGCTCACGCCTGGCTGAGCCGGAAATTCCGCGTTCTGAACCACCCGAGCTCGCCGGAGAAGATCTCAACCTCGGCTGGACGCTCGCGCGCACGATGCTCGTGCTGGCGATGGTGATCGGCCTCGCGTGGCTGACCCTCAACGTGGGCCTGCGCAGGCTGCTCGGCATTCGCCCCACCGTCGGCACGCACCTCGTCAGCGTGCTCGAACGCGTGCCACTCGATCAGAAGCGCTCGCTCTTCGTCGTCGAAGCGGCGGGAGAGATTCTGCTCGTCGGTGGCGGTGACGGCGCGCTCAACCTGATCGCCAAGCTCGATCGCGCCGAGGTCGACAAGCTTCGCGCTGTGCCGTCCTCGCAACCGATTCAGTTGAGCCCGTTCTTGCAGAAGCTGCTCGGTCGGAAAGACTCGGCGCCGCCGACTCTGCCTCCGCCCGCCACGTAAAGGACTCCTCACGTGATCCGACGTCTCCGGTTGTTCCATCGGGCGTACCTTCTGCTCTTCGTCGTGACGCTCCTGCTGAACCCACTCGCGGCCTTCGCGCAGGGGAAGAAGGGCGGCAACGGCAAGGGCGGCACGCAGGTCGAACAGGTGATGGGCGAGGGCAAGCTCGACTCGAGCGACTCGTTCGCCAACCGCCCGCTGGTGCTGATGATCGCGCTGGCGGCGCTTGGCCTGGCGCCGTTCGTGCTGTTGATGGTGACGAGCTTCGTGAAGATCTCCGTCGTCTTGTCGATCGTGAGATCTGCGCTGGGCACCCAACAGATCCCGCCGACCCAGGTGATCACCGGCCTCGCGATCATCCTCACGGTCTACATCATGGCTCCCGTGGGCCAGGCGATGTTCAGAGCCGCCGACGCTGACAACGTCACGCAGGGCGGCGACTTCATGAACGTGCAGAGCGTCGACAAGCTGATCAAGGCGGCCGGTCGCGCCAAGGAACCGCTCCGTGACTTCTTGCTCAAGAAGGTCACCACGAAAGATCGCACGCTCTTCTACTCACTCGCGCTCAAGCTGCGAAAGCCGGAAGACCGCGCGAGCATCGGAGAGAAGGACTTCCTGATTCTGGTGCCCTCGTTCGTGGTGTCCGAATTGAAGGAAGCGTTTCAGATCGGCTTCCTGCTCTTCGTGCCGTTCCTGGTGATCGACATGGTGGTCGCGAACATCTTGCTCGCGCTCGGCATGCAGATGTTGTCACCCACCACCATCTCCATGCCCTTCAAGCTGTTGCTCTTCGTGCTCGTCGACGGGTGGTACCTGATCGCGAAGGGTCTCGTCGTCGGCTACCTCTAAAGGAGACGCACATGCACAACCTGACCTACGTGATTCAGCAGGCGCTCGTGCTGGTGCTGGTGGTGAGCGGGCCGCCGATCGTGATGGCGCTGGTGATCGGCTTCATCATCTCGGTCTTTCAGGCCGCGACTCAGATTCAGGAACAGACGCTCTCGTTCGCTCCGAAGCTGGTCATCATCTTCGGCATTCTCGGCCTCGCCGGCCCGTGGATGGGCACGACGCTCCTGCGCTTCACGTTCAACATCTACGATCGCTTCCCGGCGTTGATCGGCCACTGACGAACCTCGACACGCATGGGCGCCGCCGAAGCACAGGAACTGTTGGCCACACTGCGGCAGGAGCTGGGCATTCAGACCAGCTTCACGCAGTTGCTGCTCGCGTTCGCGTTGCTGATGGCGCGGCTGTTGCCCGTCATCATCCTCACTCCGTTCCTCGGTGGTGAGACGGTGCCGCAGGAAGTGAAGCTCGGCCTTGGCGTGATGGTCGGCATGGTGCTCTACCCGGTGATCATCGCGCAGGTGCGCGACATTCCCGTGAACGCGATGGTGTTCATCGCCCTGATGCTCAAAGAGCTCTTCATAGGGCTGACACTGAGTTTCATCGTGGGCATGGTGTTCGACGCCGCGAACTCGGCGGGCAACCTCGTCGATACGCTCTCGGGCACGAACCAGGCGCAGCTGATGGTGCCGCAGCTCGGCCAGAACGCGTCGCTGTTCTCGAACCTGCAGCTGCAGTTCGCGACCGTGGTCTTCCTCACGCTGGGTGGCCACCACATCGTGATTCAGACGATGGGCGAGAGCCTCACGCAGATACCGCTGGGGGAGTTCCCCAAGTTCTCCCACGGCACGTGGCCGTTCTTCGAGACCGCGCTGCGCGTGTTCGGCGATCTGGTTCGCATCGCCCTGGCGCTCGCCTCACCGGTGTTGCTCGCGACGTTCCTCGTCGATCTCGCGCTGGGCATGATCAACCGCGTCGCTCCGCAGGTGCAGGTGTTCTTCGTCGCGATGCAGATCAAGCCGGCGGTCACGATTCTGATCATGGTGACCGCGATTCACCTGATCCTCGATCGCATCGTCGGCGAGTACGGCGTCATGTTCCGTTGGTTGCGTCAGGCCCTCTATCTCCTGAACTAAGGAAGCCATGTCCGAGGGCGGCGACAAGACGGAAGAACCGTCACAAAAGAAGCTCGACGACGCCCGAAAAGAAGGGAACGTCTGGAAGAGCAAGGACCTCTCGGGCGTGATCGCGTTCGCGGTGTCGATGAGCGTGGTGCGCTCGAACTGGCCCACCTTCGAGACGCGCATCAAGGAACTCTTCTATTTCGCGATCGATCACATCGCGCACCCTGAAGACATCACGCTGGCGACGCAGCAGCTGCTCTACCTGTCGCTGACGGCACTGTTGGGTCTGTGCATTCCCATCGCGTTCTCGGCCGCGGTCGCCGGCTCGATCATGGAATTCCTGCAAGTCGGCGCGCTGCTGGCGCTGAACGCAGTGATGCCCAAGTTCGACAAGCTCAACCCCATCAACGGGCTCAAGAACCTGGTCGGCAAGAAGCAGATCATCGAGTTGGTGAAGTCGATGGCCAAGCTGGGAGTCAGTGGCTACGTCGTCTACGGCGTGGTGCGCGACTCGATGAACATCGTCGTCGCCACGATTCACGGAGACGCCGCGATCACCATGACGGTGATGGGCGAGTTGGTGTACCGCGTGTGCCAGAAGGTCGTGTTGCTCTTCTTGATCTTCGCCATCTTCGACGTCTGGTGGCAGCAGAAGAGCTACATGAAGGACCAGATGATGTCGAAGGAGGACCAGAAGAAGGAATACAAGGAATCCGAAGGCGACCCGCATCACAAAGCCAAGCGCAAGGAGCTCGCGCACGAGCTCCTCGAGAGCGCGCAGATGGATTCCGTGAAGGGTGCCGACGTCGTGGTGACCAACCCGGACCATGTTGCGATCGCGCTCAAATACGATCGGTCGAAAGACAACGCGCCGCGCCTGATCGCCAAGGGCATCGAGGGCAAGGCGTCGAGCATTCGCGAGCTCGCCAAGCAGTACGACGTGCCGATGCTGCGCAACGTACCGCTCGCGCACGCGCTGCTGCGCATCGACGTCAACGAAGAGGTCCCTGAGGATCTCTACGACGCCGTCGCCGAGGTGCTGAACTTCGTCTACCAGCTCAAGCAGGCCCAGGATCAGCGCGCGCCGGCAGCGTGACGCTCGCTTCTCGCGTTGTCTGCTAGGGTTCGCGTGGAGTGCCCGAAGATCCCGACATGGCGATTGCGCTGAAGTACGACCGCGAGAAGGACAACGCGCCGCGTGTGATCGCCAAGGGCATGCGGCTCAAGGCCGAGAAGATCCGCGAGATCGCCAAGCAGTACGGCGTGCCGTTCATGAAGAACACCACGCTCGCTTCAGCGCTCTACCGCGTCGACGTCGGCCAGGAAGTGCCGGAAGAGCTGTACGACGCGGTCGCCGAAGTGTTGAATTTCGTCTGGCAGCTGCAGCAGGAACAGGGTGGCAAGAAGTAGAAGAAGTGGAAACTGAGGGCGCATGGCGAAGATCGGTGGACAACAACCCAGAGCGCCGGCGTGGCCGTGGGGTGGCCCGCGTGAAGTGCGCGGCAAGCTCGTCGACAAGACGCAGCTCGAGCGCAAGAACGTTCGCAAGAAGGGTGACCCGAAGAATCCGGCCCTCGCCTCGACCGCGTTACTCGACTTCATCGGGCCTGCGCACTCGGCCGAAGAGATTCGCCTGCCGCTCCCTCCGGGCCCGGCGGGGCACGACGCCGACGTCGAGGGCTATCTCGATCGCGGCCCACTGAGCTCCGTCGCGGAGCGCATGGAAGAGGCGCAGCAGGAAACGTTGCAGCGCGGTCTGGGGATGTTGCGTGCGGCGCCTGATCGCGTCGAGCGCCTCAAGTCACTGCTCGCTCGCGAGTCGCAGATGCTCGAGTTGATCGGAGGCGTCAGCAACGACATGGCCGAGATCGAGCGCAAGCGTCGCGAAGAGACGTCTACCGAAGGTTTCTGATCCATGGCCGATGACGCGGCCGCTCTGGCCCAACGACTCCAGAAGTGGGCTGATGGGAAGTCGACCCTCAAAGAAGTGCGCGGCTACACCGATGAGGAACTCTACTCCATCGCGCGCACGGGTTACTATTTCTTCTATCAGGGCAAAGTGAACGAGGCGCGCACCGTGTTTCAGGGCCTTTACGCCATCAACCCGATGGATGCGTACTTCGCCAAGGCACTCGGCGTGGTTGAAATGGCGGCGGGCAACCCCGCCGGAGCCGTCGCCGCCTACGACGTGGCGATCAAGATCGCTCCGCAGGATGCGGCTGCCTACCTGGGGCGCGCTGAGGTGAAGCTGCTTCAGGGCCAAAAGAACCAGGCACTCGACGATTTGCGGCGCGCGCAGCAGTACGCGCAGGCAGAATCCCCTGAGAATCAGAAGGTTTTGGCGATGCTGCAGGCACTTTCTAGAAAATGAGAAATTCCCAGGAAACTGGGAAATGGGAGATTCGATAATCTCCCCAGTAGCGCCGGGGAAATGGTTCCCCGGATAACAAGAACGAAAGCGAGCAATCAAATGAGTTTCCTCGGAAGCATTGGCAAGGCTCTCGGTGGCGTCGTCAAGCAGGTCCTCCCGTCGGTTGTGAAGTCGATCGCGGGGCCGGCTTCGAGCCTTCTGAAGGGCACGATCGGTGACCTGTTCCAGAAGGGTGCTGGTGCGCTGAAGGGTCTCCTCAACGCCAGCCCGCTCCCCAACGTGATCAAGTCCCTCGGAGAGAAGCTCCTTGGCACGGGCGTCGAGAAGCTGACCCAGCTCGCCGGTCAGGGCATCGACGGCATCATCAAGAAGCTCGGTGACATGGTCCTCAAGCGCTTCGCGCCGGACGCTGGCAACGTTGCTCCTCCCTCGATCCAGAACTCGCCGGATCGCCAGACGCAGATCGGCACCAACAACCCGGCCCCCACGGGCACGGGCAGCAACACCGGCGCCGCGACGGGTGGCGGTTCGACTGGCAAGACCCCGGGCGGCGTTGCCGACAAGGGTGCGGAGTTCGGTTGGAAGGGTGGCCCGCCGTCGCCTGAGGGTCGCAACATGGAAGACCCGGCCGTCGCCGCTCAGTTCCAGCGCGAGATGATGGCGTACCAGAACGCGATGAACAACATGAAGCTCATGATGGAGACCCTGTCGAAGATGTTCAGCTCGCAGATTGAGACCGCGCAGGGCATGGTCCGCAACATCAAGTAAGTTTCAAAACCTGACGTACTCGCCGCCGAGGGGAAACCCTCGGCGGTTTTTTTTTGCTGCGGTGTTGGTGCAGGTGTGGTCCAGTTTCGCGGTCTTATTTTCCCAGCAGCGGTTTGCTGCTGAATTGTTTCTCCCTCAACGGTGACCTCGATCATGAACGACAAGAAGCCCCCGCAGAGCGCCGACCCCGTCCTCAACGCACTTGGCCTGGAAGCCGTTGCCGAACCCGACAAGGACTGGAAGGAAAAGCTCTACACGGAGAAGCGCGCGCAAGCCGTCCGCGACGGCAAGATGAACCTGCGCGACTACCACGCGATCAGCGGCCCCGAGATGCTCCAGATGGCGCTGATCGGCTTCCGCATGTACGAGCAGGGCAAGTACCAGGAAGCGAAGACCATCTTTGGTGGTCTGATCTCGCTCGAGCCGCTCGAGGCCTACTACCACACCGCGATGGGCGCCGTTTTCCTCGCCGAGGAAGACCTCGAGATGGCGCGCCACTACTTCAACGGCGCGATCGCGCTGAACCCGAAGGAAGTCGCTCCTTACGTCAACCGCGGCGAGGTCAACCTGCGTGACGGCAAGATCCTCGAGGCCGCCGAAGACTTCGCGAAGGCGGTCGAGCTCGATCCCAAGTTCGAAGATCCGCTCACGCAGCGCGCCCGCGTGCTCGCCGCAGCAGCGCTCGAGATGATCGAGAACGCTCAGAAGCAGGAAGACCCGCCCGCCAAGAAGAAGTAACGAATGGCACGGCAGCCCGTGAGGGCGGTCGAGATCGTCTACTACCCGAAGAAGGCGCGCGGGCCCGTTCCGCGTCGTGCGCCGACGGTCGAGACCGCCATCACCGAGATTCATGAAGAGCCGCCGAAGGCCTCGAAGAAGGCCCGGCGCACGCTCACCGACGAGAGCGAAGATCCGTCTGCTCGCGCGTTCGCGGAGCTGACGCGCCTGGGTCACGAGAGCTTCGAGGCCGGTCGCGTCGAAGATGCCCGCACGATCTTCGAAGCGCTGATCGCGCTCGGGCACAACGACCCGTTCACGCACACCATGCTCGGCACCGTGCACCTCGGCGCGCATCGCCACGAGCAGGCGCTGGAACAATTCGAGGCCGCGCTGTCGATCGACCCCGATGACGTCGTCGCCCTCGTCTACCGCGGGGAAATTCGGCTCTCGAAGAAGAAGCAGGGCGCGGCGCTGGAAGATCTCGAGCGCGCTGCCCGTTTGGGGCGGCCGAACGACCCCTTCGTGAGCCGCGCGAAGAAGCTGCTCAGCATGGCGCGCACGAATCGCACCGCGTGAGCGGTTTGGGCTAACGTCCGCGCGCGATGGCAGCCTCGGTCGGCAAGTCCTTCATCAACAAGTACTCGGACATCGTCCTTGCAGTGGTGGTCATGGCGATCATCGGCATGCTGATCGTGCCGCTGCCGCCGCTGCTGCTGGACATCCTCCTCACCTTCAACATCAGCTTGTCGGTGATCATTCTGCTGATCTCGCTCTACATCCCGGGCGCGCTGCAGATCTCGATCTTCCCGACCCTGCTGCTGATCACCACGATGTACCGGCTGGCGCTGACCGTCTCGACGACACGACTCATCTTGTCGGTCGGCGACGCCGGCGAGGTCGTCTACGCCTTCGGTAACTTCGTCGCCCGCGGCAACTTCGTGGTCGGTGGCATCGTGTTCGTGATCCTCGTGATCGTGAACTTCATCGTCATCGCCAAGGGCTCGGAGCGCGTCGCCGAAGTCGCCGCCCGCTTCACGCTCGACGCCATGCCCGGCAAGCAGATGTCGATCGACGCCGACTTGCGCGCCGGTTCGATCGAGATGGAAGAGGGCAAGCGCAAGCGCCGCGATCTCGAGCGCGAGAGCCAACTCTTCGGCGCGATGGACGGCGCCATGAAGTTCGTCAAAGGCGACGCCATCGCCGGCATCATCATCACCGTCGTCAACATCGTCGGCGGTCTCGCCATCGGCGTCGCCCAGAAGGGCATGACGGCGGGCGACGCGGCGAAGAAGTACGCGCTCCTCACCATCGGTGACGGCCTGGTCGGAATGATCCCCGCCATCCTCATCTCCACCGCGGCCGGTATCATCGTGACGCGCGTCGGCGGCGAAGAAGAGGGCGCGCACCTCGGTAAAGACGTCACCAGTCAGCTCATCGCGTACCCGCGCGCGATCGCCATCGCCGGCGCGATGCTCGTCGTGCTCGGTTTGATCCCCGGTCTTCCGAAGGTGCCGTTCCTGCTCCTCGGTGCGCTCGCCGGTTTCGGCGCGTACACGATGTTGAAGAAGCAGAAGAAGATCGAGTCAGGCGAGGTCGACGAAGAGGAAGCCGACGAAGACGGTGAGAAGAAGGAAGTCAAAGCCACCGAGCCCGCTCCCAAGGAGCCGATCAACCCTGACTCGGAGCTCTTCATCCCCGTCGTCACGCCCATCGTGCTCGAGGTGTCCGACGCGCTCGTGCCGTTCGTCGACTCACGGCAAGACGGCGGAAAGTTCCTCTTCGAGCTGGTGCCGTTCATGCGCGACGGTCTGTTCGTCGAGCTGGGCGTTCGCTTCCCCGGTGTGCGTGCGCGCGGAAACCCCGGCCTGCCGCCCGGCGCGTACCAGATTCAGATCAACGAGGTGCCGGTGGTCACCGGTCAGGCCACGCTCGGGCACATCCTCGTCAACGACACCGTCGATCGACTGCGCCTGATGAACGTCGAAGGCTTCGACGCGATCAACCCGGCTACCCGCCAGCCCGCAGCGTGGGTGCCCGAGCAGAACAAGGACATGCTCGAGTCGGCTGGCCTCACCACGTGGGACGTGCCCGGCTACATCATTCTCCACCAGGCCTCGGTCTTGCGCCGCTACGCCCGCGAGTTCGTCGGTGTGCAGGAAGTGCAGACCATGCTCGACCAGCTCGAGAAGGCCTTCCCGGCGATCGTGAAGGAAGTGGTGCCGAAGGTCGTGACGGTGCTGAAGCTCACCGACATCCTCGGGCGTCTGGTCGAGGAAGAGATCTCGATTCGCGACCTGCGCGGAATTCTCCAGGCGATCGCGGAGCAGGGGCAGCTCGAGGCCGACTCGGTGATGCTGACCGAACACGTGCGCTCGAGCTTGAAGCGCTACGTCTCGCACAAGTACGCGCGCGGCACGAACACACTGGTGGTGTACCTGCTCGACCCGCAGATCGAAGACGCGATTCGCAGCTCGATCAAGCGCACCTCGGCGGGCACGCACCTCGCCCTCGAGCCCGACATCGCGCAGGAGATCGTGCAGGCCGTGAAGAACGAGTGCGGCCACCTGCCTCCGACGGCGCAGCGCCCGGTGATCCTCACCTCGATGGACATTCGGCGCTACGTGCGCAAGTTGCTCGAGTACGAGTTCAACCCGCCGTTCTCGGTGGTGAGCTACCAGGAGCTCTCGCCTGAGCTGAACATTCAGCCCGTGGCGCGCATCAGCACTCGCTGACTCACACCCCGGCGACGAGCAGGACGATCACGATGATGCCGAGCAGCAGCATCACGCCGCCGATGCCGAGCGCGATGAGGTGCTGCTTGTTGTTGAAGTCGATGAGCTTGCCAGACGGCGCCGGTGCTTCTTCGGCCGGCTCGTCGGCGGGCTGATCTTCGGGCGGCGCCTCGGCGTTCTCAGCGTCTTCCGCAGGCGCTTCAGCGTCGGTGCTGGCGTTCTCAGCAGGCTCGGCGGCGGGCTCTTCTTCTTTCTTCTCGGGCTCGACGTCTTCCTGCTTCACCTCGACCGACGGCGGGGCGTCTTCTTCGTGCTTCACGCTGAGCGTGCCTTCGCCCTCGTCTTCACCCGTGCTCGACGGGAGGACGACCGGATCTTCGCGAACCTCGCTGGGGTCGATGAACAGCAGCCGCACACCGCCGATCTCGAGCTCGTCGCGATCCTTGATGGTCGCCTTGCGAGTGCGCTTCTTGTTCAGCTTGATGCCGTTGCGGCTGCCGAGATCTTCGACGTGCGTGCCCGACCAGTCGCGGCGCACCTTCACGTGTTTGCGTGAGACGAGATCGTCGTTGAGCACGATGTCGGCTTCCGACGCGTCGCGACCGAAGACGTATTCCTGCGCGTCGGCGATCTCGATGCGCTGGCCCTCGGCCGTGCCGTTCATGATGCGGAAGTAGGCATTCTCGCCACCCGCGGCGAGACCCTTCATCACGTCTTTGACGACCTTGCGGGAAAGGAAGCTCGTCTTGTTCGACGCGTCGTCTTCGGTGCTGACGTCGGCGACGCGATCGAAGGTCACGTCGAACTGCGCGATGGCGATGATGTCTCCGTTGCGCAGCAGGCGCTTCTCGCCCTTGGGCAACTTCTGACCGTTGACCTGCGTGCCGAAGCTCGAGCCGAGATCTTCGAGGAAGAAGAGGGTCCCGTCGCGCGAGATGCGTGCGTGGTTGCGTGAGACGGCTTGCTGCGCGAGCACGACCTGACACGCCTGATCACGACCGAAGAGAATGGTCTCCTCATCGAGCAGCACCGTTTTGGTCTCGGCGCCGCTCCCGCTCTTCATTTTGACGGTGAGTCGGACTCCCATCGGCGCGGACGGTCAGTTCACGTACTGCTTGCAGGTCGCCACCTGGTTGGAGAATTCGGTCTCGCTCGCGAACTTGAGGAAGTTCTTGCAGGCGGTGGCGGCGTTCTTCTCGTCACTGCGATTCTTGAAGAGTTCGAACAGACCGTAGTGACAGAGCACGTACTTGCCGTCGTACTTGAGGCAGCGCTTGTAGGCGCGCTCTTCTTCCCCGACGTTGCCCTTGTCCTTGGCCTGCAGCGCAGCGGCGTATTCGCCCTCGGGCGTCTTGGTGCCAGCGGCGCGACCCTTCACGTCGTCGAGGGCCTTGTCCTGCGCCTTACATTTCTTCTCTGCGATGATGATGTTGTTGCGGCACTGCGGGAAGTTCTCGTCGGCTTCCAGACAGCTCGAGAAGGTGTCCTTCGCGTCGCACGGCTTGCCGACTTCCATGTACGCGTTGCCGAGCACCATCCACGCGGCGGTGAACTTCGGGTCGAGCTGCGTGGCCTTGGTGAGCGACTCGATGGCGGTCTCGGTTTCCCCGAGGTCGAGGTTGATCTGGCCCAGCTGCGCCCACGCGTCGGCGAGATCGGGCTTCACGTGCAGCAGCGTGCGCAGTTCCTTCTGCGCCTTCTCTGGCTGGTTGAGCGCCTTGAACGCGAGCGCGAGGTTGTAGCGCGCCTCGAGGTAGTCGGGGTTCACGCGCAGCGCGCGCTGGAAGTTGTCGTGCGCTTTTCCGTACCCCTGCTCCTTCATGTAGAGCATGCCGAGGTTGTTGTAGGCCTGCGCTTGTTCCTGGTTGAGGCGGAGCGCCTTGATGAACCATTCCTTGGCCTTGTCGTCCTGGCCGCGGTTGAAGGCGATGACGCCTTTGTTCACCCAGAGATCGGCGTACTGGGGCGAGAACTGGATGCCGAGATCGCACTGATCTTCAGCGGCCTGCAGGTTGCCCATACCGATGTACTGGGCACAGAGCTCGTTGCATTCCATGGCGCGCACGTGAGGCGCCTGGTTGTTTGCACAACCCGCCACGGTGAGGAGCAGAGCGGCGCACGCGAGTCGTTTCATCGGAGGGCAAGTGTAGAGAACAGACCCATCGGTCGCAATGACGCAGAACTTCGAAACCCAGCTGATTTCCCGATGTTGCGAGGTAGTCTGCGGCGCCATGCGAAAGACGCTCTCGTTGTTGGTGCTGGTGGCTGGCCTCTCGTTCTCGACCAACGCGTTCGCATCGGCGAGTTTCGCGAATCGCAATCTCGGACTGGGCGTTTCCGGCTTCGGCGTCTTTGGCGACACCTCGGCGATGGCGATCGATTGGGGAGTGCCGATCACGCTCGAAGGCGGGCTGTACCTCGAGAGCGGCTTCGAGCTGTATTTGAAGATTCCGCTCCTCTTTGCGCAGCAGAAGTTCGGTGTGACGGCGAACAACGGGGCCGGGATCGTCATCGCCTCGGGAGGTCAGTTCGGGGCGCGCTACATGTTCCTCGAGGAATCGATTCGTCCCTGGGTGGGCCTTCACATCTCGGGCATCTATTTCGTGCGCGACGCAATGCAGGTGATGTTGCCCAACTTCTTCATTGGACCGGGCACGGCCGTGGGCGTCGACTTCTTCGTGAGCGACAGCATCTCGCTGGGCGTGAAGGGCTACTTCGACATGTTCGTCACGCTCAACAAGCCGCCGACGTTCGCGGTCGGCGGTGGCGCGTACGCCACGACGTATTTCTGAGGCTGCGAATCAGCGCTGGAGAAAGCGCTTCGGGCGAGCAGCCTTGCGCTTCTGCGCGTTGCGCGCGGCGAGCGCTGCGCTGACCAGCAGCACCAGCTTCTCGTCAGACAAGTGCGGGGGCTTGGTGAAGCCGAGATCGTCTTCGAGGCGGCGCGCGAGCGTGGCGAAGAGATTGAGGCGTGCCTCCATGCCGAGCTCTTCGCGACGGATCGCGGCTGAGAAGAGCAGGGTCTCTTCTTCGGCTGAGAGCTTGGCCACGCGCGCTCGGAAGTCGGCGTCGGACAAGAGCGTCACATCGCCATCAGGCCGCTCGAGCTGCGCGGGAATCTTGAGGCGCCGTTCGCGCACCACGATGGTGCCGGCGAGGATGTCTCCGAGGCGCTGGTGGTTCTCGGAGAAGAGCGCGACCACGCCGCCCACCAGGTAGAAGATCGGCAGGTTGTCGAAGAGGCGGATCAGGTTGCGCAACAGCGAGTGGTGCATCGTCACGCGCACGCCGGTGTCCTGCACCACGCGCAGGCCCATGACGCGCTTGCCGACCGTCTGGCCGCTCCACACTGCTTCGAGCAGCAGCATGTAGCCGTACTGCACGAGGAACGAGATGACGAAGTAGACCGCCAGACCGAGCTCGAGGCCCTGCGTGCCGATCACCGTCGCGAGCAGCGCCGCGACCAGCATCACGAGGATGAGGAGGATCGAGCTGATCAGGTTGGCGACGACGGTGTCGATGATCAGCGCCAGCAGCCGGCTGAGCAGACCGGCGACGACGAAGTTGAATTCCACGTACTCAGGCGTGACGACGGTGTGGGTCGGGTCGAGACGGATCCCTTCCGGCCTGGGACGCTCGGGCTTGTCGGCGTCGTTGACCCACTTCCAGAAGAGCCGCCAAAACAGCATGGGGCGCAGCGTAGACCACAGCGGCTATGCTGCTCGTATGGAGATTGCGGAGTTCGTCGAGCAGCGGCGCCCGAAGTGGAGCACCCTCGAGCGGCTCCTCGACGTGGCAGAGCGCGATGGCTTGAAGAAGCTCTCGCTCGATGACGCACGGGCGCTGAGCCGGCTCTATCGCTCGGCGTCTTCCGACCTCCTGTGGGTGCGCGCGCGCGCCGGTGCCGCGGAGATCAGCGGCTACCTCAACGATCTCGTCGGTCGTGCGTACGCATTGACCTACCCGGGCAAGCGGCTGCGCTTCAACGCGATCTGGAAGTTCCTCGCGATGGGCTTCCCTGAGCTGCTCGCGAAGGAATGGCGCATGTTCGTCGCGTCGTTCCTGTTGTTCTGGGCCGGCGGCGGCTTTGGGTGGGTCGGCATGATGTTCGACCCCGATGCCGCTCCGTATCTGGTGCCCGAGCAGCACCAGACGCTCGACCCGGAAAAGCGAAAGAAGGACGAAGCCGAGAACCCAGGTGCGAGCACCGGGCAGCAGGCTGCGTTCTCGAGCTTCCTCTTCACGCACAACATTCAGGTCGCGTTTCTCGCGTTCGCCCTGGGGCTGAGCGCGGGCATCGGCACGGCGATCTTGATGTTCTTGAACGGCGTGATGCTCGGCTCGCTCGCGTGGGTCTACACGAGCAAGGGCATGGCGGGCTGGTTCTGGGCGTGGATCCTTCCGCACGGAATTCCGGAGATCACGGCCATCGTGATCGCTGGCGCGGCCGGCCTGGTGCTCGCCCGGGCCCTCGTCGCTCCCAAAGGGCAGTCGCGGCGCATGGCGCTCAAGCGCGAAGGCAAGACGGCGGTGCAGCTGCTGCTCGGCACGCTGACGCTCTTCGTGCTCGCGGGGTTCATCGAGGGAACCATCTCGCAGATCCACCCGCCGCGATTGTCGGTGGTGTTCAAGCTCAGCTTCGCGCTCGCGGTCGGCAGCGGCGTGTACGCGTACCTGTGGTCGGGGGCGCTGCGCAAAGCGCTCCGTGGTCAGGTCATCGACTGAGTCAGTGGACCGCGCGGCTGAGGACGCTGCAGAGGCCGAAGAGAATTCCGATGGCTCCGAGGACCATGCCGGCGATGGCGAGGCCCTGGCCTTTCTGCGCTCCGTTCGATTGCGTGATCTGCTGGTAGCCGAGGAAGCCGGTGATCAACGCGACCGGTGAGCAGCACAGCAGGCCCGCGACGAGCGAGACGATGGCCAGCGGGTTGGTGGTGCCCCCGCTGTTGGCGAGGCCGGCGCCGAAGCCGGTGGGAGGCGGACCGACGTAGCCCTGCGGCATGATCGGCGGCGCGCGGAGCTCGGGCGGGATCGGTGCGGGAGCGACCGGCGGCTGCTGTTGCGCTGAAGGTTGCGTCCACGCGAGCGGCGGCGCCTGCACCGGCGGTTGTGACGGCGGCGGCGCGCCGAGCTCTTCGCGAGGAACTTCGAAGCTCGCAGTGCACGCGGTGCACGTGATGCGGCCTCCGGGGAGTCCGTCGTTGGGGGTGCCGCAGTTTGGGCAGAAGGCTCTCATCGGTGTGCTCCTGAGATCACGTACGTCTGGAGGGCGGCGCGCTTGCGCTGGGCGGTTTCAGCGACCGACGAGGAAGAACGAGCCGGTGTTGCATCGGTCCTGATGTCGCAGGTTGGGACCGCCTCGCGCTCGCGCGGTCGCGCGATTCCCTGCACCGCGCGGTCGCGGGTCACCGCTGCACGAGTCGTCCGCGCGGTCCGCTGCACTCCGAGGTCGCGAGTCTCTGCTGCACGAGCGCTCGAGGTCGTCCGCGCGGTCCGCTGCACTCGTGAGGTCGCGCGGGTCGCTGCTGCACGAGTGCTCGCGCGGTCGGCCGCACTGTCGAGGTCGCACAGGCCCCTGAGCCGTCGCGCGGCCCGCCGCACTCGCGTGTCACCACTGCACGCGTCACCGTCGGTCGAGCGCCGCGAGTTCACCAACATCGTGGGTGGCTCGGCTGTGCGCTCTTGCTTCGAGGTGGTGTTGGGTTCACTTACTTGCATCGTGCTCGTCGTGTGCGTGCCACTCGACTTCGAGCCGGTCGCGCGAGTGACGAGGCTTCGGTTCTGGGTGAGCAGTCGCCATCGTTGACAGTCACGCCACCCGAAATGGGTCTTCGAGATCCTGTCGCCGTCGTTGACAGTGGATCGGGTCACAGCGTGCCGCGCGCCTTGATCTCGAGGTACTTGTTCACCGCCGCGAGCGAGAGCTGCTGCGCGTCGACGTCGACCACCGTTACTCCGTCTTGCCCGACCTTGCGCTTCATCGATTCGCGCTCAATCAACAACTCGCTCGCCACTGCGTGCTGGTACGCGATCTCGGGATCGGGCGGGCGGGTCTGCAGCAGTTCCTGCAACGCGGTGTCTTTGACCGACATGCACAGCGGCACGTGACGCTTCGCCAGCCGTCGCATCGGCTCGACCATGGTCTGTGCCTGGTCTTCGTCGATGAAGTCGGTGAAAACGCACAACAGCGAGCGCTTCAGGAGCCGCACGTTGAGCTCTTTGAAGAGCGCGAGGTAGTCGACGTACGTGAGGTGCGGCTTCGCGGTGTAGAGCGCGTCGACGATCTTTCGGTACTGCAGACGCCCCGCGGCTGGAGCGAGATACGTCTTGATGCCGTCGGCGAAGACCACGAGGCCGACGCGATCTCCGTTTCGCACCGCGACGAAGGCGAGGAAGAGCGCCGCGTTCACCGCGTGATCGAGCTTGGTGAGCCCATCGACGCGCGCGGCCATCGAACGGCCCGAGTCGACGCCGATGAGCACCGTCTGGCTGCGCTCGCTTTCCATCACGCGCGTGACGGGGCGGGAGCGGCGGGCAGTGGCTTTCCAGTCGACGTCGCGCACGGAGTCGCCCTGCGCGTAGTCGCGCAGACGAGCGAATTCCGAGCCACGGCCGTCGCGGCGCAGCTGGCGAAGACCGAGGTTCACGAAGTCCAACGCTGCGTCGGACAACAGCAACCGGCTCGCGCCGCGCATGTCGGGGAACACGCTCACGTTCACCTGCGCCGGCAACACGCGCTCGTGCCACATGAAGCCCATCGGCCCGCGGACACGCACGTTGATGTTGCCGAACGCGAACTTGCCGCGCTTGTTGGGCGTCGTCGTGTAGTGGAACCGCGCGCGAGAGTTCGCCGCGACGGTGAGCGAGAGCATCGAGGGCTGGCTCTCGAACTCCTCGGGATCATCGTCGCGCACGTCGAGGCGGAACGAGCGCGGGTCGGCGTTCACGAGGTGGAAGGTGACTTGCGAGGGCACTCCGACCTGAAAGCGCACCGGCAGCTCGCGCCACATCTTCAGCGGAGCCCGTCGCGCCATCGAGAAGTCGAGCGCCGCCAACAACAGCAGCAGCGCGTCAGCGATGAGGATGATCGGACCCAGACCCGTGATGAACCCCGCCAGGATGGTGGGAATCGAGAGCAGGCACAGAATCACCCACAGCCGCGCCGAAGGAATCATCGGTTACCGGGGGACCTCGACGGAGGCGACGACTTCGCGGAGCACTTCAGCGGGCGTCGCTCCATCCAATTCCGCGTCGGGAGAGAGGAGCAGTCGGTGCTTCAACACCGGCCCGGCGAGGTAGCGTACGTCGTCGGGTGTCACGAAGCCGCGGCCGCGCAACGCAGCGAGGGCCTTCGAAGCGAGCAGCAGGTGAACCGCAGCGCGAGGACCGGCGCCGAGGCGAATGCGCGGTGACTTGCGCGTCGCGGCGACGAGCTTGCGAACGTACGAGAGCACCGCGGGCTCGATGCGCACTTCCGACATGCCAGCGCGCGCCTGCTTCACCTGATCTTGCGTGACGGCGGCGGCCACTCCGGCGCTCTGCAGATCGCCCGAGTCGAAGCCCTTGTTCACCGACGAGAGGATGGCCTCTTCCTCGTCGTCGCTCGGGTAGCCGACGTCGATCTTGAAGAGGAAGCGATCGAGCTGCGCCTCGGGGAGCGGGTAGGTGCCTTCGGACTCGACGGGGTTCTGCGTCGCGAACACCGTGAAGAGCGGCGAGAGCTGAATGTGTTTCCCTTCGAGCGAGACGCTGCGTTCCTGCATCGCCTCGAGCAGCGCCGACTGCGTCTTGGCCGGCGCGCGGTTGATCTCGTCGGTCAACAGCAGGTCCGTGAAGATCGGCCCGCGCACGAGCACGAACGACTGGGTCTTCAGATCGAAGATGCTGGTGCCGAGGATGTCGGCGGGCATCAGGTCGGGCGTGAACTGAATGCGCTTGAACTCCGCGCTGACCGAGCGAGCGAGCGCCTTGGCCATCAGCGTCTTGGCGACACCGGGCACGCCTTCGAGCAACACGTGACCGCCGGCGATGAGGCCGACGAGCATCAACTCGAGCGCTTCGTCCTGGCCGACCACGGCCTTGCGGACCTCGGCGAGCGAGGCTTCGCGAACCTGATTGGCGAGCGCGACGGCGGCACTCGGCGCCGAGAGCGACGAGGGCGCAGGCGGAGCGGCGGGAGGAGGTGGGGCAATGGGACCACCAGTGGGCGTCATTTCGGTTTCTCCGGGGCTGCAGGTGCCTTGGTCGGCACTTTGTGTTTGGCGGGTGAAAGAGACTTGCGCGCGATGGCGGCGAGCGTGGCGACCCGCTCGACGTCGGCTTCGCTCTGCGCGACACGGGCTGACTGCGCGATGTCGAGCAGCGCGCGAGCGAGATCTTTGCGGCCGCGCACTTCGAGGGCGGCGCCGATCTCTCCTGCTTCAGAACGTCCACTCACGCCGGCGCGAGAGGCGAACTCGGCGGACACGTGACGGAGGATCGACTGTGCGGCGTGCTGGTGGTGGCGACCTTCGCGGTACAGGCGTGAGGTGGCGTTGAGTGCGTCCGTGTTTCCCACCCGCAGATCGATCTGCGGAGGCACCACGCGACCGAAGCGCTTGAGCGCCAGCGCCCACAACGCGATGCCAAGCAGCAACTGCCCGACGGCGAAGTGGAGCCCGTAGCGCGCAGCGAACTCTCCCATCGAGCGCTCGCCCGTGAAGCCGTGGTGGTACTCGTCGAAGGCCACTGGTCCATCGGCGCCGACGGCGGCGATCAGCGAGAACCAGAACTGCGCATTGTCAGCGACGCCGAGCGACTTATTCATCGCCAACTCAGGAGCGCCGATGAGGATCACGCGACCCTGGCCGTAGGGAATCATCGCGGCGACCGGTTTCTCGAACGTGTCGTCAATGAGCAACGGCACCGCGCCGGGAGGCAGTTCGAGGAACGCGCGCACGCGGGTGACGACGCGCTGGACTCCGCGCGTGTAGCGGGTGGGCTGCGCCGGCACGAGCGTGCGCACATCCAGGGTCTTGTCGGTGCGCTCGAGCGTGACGTCGAGATCTTCGAGGAGCTTGGGATCTCTCCAGCTCGAGGGCACGTAGACCAGCGTCGCGCCGTTGCGCACGTGCTCGAGCAGCTTCTCGCTTTCCTTCTCGCTGACCGGAGGAGAGCGCAGCGCGTTCAGCCCGCGACGCTTGAACTCTTCGTCTTCGGCCTCGGTGTCTTCCGGCTCGTCGTCGTCGTTCACGCCGCCGTCGCTGCCGTCGAAGGACGGCTTCCACCCGCTCTCGCGTTTGAAGCGCGTGCCGAGCATCACCAGATTTCGCGACTCGGGAATGATCGTGAGGTCCTGCAGGTGCCGCGTGACCGGCAGCCCGGATTCGGAGAGCAACAAATAGAGGCCGCGCGCGCCTTCCTTCTCGCTCTTG
>JAEUJS010000661.1 GCA_016792935.1 Archangium sp. | reverse complement strand
GAACGGGCGTAGAGGAGCGGCATGCACGAACGCTCCGTGGTGATCGTCGGCGCAGGCCCGACGGGAATGATGTTGGCGGCCGAGTTGACGCTCGGCGGCGTCGAAGTCGAAATCCTCGAGCGCAGACCCACCCCGGAACTGCCCGGAGTGCGCGCGGGCGGCCTGCACTCGCGCAGCATCGAGGTGCTCGACCAACGCGGCATCGCCGAGCGCTTTCTCTCGCAGGGAAAGACGATGCAGCTCGCGAACTTCGGCACGCACCCCATCGACATGAGCGACTTCCCGACGCGGCACCCGTACGGGCTCGCGCTCACGCAGAATCACATCGAGCGCATTCTCGGAGAGTGGATCACCGAGCTCGGCGTGCACGTGCGTCGCGGCATCGAAGTGACGGATCTGAAGCAAGACGATGAAGGCGTCACGGTCACCTTCGCGAACGGAGAATCGACGCGAGCGAAGTTCCTCGTCGGCTGTGACGGCGGTCGCAGCGTGATTCGCAAGAAGGCGGGCATCGACTTCCCCGGGTGGGACGCGTCGGTGAGCTACATCCTCGCGGAAGGTGAGCTGGCGCAGGAACCGGTGCTCGGCTTTCGGCCCGGAGATCGCGGCACCAACGCCATCGGCAAACTCGAAGACGGCAACCGCGTGCGCATCGTGCTCGTCGAGCCGAAGGTCGAGCAGGCCTCCGACGCGCCGACGCTCGAGGAGCTGAAGAGTGCGCTCATCGCGGTGTACGGATCCGACTTCGGCGTGCACAACGTGACGTGGCTCTCGCGCTTCAGCGACGCGGCCCGACAGGCAGCGACGTATCGAAAGGGACGCGTCCTCGTCGCCGGAGACGCGGCACACACGCACTCGCCCGTCGGCGGTCAGGGCCTCAACACCGGCCTTCAGGACGCGGTGAATCTCGGGTGGAAGCTCGCGCGCGTCGTGAAGGGCACGTCGGCCGCCAGCGTGCTCGACACGTACCATTCCGAACGCCATCCAGTCGGAGCGCGCGTCTTGAAGCTCACGCTGGCGCAAACCGCGCTCGCCCGCGGAGACACCCGCACCGAATTTCTGCGCGAGCAGGTCGGCGAGCTGCTCAAGGCGCCCGAAACGCGCAAGCGCTACGCGGCGATGATGACGGGCCTCGATCTCCACTACGCGCAACCTGACGCGGCGCATCCACTCATCGGTCGTCGCATGCCCGACCTCGAGCTCGCGGGAGGGAAACGGGTGTTCTCGTATCTCCACGACGCGCAGCCGGTGCTCCTCAACTTCAGCGGCGAGTCGTTGCAGCTGACCACGTCGGTGCCGGTGGTCGACGCGCACTTCGATGGAACGTGGGAACTGCCGGCGATCGGCGCGGTGCCGGCTCCGAAAGCGGTGCTGATTCGTCCCGACGGTCACGTCGCGTGGGCCGGCTCACCCGGAGATCCGAAGCTCGCCGACGCACTCCGCACCTGGTTCGCGCGAGCCGACTGACACCTTTCGTCAGCGATGTTGCACCGCGCCGTTTTCCCATTCGCGGTGGCTCTGCTAGGCGCGTCCGACCATGAAGAACGCCTACATCTCCGGAACCGGCATGTACGTGCCGCCGAAGTCGGTCACCAACGACGATCTCCGCACCGTCTACGGCATCGACACCACCAACGATTGGATCGTGCAGCGCACGGGCATCGAGGCGCGCCGCTTCGCCGAGGCCGGCGTCGGTTCTTCCGAGATGGGCAGCTACGCGGCCAAGCAGGCGCTCGAAGACGCGAAGATCACCGCGAAGGATCTCGACATGATCCTCTTCGCGACGCTCTCGCCCGACATGTGCTTCCCCGGCAGCGGGCCGTTGCTTCAGCAGCGCCTCGGCCTCACCGAGGGAGACGATCCCAGGTTCGTCCCCACGATGGACATTCGCAACCAGTGCTCGGGCTTCGTGTACGGCGTCGCGACCGCGGCCTCGATGGTGCGCGCGGGAGCGGCAAAGCACGTGCTCGTCGTCGGAGCAGAGACGCACTCCGCGGCGCTCGACCTCTCGACGCGCGGTCGCACCGTCGCGACCATCTTCGGTGACGGAGCCGGCGCTGTCGTCGTCAGCGCCACCGACGAAGATCGCGGCATCCGCAAGTGGTACCTCGGCGCCGACGGCCGCTACGCCGACATGCTCAAGCAGCCGATCTGGGACATCAAGCAGCGCCCGTACATCAAGGTGAACGAGAAGGGCGAAGGCGTGATTCCGCCCGAGATGCTCTGGCCCCAGATGGACGGAAAGGCCGTCTTCAAGAACGCCGTCGAGCGCATGTGTGGCTGCGTGATGGAGGCCTGCTTCGATCTCGACGTCACGCCCGAGCAGATCGATCTCTTCTGTTTCCACCAGGCGAACATGCGCATCAACCAGTTCGTCGCCGATCAGCTCGGCATTCCGCAGGAAAAGCTGGTCCACAACATCCACAAGTACGGCAACACCACCGCCGCGACCATCCCGCTGTTGCTCGCCGAAGCGCAGCGCGACGGCAAGTTGAAGCGCGGCATGAAGGTGGCGCTCGTCGCCTTCGGAGCCGGCTTCACCTGGGGCTCGATGATCATCGACTGGTGAGTCGCTCGATGATGCGCGCGACGTCGCCTGCGCGCTCGATCTCGAGGTTGTGTCCACCAGCGAGGAACGACTGTTCGCCGTCTTCCGCCTCGGCAGCAAGTGAGGCGAGCATCGAGCTCCACAGCTCTTCCCACGCAGCGCTCTCGCCGTGGGAAGTCGCGGTGAGCACGCGCACCGGGTATCTCCCGAACCCGCCGGTCTCACGAAGCTCGGCCAAGCCCTTCGAACGCCGCGAGCTCCTCTCGCTGCACGCGTGGCAGCGCTTTCGCCGCCGTCGCCGAATCGGAACCGAGCGCCGACTCGAAGACCACCGTCGAATCGCCCGCGCCCGCGAGGACGACCTCGAGTCGTGCACCATTCGCCGTGGCGACGCGCGGCTCGAGACGAGTGCCGCACCCGGTGAGCAACACAGCAGCCAGGACTCGGTACATGTCAGCGACCGATTCCGAGGAGCTGCTTGCGGTGAGCGCCGTTCGTCGCCGCGTCGATCATGAACTTCGCGAGCCCGCGGTAGTGCATCGCCTTCGACGCCTGCGGGAGTCCGCCTGAGGAAACGCGGTAGGCATCGCTCTCGCCTTCACCCATCCACGTCGGCCGCAGCACCGTCCAATCAAGTCCGCTCGCTTCGTAGGTCTGCTCCATGGCTTTGAGGTCGGCCATGTGTCCGCGCACCGGGAAGCTCAACACGCGAACCAGGATGCTCTGACCGGGGAAGAGCCCTGCGGAACTGAAGGCGAACAAGCGCCTCACGCCCGCCTGCTTCATCGCCTCGACGATGTTCGACGCGTGGCCAGCCATCGTCCACGAGCGCTTCGAGCTCATCATCTCGCCCATCCGTGGAGCGATCGCCGAGAACACCACGTCGTGGCCAACCATCGCCTTCGCCATCGCCGCGACGTTCGACGGGTCACCCTGAACGACCGTGAGGCCCGCGCGGTCCTGCGGCAACTTCTGCGGCGAGCGAGCGAACGCCGTGACGGTGTGCCCGTGTTGCAGGGCGAGCTCGACCAACTGCGTTCCAGTGTGACCCGTGGCTCCGAGAATGAAACAGCGCATGTGGTGCTCCTTTGGTTGGTGCTGCGAGGTGTGCACAAGGTACGGCGCGCGCCTTCGGGCCGATTGAACGAAGGGGCTGCCTCGTGACGCGCTAACTTCCAGGCGTGTCCCGCCGCGCGACAGGTCGCATCGTGAGCTGGGAAAGCGGGAGCCTGTGGGTGATGAGCACGCTCACGTCGGCCGCTCAGAAGACGGCACCCCACGCGCACCACGCGATTCAGCTCACCGTGGGCCTCGACGGCGACTTCACGTTCGAAGGAGACGACCGCGTCGTGCGAGGACCCGCGGTGGCGATCGCTCCCGACACCAGGCACACGTTCGAGCTGCGCGGCACTGCGGCGCACGTCTTCTTCGAACCCGACGGGCGTCTCGGTCGTGCCGCGCAAGCGGCGTTGTTTGCACAGGGCAACGTCGTCACCGTGCGTGATTCGCTCGTCGGCGAGCTCAGGTCCTCGCTTGCGAAAGCGCGCCTGTCCGATGCGGCGCTCGTCGAGCTCGGTCGGGCGTTCGTCACGCGGCTCTCGGGGCAAGCCACGCCCGCTCCCACGGACTTCCGGGTGCAGAAGATGATCAGCTGGGCCGAGAGCCGTCTCTCAGAGAGCATCGAGCTGAAGGAAGTCGCGGGCACCGTCGGCCTCTCTCCCGGGCGCGCTCGCCATGTCTTCGTCGAGCAGACCGGTTTGCCCTTTCGCGTGTTCCTCCTGTGGCGCCGCCTCAACCGCGCCGTACAGCTCTACGCCGCGCGCAAGCCACTCACCGAAGCTGCGTATGCCGCGGGGTTCTCCGATGCGGCGCACTTGAGTCGCACCTTCCGTCGCATGTTTGGGGTTCCCGCGGCCGATCTCTGGCTCAGGTGATCACCATCGGCGGCTAGGACGCGAAGAGCTCGGCGCGCGCAGCTCGGGAGATCGCCACCACCGCTGGGTTCTTGAGCCTTCGCTCGATCGACAGCGCGTAGAAGCGCTCGCGCACGCCTTCCGCGCGACCGACGACCGCGACGCGCAGCTGTTCGCAGATCTCCTCCTCGAGGATCGTCGGGGCAGGGAAGAGCCCCACGCCGTCGGCTCCGAACACGTTCATCAGCGCGCTGTCTTCGAACTCCGAGACCACGCGCGGCTTCACGCCCTTCTCGTCGAACCACTGATTCAAAGAACGTCGCAGCGCGAGCTCTTCGAGCGGGAGCAAGAGCGGCGCACCGTCGAGTGACTGAGGAAATTTCCGGCGATGGGCGCGCGCCACGTCGCTCGTCGCGAAGAACGACACGCCTGATTCACCGAGCAGGTGGCTGAACGCCTTCACCGCGCTGCCCGCCGGCACCGGAGCGTCACTGATCACGATGTCGAGCAGGTGTGACGCCAGCTCGGCCATCAGCGGCGCGTACGCGGCCTCGTGGCAGACGAGCTTCACGGGCTCCGGCAGCTCGAGCGCGGGCTGCAGCAGCTTGCGCACGATGACCTTGGGCACCGCGTCGACCACGCCCACGTTGAGCTTGAGAGGCCCCTGCGTGGTGCGGCCGGCGACCGCGTCGAGCATCTCTGCGCCGGTCTTGAAGATGT
>JAEUJS010000621.1 GCA_016792935.1 Archangium sp. | reverse complement strand
CGACTCCGTGTGACTGACCGACTCCGTGTGACTGACCGACTCCGTGTGCTCCGTGTGACTGACCGACTCCGTGTGACTGACCGACTCCGTGTGACTGACCGACTCCGTGTGACTGACCGACTCCGTGTGACTGACCGACTCCGTGACTGACCGACTCCGTGTGACTGACCGACTCCGTGACTGACCGACTGACCGACTCCGTGTGACTGACCGACTCGCGGGACGACTTCGCGGGACTTCGTGTGCGTGACGACTTCACGTGACGACCTTCACGTGACCGATTCGCGGGACTTCGCGACTTCGCGTGACGACTCCGCGTGACCGATTCGCGGGACTTCGCGACTTCGCGTGACGACTCTGCTGACGACTCTGCGGGACTTCGCGACTTCGCGTGACGACTCTGCTGACGACTCTGCGTGACTCCGCGTGTGGCTCGTCGACTTCTCGTCCGCGCTTCACTGCTCGCCGCGTCTGACTCACACAGACACGCGGACGACCTCAGGGAAATCTGTTCCACGTGAAACACTGACTTCTGTGGAGAAGCTGTGCGAAACCCCGCCCTCGCCCTCTTTCCACCCGGTTGCTCTGTGGACAACTCAGCCGCTGCTCTCCTCGATTCCGGTCTCGCCACCCTCGAGCTCACCCTGCCCGACCCGGCCAAGGCCGCCCTCCTCGCCTGGGCCGACGAGCTCCTGAAGTGGAACCCCAAGGTCTCCCTCACGGCCATCACCCGACCCGATGAGGTCGTCGACAAGCACCTCCTCGACTCGCTCGCCGTGCTCCCCGAAGTGCGCGGAGCCACCCACGTCCTCGACCTCGGCGCTGGTGCTGGCCTGCCCGGCATCCCGCTGGCCGTCGCCCTCCCGGAGCTGCGCGTCACGCTCGTCGACGCCGTCTCGAAGAAGGTCTCGTTCCTCAAGTCCGCCGCCGTGAAGGCCCAGGTCGCTCCTCGGGTGAAGGCGATCCACGCCCGCGCTGAAGGCCAGCCCACCAACGAGGGAATCCCCACCGCGGACTGCGTCATTTCACGCGCGTTCATGGACGTCGGCCCCTTCCTCGCCCTCGCCCGCCACTACGTCACCCCAGGCGGCCGCATCGTCACCATGACCGGCCAGACCCCGGCCGAATCCGTCCTCCGCGACCTCGCCAAAGCCGCCAACTGCACCCTGGTCAGCCGCCGAACCTTCACGCTGCCCGTGTCCAAAGACCCACGCGGCGTGTCGGTGTTCCACGTGGAACCCTGAACCCGGTGACCGAAATCGCTGAACGCGAAAAACACCCTCAAAAAAGCAGAGGAAGGTCCCGACGGTTCACCCACATGTCAGACCCGTCGAGTAAGAGGTCCAACCCATGGGGCGAATCATCTGCATCTCGAATCAAAAGGGCGGCGTCGGAAAGACGACCACCGCCATCAACCTCGCGGCATCACTGGCGGCGGCGGAACGAAAGACGCTCCTCCTCGACCTCGACCCGCAAGGCAACGCCGGGTCTGGACTCGGCATCGACAAGAGCCAGCTCACCGGTTCCATCTACGACGCCCTCATCGATGAACGGCCGCTGGAAGAGGTCATCCTCCCGACCGAGCTCCGCTACCTCGATGTCGCACCTGCCACAGCCGACCTCACCGGCGCCGAGGTCGAGCTGGTCAACACGCCCAACCGCGAGAAGCGCCTGCGCACCGTGCTCGACGGTATTCGCCGCAAGTACGACTACGTGCTCATCGACTGCCCGCCGTCGCTCGGCCTGCTGACGCTGAACGCGCTGACTGCGGCCGATGCCGTGCTGATTCCGCTCCAGACCGAGTACTACGCGATGGAAGGCCTGGCGCAGCTGCTGTCGACCATCGAGCTCGTGCAGCGCTCGCTCAACCCCAAGCTGGCCGTCGATGGAATCGTCCTCACCATGTTCGACTCGCGCGCGAACATCAGCCACCAGGTGAGCGAAGAGGTCCGACGCGTCTTCCCGCAGCTGGTCTTCTCCACGGTCGTGCCGCGCAACGTGCGGCTCGCGGAGAGCCCGAGCTTCGGAAAGCCGGTCCTCCTCTATGACATCCGTTCGAAGGGCTGCGAGGCGTACCTCGCGGTCGCGCGTGAGCTCCTCAAACGCGACAAGGCGAAGCTGAAGCGAGCCGCTCCGTCACCACGCGCTTCGGCTCCGGCGCGCTGACTCCTTTCACGAATCTGAAAGACACCCATGCCTGGCCTCATCAAGGTCGTCCCTCCGCAGAATCGAAAGCCCGCGCTCGGCCGCGGCCTCGGCGCGTTGCTGACCGAAGCGCGCGCTCCCGTCGAGAAGATGGATCGCCTGCAGGCCGGCGTGACGAAGCTGCCCATCGAGCAGATTCACGCCGACCGCGCGAACCCGCGCCGCACCTTCGACGCCGCGCAGCTCGAGGAGCTCGCCGCCTCGCTCAAACAGCAGGGCGTGCTGCAGCCGATTCTCGTTCGCAAAGACGGCTCGCGCGGCTACCGCATCATCGCGGGTGAACGACGCTGGCGCGCCGCGAAGAGCGCTGGCCTCGCTGAGCTGCCCGTCATCATTCGCGAAGCGAACGACGCCGAGGCGTACGAGCTGGCGCTGGTGGAGAACATCCAGCGCGCCGACCTCAATCCGCTCGAAGAGGCCGAGGCGTTCCGCCGGCTGCTCGACGACCGCAAGATGACGCAGGAACAGGTCGCCGACCGCGTGGGTAAGGACCGCTCGAGCGTGGCGAACGCGCTGCGGCTGCTGCACCTGCCGAATGAAGTGAAGCAGCTCGTCGCCGAGGGAGACCTCGACATGGGCCACGCGCGCGCGTTGCTCGGGCTGTCGTCGAGTCGCGAGATGGTGAACCTCGCGCGCGAAGTGGTGGGCGACAAGCTGACGGTGCGCGAGACCGAAGCACGCGTGAAGGCGGCGCGGGGTGGGGCGCCCGTCGCGACGAAGAAGAAGGTCGTGGCCGCGAAGGGCAGCCCCGAAGCGCGAAAACTCGTCGAAGACCTGCAGCGCCGGTTGGGCACGAAAGTGCGTCTCGTCGAGCGCTCCGGTGGAAAAGGCACGCTGGAAATCGATTTCTTCAGCTACGAAGACCTCGATCGACTCATCGCCCTCATCCGGCGGTGACGCACAGGAGAAGTAGTCATGGCTTTGTTCGAGAAGAGCACCAAAAACGAGGAGAGCGCCGTGTCCGCGAAGATGGGTGGAGCCGACATCGACACGCTGTTGGGCAAAGGCAGCGAGTTCGAAGGAAAGCTGTCGTTCAAGGGGCAGGTCCGCATCGACGGCAAGTACAGCGGCCAAATCCACACCGAAGAGGTGTTGGTGGTCGGCGCGTCGGCGAAGGTGAACGCTGAGATTTCCGCAGGTACCGTCATCATCAGCGGCTCCGTCGAGGGCCTCATTCGCGCCACCAGCGTCGTCGAGCTGCACAAGGGAGCGAAGGTGAAGGGCACCATCGAATCGCCCACCGTCACCATGGAACGCGAAGTCACGTTCGACGGAACGATGAAGATGGACGGGCTGAGCGGCGGCCGCGCGGCGCCTCCGTCGCCCGGAGCGAAGAGCTGAATCGACGTGCACCTCGCGCGCGCCGCCATCGCTTTGTCGTGCGCGTTGCTCGCCGCGTGCGCGTGCAGTGAGCAGGGCACCAAGCCGACACCCGTTGAGCCACGCTCGAGCCTGCGCGTGCCGCTCCCGGATGGGTGGCGCGCGGCGCAGTTCACCGGCGGTCTCCAGGTCGGGCCGAGTGGGCGCGTCGTGCTGCAGCTCGAGAGCACCACGCGGCCGTTTCCCGATGCCGAGGCGTTCTTGAAGGCCATCGAGACCGAGGGTGCGGAGATACAAGAGAAAGAGTTGGTCGACACTTTTCTCGGTGTCCGGTACTCCGTGACCTCGCATGGAGAGACGCGCGACGCGTTTCTCGGCGTGCGGCAGACGGGGCCGCGGACCATCTGGTGCTCCACGACCGGGAGCGCCCGCAAAGAAGAAGTCGAAGCAGCGATGACGGTGTGCCGCAGTTTGTCGTGGGAGGGTTGAACATGAAGACGATGTGGCTGGCAGTGATGTTCGTGGTGGTGGCGTCGGCGTGTCAGACGACGAAGGGCTCGGAAGTTCCGAACGGGAGCAAAGAGGGCCGCGATGCCGTCGCGAGCGAGGAGTTGAAGGCGACGCTCGCTGCGCTGCCGAAGTGCGAGGCGGGAGCCGACGCGGGCAGGGTGAGCGTGGCTCCGACGACGTGCACGAAGATGTATTGCGGCAAGGCGTGCTGCAATCAGTGCAGCTGGGCGGCGAGCTTCGAGGGGAAGAACGGGCAGAAGGTGCCGCTCGATGCGGAGAAGGCGCGCGCGGTGCTGAAGGTGGGCGAGGGCGCGCTCGACTGTGAAGTCGCTGCGTGGGAGCAGGTGCTGTCGACCGCCTCGCTCGCGATCGAAGGAACGGCCTGCGTCGTGCGGTGAGTCGAACTCGGCTGGGGCGTCGTGAGTGGGGCGTGACGAGCCGAGTCGTGGGCCGAGCGTCGTGAAGAGCGTGCCGTGCGCGACGTGCGTGTTTGACGAGCCGAGCAAGAGTGACGAGCGGAGCGTGTCGAGCCGCGCACGACTGGAGCGCACGACTGGAGCGCACGACTGGAGCGCACGACTGGAGCGCACGACTGGAGCGCACGACTGGAGCGTGACGAGACGCGCGCAAGTCCATGCGTGACGAACCAGTGCGTGACGCGATGCGCGCCAGTCCGTGCGTGACGATCGATCCTTGCTCGCGAGAGAGTCTGAGGCGTGGCGACTTCACGACTGCTCTCACTCCGCGACGCCGGCGCCGATGCGTGGAACGTCTACGCGGACGAACTGCTCGCGAGCCCTCGGAGCGATGACCGCGAGCGCGGCGAACTGATTCGACTTCAGCTCGAACTCGAACGCGCAGAGGGCGCACAACGCGCGACGCTCCAGACGCGCGAACGAGAGCTCATCGCGCGCACTCCATCGCTCGGCGGGCCGGACGCAGTGCTCGCGCGACTCGATGCAACGTGGCGGCGCGGCTTCATCTCACGCGTGCAGCGTCCGAATTGGGAAGGGCTGCGCATCCTCCTCTCGCATCCTTCGGGCGCGCTGGTCGACGAGTTCATCCTCAACAACCCGCAGCTGCAGCTCGACGACCAGGTCGAGCTCATCGCGCGCTCGAAGCCACCGCTGCGCGCGCTGCAGATCGACAGCGACGACAGCGGCACGCGCTTCGAGGGAATCATCGAGTGCGGGCCGGCGCTCCAACTTCCAACACTCGAGCGTGCATCCATCGTCGTGCGCCAACTCGACATCGAAACGCGCCCGCCGCTCGTCTCACCCGTGCGCGAGCTCACGCTCGGTGCGCCGCTGATTCCGTGGGCTCCGCTCGACGCCGCGACCTTCCCCAACCTCACGCGCCTCGACTTGCTCGCCATCGTCGGCATCACGTGGCAGCGCCGCGGCTTCAGCACGAACGACCAGATCCCCGCGCCGCCCGTCGGTCCGGGACCTCGATTCCGCAGCGGCGGCGTCACGCCGAAGCTCGAGCAGCTCGTGCTGCGGAACTTCTTCATCGATGGCACGACGATGGCGATGGCGCTCGAGCTGTGTGCGTCGACTCCACTTCGCGAGCTCGACGTGCGCGGCTGTCAGTTCGCGACGGGAATCGAGAACGAGCTGCCGAAACTGAAGTGCCGCGTGCAGCTCTGAGCGGTGGTCAGCAGCGCTTGCGGAGCGTCTGCGTGCTCGTTCCGGTCCAGCGCTTCAGGGCGCGCGACAGCGCCGTGCGGTCACTGAAGCCGGCATCCATCGCAGACCGCACCGACGACCGACCCGAGCACAGCGCGTCGAAGGCCTGCGACAACCTGACCTCACCGACGAGACACCGCAGCGTCAGTCCACTCGCACGAAGCCGACGCTGGAGCGTGCGCGGACTCAGGCGCAGCGTCGCCGCGATGGACGCAAGTCGCGGAGCGGGCAGGGCGCTCAACACCGCCAGCGCGACGAACGGGCCAGGCGCTCGCGCGTTGCGACACGGCGACGCGATGCGCTCGGGAATCGCTGCAGCGAACGACTCGAAGTCGAGCCGAAGCGCATCTCCGCGCGGCAACAACTCGGCGAGCTCCAGCGCGTGCGCCCGGTCGTGCGCGGCGATGCGGCCCGGAAGCTCTCGGAGCACGACGCGTCCCACTCCGTCCTGCCACCCGGCTCGCAGCCAGTCGGCTCCCTCGATGCTGCGCAACATCACTTCGGTCTCGCGCCGCGCTTCGCGAAACGCACGCACACCATCAGCGAGTTCTCGCCGCGCGTACTGCCGCTCGCGCGCGAGTGAGGAGCCATCGAAATCCAGCAACCGCGGCGCGCGCTCGTGAAGCAGACGATGCACCCGCACCTGGAATCCCTCTCGTTCGAGCTCCGCGAGGTGCCACGCATGCTCGACCAGCGAGAAGCCTCCGCTGCGGCGCGCGCCGATGGAATCCGCTCGCCGGGCCAACCGCTCGAGAAGTCGGGGCAGCGTCATGGTCCGTGCGTAGCACCACCGACCTCATGCCACCGTGACCGAACGCGCCAAATCGTTCGCGCGGCTTCGCGTTCGGCTCCACGAGATCCGCGCGTGAGAGCGAGAACGCCGCTGCGACGTTGGACTTCGCTCGCCCGGACGACCTCGACCACCAGCGGGCGAAGCGCCAGACGTTCGCGCGGCATCGCGTTCGGCTCCGAGATGCGCGCGTGCGCGACCAGCGAGAACGGCGCTGCGACGTTGGACTTCGCTCGCCAGAACGACCTCGACCACCAGCGGGCGAAGCGCCAGACGTTCGCGCGGCTTCGCGTTCGGCTCCGAGATGCGCGCGTGCGCGACGAGCGAGAACGCCGCTGCGACGTTGGACTTCGCTCGCCGGGACGACCGCTCGACAAACCAGCGACTCGCTCGGGCCACGCGACGCGACGATGAACACCGCTCGCCGGGACAACCGCTCCGTCGAGTTCGCCCTGAGCCGATGACGTGAGCGAGCGCTTGATGCTCGCGAGAAACACGCGACGCGGCCGGCCGCTGCACGGTTTCGACAACCGCGACTGCGCATCATCTCGTCGCGACGCGAAACACATCCACTTCCCACGCCGACGCATCGGGCAACCACGCGAGCGCTCGAACCGCAGCGAGTCGGCCTTGCGCGACCCACGTCAACACTTCGACCGCGTCTTCGCGGGGACGTGCACGCAGGAAGCGCGACGGCTCGAACGCGTCGTCGAGGATCTCCGCGAGTTCCACCAAGCCGCTCACGTAGACGGTGACGCAACAGCCCTCTCGCGCGACCGCGACTTGCGTGTGCTCGTCGAACTGCTCGGTCTCCAACTCGGAAATCAGCGCCTCGACCACGCGGCTGACCTCGTCGCTCGCGTGCCGGCCCATCGCGCCGTAACGCGACTTCGACTGGAAGAGCGTCACTTCGTCGGCATGCCGCACAGCGGACACTCGGTCGCGCCGACCGGAATCACCGTCGCGCAGATGCCGCAGCGCTGCCCCGAACTCGCCATCGGAGGCGGTGCTCCGATGACCGGCGCGTCCGTCGCGCCACCGATGTGTTTCTCGAGCTCCTCCTGCGCGGGCAACACCACCCCCGGAGCCGCGGGCGAAAACACGTACCGCACGCGCTCGGCGCTGAACTGCACCACCGCGCGCACGGAACCGCTCGACCTCACGAGCTGCAGCTCAGCGAAGCCACGCGCGGCCACCGTGTACCCCGCGCCACCCAGCACCTTCTCGACACGTTTCATCGCCGCGGCGACGTCACTCACGCCCGGGCGATCGATGGTGACTGACGTGCTCACTCGACCTCAGCGCCGTGGAGTTCGAGGAACCAGTCTCCATCGAACAAGATGCCCGGCACGACGCGTCCCTTCGCGTTCGCTCCCGGTCCCTTGTTGACGAACTTGCCCTTGAGCACCGCGGGCACTTCCGCCGGTCGGTCTCCCTTCACCTTCGCGGTCATCCCGTTGGCGTCGACCTTCACGTCTTCGAGTTGCAGCTCGCGCTTCTCCTGAACGTCGGACTGGTCTCTGCGCAACCACAGCATCTTCACGGTCGCCGTCTTCGCCGAGGTCAGCGTGAATTCCAGCGAGTGGTAGTTGTACGGGTCCTTCCCGACTTGTTTGAAGCCGAGGTAGCGCCCACTCGGATCCGTCACGGTGCGAGGCATGTAGTCGGGCGTCATCAGCAGCATCAACGCGAGCGTCGTGAGCACCAGCGCACTCTAGCGACGTTCGTAGGCAAGTCGTTCGAGGCGTTCGTCGAAGTCCACCCGCACCTGCTCGCGCGGAGCCACGCCTGGCACAACGCTGTCGTACACCGTCAACCAGAATGCATCGGTCTCGCGAGCGCGCAACCACTCCGCGTCGAGCGTGAAGCCGAGCGTGCAGACCACGATGGCGTGCCGTTCTGCCACGCGCCGCAGCCGCTCGCCGACCTCACGGACCACTGGCCCCGTGAACGGCGTGTAGAGAAAGAAGACCGTGCCCTCGTCGAGCGAGGCGGTGCGAACGTCGGCGTGCTCGAGCTCGACACCGCGCACCGCCGTCGAGATGAGCTCACGCTGCAGCTCGATGCCGCGCACTCGCGCTCCGGACAACGCGCGCACGAGGGCGATGACCTTTCCGCGGCCGGCTCCGAGGTCGACGAAGACGTCGCTCGCGCGAATCGGCACGTCGCGCACCATGCGGCAAACCGGAGCGAGACCGCTCGCGTGGTACCCGATGAGCTCAGCGCCCGGTGGAGCGCTCGCCACGGGAGCATCGATGCCCAACGCCCGCTCCAGCACGGCGTCGCGTTGCTCAGGAAGCACGTCGACCAGCGCGAGAAGAGCGGCCGCGTCCACCGAGTCACTTCTCGTCGAACACGAGCTCGCAGCGGAAGAAGAGCTGCGGCGCACCACCGTCCGGCACGACTTCCTGAAGAGTCAACAGGTACACGCCTCCCTCGGAACGGACGGTCAGCATCTTGCCGGTCGAGAGCAGCTCAGGCGTGCGGAGGGCCTCGCGAATCGCGTTGAGCTGCGTGGCCCTCATCAGCTTGCCGGCCACCTGCTCGATACGCGCGGCGGCGTGCGGAATGCTGGGGACGCGGCCTCCGACCGCGACGCGACGCAGCGTCGTGTCTTGCGCGCTCGCGAGCTCGACATAGTCGAACACCGCGACGCCGCACTCTTGCCACTCGGGGCCGATGGCCGATTTGCGGCACGGCGCTCCGGCGATGGAGTCGAAGTGGGCCTTGAGCTCAGCAGTCAGCTTCGGAACCGCGGGCGCGGCGGGCTTCGGCGGCGGTGTCGAAGAGGAGGACGGACAGGCAGACAGCCACAACACGCACCACAACGGGAGGGAGCGGGGCATGCGCGAAACGTAGTGGTCGGACTTCGCGTCGTCGATGAACAAGAGGGGGAAGTCCTGCGCTGATCAGCGGTCGATCTGCACGTCGTCGATGATCAACCCATCCACTGGATGCGCGAGGAAGAACGCGAGCGCATCGGCTTCCGTCGCGACGATGGGCTCTCCCTGGCCGTTCAATGACGTGTTCAACAACACCGGCGTTCCCGTCTCGCGGCCGATGCGCTCGAGCAACTGACCGACGAGCGTGTCCGGCTCCACCGTCTGCAGCCGCGCGGTGCCGTCGACGTGCGTGACCGCTTCCAACTTCGCGCGTGCCTCGGGCTTCACCTCGGCCACCGTCGTCATGAACGTCGCCAGGCGCGGAGCGAACGCCCCGAAGAGTTCGCCAGCGCGCGGTGTGAGCACCATCGGCGCGAACGGACGAAACGGCTCGCGGCGCTTGATGACGCGGTTGAGTCGCTCCTTCACCGCGAGCGGCGTCGGGAGCGACAACAAACTCCGCTGACCCAACGCGCGCGGCCCCCACTCGAAGCGCCCCTGCACCCACGCCACCACTTCTCCGCGGAGCAGACGTTCGGCCGTCGCGTCGAGCACCGAGTCCACACGCCTGGTCTTCAGCCCCAGCCCTTCGGCGATCGACTGCGCCGTTGCTCCAGACACACCCGTGCCCCAGGCGGCGTGCGTGAACTTCGTGCGCGGCTCGCTCTTCTCCGCCGCGGCCAACAACGCCGCGCCGAGCGCACCGCCCGCATCTCCCGCCGCTGGCTGCACGAAGAACTCGGTGAAGCCCGCCTCACGAAAAAGCCGCGCGTTCGCGACCGCGTTGAGCCCGACTCCGCCCGCGAGACAGAGCGCGTCGACTCCGGTCACGGCGCGTGCTCGACGTGCGAGACCGAGCAACGCGTCTTCGAGCACCGCCTGCAGCGTCGCCGCCACGTCGGCCGCGCGTTGATCAGCCGCAGGAATCTCCGCGCCATCCAACTTCCACGGAGTGCCCGGCATTCGCCGCGGACCCAACAGCGCCTCGAGCGTCTTCGAGAAGCCGACCTCGGTGTTGGTGTGCGAGTCGAAGTACTCGAGCCCCAGCGTGAAGCCGCCGTCGCTCTGCAGGCGCACCAGCTTCTCGAACTCCGCGCGGAACTTCGGCTGACCAAACGCCGCCAGGCCCATCACCTTGTACTCGCCCTCGTTCACCTCGAAGCCGAGGTACGCCGTGAGCGCGGAGTAGAGGAGTCCGAGCGAGTGCGGAAACGCGATGCGCTCCTTGCACGTCAGCGTGCGGCCTTCGCCGAGCCAGAGCGCGGTGCTGGTGTCTTCTCCGACGGCGTCGACGGTGAGAATCGCCGCGCGCTCGAACGGTGAGGCGAAGTACGCGCTCGCCGCGTGCGAGGCGTGGTGTTCGCGGTGTGTCACGCGCTCACGGGGAACGCCGAGCCCGGACGAGAGTGCGTCGAGCACCCAGAGCTTCCCTCCGAGCTGCGAGGCGAGCGCGCGCGGGAACTGGCGCAGCGAGCGCGGGAACGTACGGAGCATCGAGAGGAGGACGCGCTCCAGTTTCCCGTACGGGTTCTCGTAGAAGACGACCTCGTCGAGGGCGCGAGGGTCCACCTTCGCTTGCGCGAGACAGGCGCGCGCCGCAGCGAGGGGCAGGGCAGGGTCGTTCTTGATGCGGGAGAAGCGCTCTTCCTGCATCGCGGCGATGAGCTGGCCGTCGATGACGAGGGCCGCCGCGGAGTCGTGGTAGTTCGCGCTGATTCCGAGGATGGCGCTCATCGCGGTCTCCGCGGGGGCGCGAGTCCGCCGTCGCTCGCGATGCGTCTTTCGCTCACCCTGCGCCCTTCGCCTTCATCTTCTCGAGCAGCGCGAGCGGGAAGAGCAGCAGGTACAGCACCGACATCAGCAGCGTGTAGATGAGCCCGGTGATGAGCGCGCCCGCCCGCAACCAGCCGCGCTTCAATTCCCACGCGCGCGCGCCGACGAGCGAGCCGCCCAGCTCCTTCGACAACACCAACGAATACGACTCGTGGCTCATCTCGTCGCGCATCACCGCATCGAGCAGCGCCTTCGTCCTGGTGTCCGCTCGCTTCGTGCCTTCCAGCGCCTGCAGCTCATCGCGGAACATCGCCATCTGCGTGCGCCCGCGCTTCTCACCGAGGTGCACGAACGAGATGAACTTCGCCTCGCCCAGGCGCGTGAAGAGGTGTTCGAAGTCAGCGTGAAACAGCGATGGATCCGCCGCGCGTGAGGGGTCGAGTTCCAACGCGCGCAGCGTGAACATCTTCGCGTGCCGCGCCTCATCGACCGCGTGCGACACGTACTGCGCCTTCCGCTTCAGGTCGCCCGTCGCGTTCGCCGCTTCCATCATGTCGTAGAAGCTCGAGCGTTCCGCCTTCGCGAAGTCGAGCAACATGCGCGCGGTCGAGCGCGGGTTCCGCCACCGGAACGGCTTCATCAACCGCGCGAGGAAGAGTCTGGCCACGAGCGAATCCTAGGGCACTGCGCAGAACGAACCAGTCGGCCAGCGCTCGCAATGACCGCTCACGCACTTCGTCGCCTCGTCGCACTTCGGAGCGCACACCAACATCGCCCCGCCCGCCGTCTGCCCCTCGGGACACGTGGGCGGCGAGAGTGGGTCTCCCCGTGGGTGTTTCTTCGGGTCGTACCATTCCGCCCAATCGACCTTCAGCGCAGGCGGCCGCTTCTCGACCTTGTCGAGCCACATCGCCGGCGCCGCGGCGTCCTGCGGGAACTTCAGGTTCAGCTGCTGCAGCGTCTTGGACCACACGAAGCGCGCCTTCGAATCGTCACCCTTCAGAACAGGAATCACCAACGCCACGCCGTGCTCCAGGCGGAAGATGCGCGCGTCGCCATGACCTCCGGCGAGGAGCTGCACTCCCTCGAGCCGCTCATACCCGCCTTCTCCAAAGGGCCCCGCCGGGAATTCGTCGTCGTGGTCGCGGCACACCACGCGCAACCACTCGCGCACCAACTTCGTCTCACAGCCCGCGGCTGAACTTCCCTTCACGGTGCACTCGCCCACGCGGCGCCACTCGTCTTCACTGGGAGGCCAGCTCCGCCCCTCGGGCAACGTCAGCGCGCTCTTCGGCTTCGCCGGCCGGCTCATTGCCCCAGCCGACCAGTCGGCTGATTTGGTCGCCTCGATGATGCTCTTCGCGAGCGCGGCGTGCCCTTTGGGCGTCATGTGCAAATCGCCATCGAGGAACGCGCCCGGTTCGGCGGCCGCGAGCGCGGCGGTGGGGTCGACGCCAATCGCGCCGATGCGCTCGGCGCGCGCGACGAGGTCTTCGGTCAGCACGCTCGTCGCCGACATGTCGATCTTCGCCGTGCCGTACTTCTTCCATTCCTCCGCGCTCACCATCACGTCGAGCGGCAACGCCACCACCACCAGCTTCGCGCCCGCCGCGTCACACGCTTCCTTCGTGGCGAGCAACACGCTGTCGATGGGCTGAACGTGCGGCGCCTCGCCTTCGGGCTTGAGCGCATCCAACTTCGCGCGCAGCTCACGGCGTTGCTCCAGCAGCTTCGCGAACTCCGGGTCCTTGCCCTTCTTCGCGATGCGCTCGAGGAGCGCGTCGTTCTTCGCCTCGCCGACCGCCGCCATGAAGAGGTGGTACGCCGTCACTTCGACGCGGCGCGCGCCTTCCGCGTAGCGAATCTCGAGAATGTCGCGCGGGTCTCCGCCCTTCGGCGCGAGCGGCTTCAAGTCATCGACGTATTTGTTGTCATCGACCGAGCGCTCGATGTGCTGCTGAATCTTCTCCGCGACCGCTTCGAGTTGTTTGTCGAGCTCGGCGCGGGCGACGAGCAGCTTGCGCGCCTCTTCGTCTTCTGGAGGCATCGGCTTCACGCCTTTCCCCGCGCGCACCACGTCGCGCCACGTGCCTTCGGTGCCTTCGCTCTTTCCTTCGCCGAAGCCCGAGAGCCGCTCGGACGTGTCGTTGTCTGCCGCGGGCACCACGCCTTCGCGCGCCGGAGTCACCGTCGCGTTCATCCACTTCCGCGCGGCGAACACGAGGTGAGACTTGCTCATCAGCTGCCGCCGAAAGGGGAACGATGTCACTTCGCGCGGCGCGGTTTCCGAGCGCACGGCCCAGCCGTCCCACACCTTGTGACGCGAGAGATTCGGCCGGTCCACCTCGAACAAGTCGTTCGCGAGGTTGAGCACGTAGATGACGGTCTTCACCTTGCCCTCGCGCGCCTCGAGCTGGCGGCGAACCACCTCGGTGTACTCGCGCGGTCCGTAGGTCGGCACGCCTGCGTTGAGCACGGTCTGCTTGAGCTCGTCCTGCAGCCTCGCGCTGAAGGTCTCGTTCGCTTCGACGCCCAGCCCGAAGACCTGGCTGTCACCGACCACCAGCACTTCTCCGTCGGAAGGAGCAGGCCATTCGGGCGTGCGGAAGCCTCGCGAGTTGGTGGCCGCGGTCGTGACGGGATTCGTCCCAGCGATTTGCAGCTGCATCGTGGCGTTGGGAATCAGCGTGACGCCGAGCTCCGCGTCTTCCGTGTAGAAGTTCACGTGCGGAAACGCGCCATGGTCTCGCACGTTGAACGCCACCTCAGCGATGACCAGACCCAACGTCACACCCAGGAGCACCTTCAGCAGCGCTTTGAGAACCCTCACGCGGGCAGTGTATGCGACGTGTGTGCCGATACGTCCGCACGAGAACTGCCGTTAAGCTCGCGGATGATCAGCCCGTAACCGTCATGCGCCTCGCCCTTCGAGTCACGCTGCCCGCACTGCTGTCGCTCGTGGCCTGTGGGCCACAGCAGCGTGTCTCTCAGTGCAGCCCGAGCGCGACGACCGGAGACAAGCCGCCCGTGCTCGTGGTGTTCGCGGGGGAAGGCGCTGAGGTCGAGATGCTGCTCTCTCCTGCGGTCTTCTGTCAGGACGGCAACCCCATCGCCTCGGCCGTCAGCACCGAGGTGTTGAATCAGGCGAACGATTCGCTCCCGCACACGCAGACGCCGCCAACCTCGAGCGACACGCGCGGCTACACGACCCGCGTCACGTTCACGCCGAGCGTGCCGGGCGTCTACTACCTCACCGCGCGCTTCGAGCCGTCGCTGGGCGTCGCGCGACGTCAGGTGCAGGTCGTCGCCAATCGCACCGCGGAGACGTTCACCGTGCGCACGCCGAGCCCGGGCACGTGTGACGACATCGTCGGTCTCGAGCCGTTCGCCCTCTGTCGCCGCGGGTTCGAGCTCTCGGTGCTCGCCGCCGACGCCGGAGCCACCTACACCGAGAGCAACGTGCTCGGTCTCGTCGCTTCGCAGCGCACGGCGTGGTGGTGGACCGGCACGACGGTGACGCGCGCGGTGGTGGTGAATGGCACGCTGAACCGCACCACGACGCCCGCGGTCATCGGCACCGGAGGGACGGCGGTGAGCTCGCAGCTCCTCGCTCGCGCCAACGGAGACTTGCTCGAGGTGCGCTTCGATGAAGACGCGGGGCTGAGCGTCGCGACGCGCTCGATGCCCGGGCCGATGAGTTTGATCAGCAACGTCGGCTCCGCGTGCCGCGAGGGAACGACGTACGGGTTTGGTTCCGCGACGCAGCTGTGCGCGGTGGCCGACTCGGCGGGAACGGACGCCTCGGTGCGCTGCGTGGACAGCGCAGGTCTCAACCCCGGAGCGAGCGAGGCCAACGTCATCTGGCTCCGCGGCGCTGAGACGGGAATCGTGGGTCTCGCTCGCGTGGTGCAGCCGCCGCTGCGTGACCCGGAAGTCCTGTTCCTCGATGCGCAGGCCGCGGCGATGATCGACACCAAACAGCCCACCCCAGCCTTCAACTGGAACGGGAAGTTTCTTTCGGTGCGCCGGCAGGATTTGACGCTCGAGGCGTGGACCTTGCCGCCCGCCACCGTGAAGCGCGTGGTGACGGAAGAGCACATCGTGTTTCAGACGCGCGACGAGGTGCTGCTGTACCGGCGCTGAGTCGCTCCAACGCGCGCACGCTCTGGGTGGTCGCAGCGACGGAAAAAGAAGCTCGCCAGGCGTGAGGCAGCCGTTCTGAGCATGGACACGCGGCTCCCGCCTGTCGCCCCATCAGCGCAAATCGACCGTGTTCCTGCTCACGGACAGCCGCTGGTGCTCGCCGCCGGACTCTGCACACCCGCGCGCGTACACAGGCCCGCCGCGTTGAGCCTGATGCGACCGACACCGCCGCCACCACCACCACCGCCGACGTCGTTGCCGACGTTCTGACCCGCACCTGCAGCGCCGGAGCTCGCGCCGCCATTGCCGCCGTTGCCGCCGAAGAGGTTTCCGTCAGCGCCGCCCTGGGCCTGCGACGCCGACTCGGTGCCGTTCGCTCCGTTTTCGCCCTGGAAGAGCGAGCCGCCTTCACCACCACCACCGCCGTTCGCCGCGAGCACCGACATCGAGCTCAGCGTCAGGTTGAGCGCCTCGAGCAGAATCGCGCCGCCACTCCCGCCGCCAGCGCCGCTCTCGCCGCCGGTGTCTCCACCCGGACCACCGCGCCCCGGAGCCGTGATGATGCCGCCCACCAGCAACGTGCCCGCCGCCGTCAGCTGCACCGAGCCACCACCGTTTCCACCGGTGAACGTGCCGTTGCCGCCCGTGCAGCCGCCACGAATCGGCTTCAAGTCGTCGGTGCCGTTCGCGATTCCGGCCGTGCCCGCGCCGCCACCGCCGCTCGTGCCGCCGACCTGACCCGCGAGCCCGAAGCCGCCGCCACCACCACCGCCGCGACCGCTGCCAGAGCCCTGCGTGCCGCCCGCTCCGCCGAGTCCGCAATCGCCGGGAGGATTCGGATTCGCCGCGAGAATGCGCGCGCCGCTGGCGATGGTGAGGTTGCCCGTCACCGCGAAGATGGCCGGCCGATTCCCGGTGAGCGTCAGCGTGCCCGACGTCAGTGTCATCGCCGACAACCGGAAGAGCACCGTCGACTGCCCGCTGGTCGGCGTGATGATGACGAACGGGGGCGTCGTCACTCCGCACGAGTTGGTCTGCACCGCCGGAGTGCCCGACGTGTTGATGGTCACGTCACACGTCACGGTCATCGTCGCGGTCGCCATCGCCGGGAGCTGCCCTTCGGTGAAGTTGCTCGTGCTGAACGGGAAGAGCGGCGGAGGCACCATCGTGCAGGTCGCGTTCATGTCGCAGCTGCCCGCGGTGCCCGTGCCGGCATCACACGATTGACCGGTACGCGGGTTGAACTGACACATCCCCATCGTGTTGCAGCCGTTCGCGGTCTGACACTGGTTCGGAGTGCACGTGACGCGCGTGCCGATGCAGCCACCGTCTCCATCACAGGTGTCGCTGATGGTGCAGTTGTCGTTGTCGCTGCACGTTCCCGTTCCGAACGCGGAGAGGGGATAACTGCACATTCCGCTCGGCTCGACGCACGTGCCGCTCGGGTCGTGGCACATCGGAGGCGTGTTGCACGTCGTCATCGCCATCGACACGCACAGGCCGTTCGCGCAGGTGTCGCTGGTGGTGCACGCGAGGCCGTCGTCGCACGACGCGGTGTTCGGCGTGTAGCTGCAGTTCGCTCCGCCGTCGGAGAAGCACGTGCCCACCGCGTCGAAGCAGATGCTCGGAGGCATGGTGCACATCACGTCGCCCGTCTTCTCGCAGCCCGCGTCGGCGACGCAGCGCTCGCCCGTGGTGCAGGCGTTCTGATCAGAACAATTGAGGCCGAGGCACTGCGGGTCGAGGCAGTCGACGAGCATGTCGAGGTCGTTGTCGATGCCGTCGTTGCACATCGTCTCCATCAACTGCATGCACGCGGTGCCGACGCACACGCCGCCCGCGGCGCACGGCTGATTCGCGCAGCCCATTTCCTGGCAGTCGGTCAGCAGGTCGCAGTCGTCGTCGAGGCCGTTGCTGCACGTGCCAGCCGCAGAGCTCGACTCCACCGCGTTGGGATTCACGGCCGCCCGCGTGTCGTCACAGTCGATGGGGAGCGGGAAGCCGTCCATGTCGTTGTCCACGCCCGCGTCGAAGCCTGCGTCGAAGCCTGCGTCGATGCCAGCGTCGAAGCCTGCATCGGTGCCTGCATCGTCTCCTGCGTCGGCGCCACCATCGGAGCCTCCGTCCGTTCCCGCGTCGTCGAAGCCCGCATCGAGTCCCGCGTCGAAGCCCGCGTCGTTTCCGCCGTCGGGGTTCACTCCACCGTCGCCCTTGCTGTTTGCGGGACGAAGGGTGAGCGTCACTTCACTCACCGGGTACGTGAACGCGCCTTGCGCGGGGTCGCTGAGCTCTCCGGGAGTCTCCATCGCGACGGTGCAGGCGGTGTCGAGATAGCCGCGCGCGCGCACGGTGACGGGACTGGCGAGGCCGTTGCTCACGATGGCGACGACCAGCTGCTTCTTCTCGGCGGTGATGGGCATCGCCATCGTCTCGCGCGTCTCTTCTCCGTCGAACGCGCTGACCTTCACGCACTGGCTGACGAGGCCCTGCTCGAGAATGACGGTGACCTTGAGGCCGCCTCCGCCTTGAGGAACGCAGTTGCAGCCGGCGCTGATGAGCAGCAGCACCGCGAGGCGGATCAGGAGGCGCATGCGGCGCGCATTGTTTCACCAATGGGCGCACACTGCGCGGGAGAGGCGCCTCAGGCGTAGATTTCGGAGAGTGGTCCGGGGGCGATGCGGTTCGTGCCCTCTGCTCCGAACAGGTCGAAGGACGAATCGCCGAACGCGTGACCGAGCGAGTTGAAGACGTTCGACATCTGCCGATTCGCGTTCGCGCCATCGCGCGGAAAGACCACCGTGCGTCCGTCCGTCTTGAGGCCGAGCGAATTTCCGCCGACCAGCAGCAGCGGCCACTCGACGCCCGTCGCGTGATGCTGCTCTCCGTTGTCTGACATGAAGAGAATCGCCGTGTGGTCGAGCATCGAGCCGCTCGCTCCGACTTCCGGAGTGCTCTCGAGCGTGCGCGCCAACTGCGCCACCAGTTCGACGTGTTTGCGCGTGATGGCGGCGATGGCGGTCCAGTTCGCGGGCGTGTCGATGCCGTGCTGCAGGTCGTGCCGTCCCGACTGCGTCAACGCCGAGTCGTAGCGAACGTCGAAGCCCGAGGAGCCACTCGCGAGCACCACCACGTTCGTCAAACCGCCGAGCAGCGCGGTCGTCGCAATCTGGAACTGCGCTTCCAACCACTTCATCGAGTCGGGCGTGCCCGAGCCCGCGAGCAACGGATTCATCCCCGGAGCGACGGGCAGCAACGGTCGCACGCTCGGGCCCATCGACATCAACACGCCCTCTCGCGCGCGAAGGTTGTCGAGTGACGTCAAGTAGCGCTCGAGCTTGAGCCGCTCGTTCGAGTTGCCCTTGAACGTCGCGAGCGCCGCGCGCACGTCGTCACGCGCGAAGTCGAAGAGCATCGAGCGCTCCTGGCCAGCGCCTGCGCCTCCGATGATGGAGCCGAAGAGCGTGTCGTACGCGAGCGTCGGATTCACGAGGATGCCCGCCGGCTTTCCGAGCCCGAAGCTGCACGACTCGTAGACGATGGGCGTCAGCGACGACGAGGTGCCGAGCCGAATCGCGTCGAACGGCGCCATCTTCTTCAACCGAGGAGCCATCACCGCATCGAACGTCGCCGCGCTCCCGTTCACCGCGCACGACAAGGCGCCCGTGCCGCTCGAGTGGCCGCCGCCGCTGATGGTCGATGACACACCCAGCACCACCGCGCTGCGATTCACCAGCGAGATGTTGGGCCCGCTCGCTGCGAGTGGGTTGAGGCAGAGCGCTGAGGCGAGCTGGTCGCCCATCAGCGTGAGCGGCATCGATGGATAGACATCGGCGAAGTTGTGACGTGAGCCGATTTGCGACGCGCCGAGTGCCGTGCGCGCTCCCATCGAGAGGAACGCTTCCGGGTAGATGCCGTTGCATTCCATGACGATGACGAGGCGCGCCGGCGTCGTGAGCTGCGCATGCGCTTCGTTGATCAGTGGCGCGAAGAGGGCGGCTGCTGCGCCCTTGAGAAGTGTGCGGCGCTTCATGGGTTCACCCGGGTCTTCCACGTGTCGCTCGTCATCAACGCGCTCACCATCGAATGGAACGAGCCGTTGTTGGAGTCGTACGCCTGTTCCATGCGCGAGAGCGTGCAGGCGTCGGTGCGATTTTCCGCGCGCCCCATGAAGTAGCGGAACGTCTGCCGCACGAAGCACCGCTTCACCCACGGAGAGTCGGCGAGCTTCTCGCTGAACTCGACTCCATCGCGCACCGGCCCGTTCAGCATCGGGTCAGGCAAACCGCTCAACACCGAAGTGCCGTCGGGCGGCTTCCAACCACCATCGGCCGCATGGTCGCGCGTGCGCAAATAACCGGCGTGGTTGTAGAGCTCGAACGGATACCCGAGCGGATTCATCAGCGAGTGACAGCCCTGGCACTGCTGACCCGCGGTCGCTTCGTCCAACCGGGCGCGCGCGTTCTTCGCGTTGGAATGCGGGCCCACCATGGCCTGCACCATCACCGACGACAGCGGAGGCACCCAGCCGCACAGCAGATTCTCCCGCACCCACTTTCCGCGATGCACGATGGACGGGTCGTCTTCGAAGTTGCCGCCGTGTGCTCCGAGCCACGCGGGATGCGTCAACACACCAGCGCGCTCGAGCATGGGCATCATCCGCCAGCGCTCCGCGTTCGTGTAATTGATGGGAACTTCGGTGCCGTAAATCTGACCCGTCCACTGAATGGCGTTCGCTGACGACCCGCCGTTGGTGTTCGCCGGCAAGAACCACTGCCGCGTGGTGAGCAGATTGCGAAGGACCTGCTGATCATTCGCGACGACGCGCGCGATGACGTCATCCAGCTGCTGCGTCAGCAACGACTCGTAGCCGTAGTACCCATCCATCAAGTTGCCGTAGGAGCCGAGCTGCGGGCGATACGGGCTCGTTCCTCCATCGTCGAACGCGCTCGTCGCTTCGGGGCGCTCTTTGAAGATGCTCGCGACGTTCGAGTAGCCGAGCCACTCGCGGAAGAAGCCCATCGTGCCGTCGCCGAGCCAATACTCGCCGCGCGCGTCACGGCGTTCCTGCCGCCAGTCCATCATCAGATCGAACCGCGTCGGATCAGTCCCGCCCGCGTACTTCCGGTAGAGCTGATCAACCACCGCGTCATTGCGAATTCCTCCATCGCGCGCGGCGTCGGCGATGTCGGCCATGTGCCCCTCTTCCGGAGCGGAGAAATCAGGGAACACCCACAGCGGCGTCGCGCCTGGAGCACGAGAGCCCACCGCGTACGCGAGCTGCTGCGCGAGCTGCCAATCGGTCAACGCAACGCGTCCCGCATCCACAGCTGGATCTCCCATCTCTTCGCGGAACATCGCTCCGGTGGTGAGCCACGCCGCGTTCGAGATGCGCGTGATGCTGCGCGTACGCGTGTCCTGGTCGAACCCACCATCGGGCGTCACTTCGCTGGTGATGACCGCCGTCGCGAACGTCTGCAGCCGGTCGAGCTCATCGGTGCGCGCGGGACGGAAGTACACGCCGTGCTCGAGGAACTCGCTCAAGTAGTGCCGCACGCACGCCGCGTTGGGCCGGTTCTGCTGGTACATGCAGCGCAGCGAGGTGTCGTTGCGCAGGCGCTCGAGGCGATTGCTGCCCGTGTACGGACCCGCCCACGGAGGCCCCGCTTCACTCACGATGGGCAGGAAGATTTCCACCATCGATTCGTCGAGCGTCTCGTCGGTGGTCCAGGTGCTGTAGGGCTCTCCACCGCTCGGGTCGAACGGGTTGTCGAAGAAGCTGAAGCCGGTCCAGCTGCGCGTCACGGCGCCGCCGACGTTGCGCGTCCACTGCCAGCGATCGAGCCGGCGAATGCGCGTCGGTGCATCGCTCTGCGTTCCCGGCGTGCACATGAACAACTCGTTCTGCGGAATCAGGTTGGGCTCAGCTGGAGTCGTCGTGCCTCCTCCACCGCCCGTGCCTCCGTCGTTCTGCATCGTGGGCGGACACGCGGGCAGACCGGCGGCAATCCACGTCTCCAGCAACGCGATTTCGTCGGCGGTCGCAGCGGCTTCGGGCTCGGGCGGCATGCGCGCGACAGGAGCGCTCATTCTGATCAGACACCGTTCCGCGTTGCTCTTCGTCGCGTCCAGTTGCGATGGAAGTCGCAGCGCCGCGAGTGAATCGAGCGACACCGGAGCGCCGTTCATCGGCACCGCTCCGTGGCACTGCGTGCAGCGCGTCGCGAGCAGTTGTTCCACGGCACAGCCCGAGGTCTCGGCGGCGCCTCCATCACCAGTTCCGCCGCCGGTCGCAGCGCCACCTCCGGAGCCACCGCCAGCGCCACCGCCCGTCGGTCCGCCCACGATTCCCGGGCAGCCGGAGAGCAACGCGCTCACTGCAAGGAACATCAGTTTTCGTCGCATGCACCCTCGAAATTCGAGCAAGCCGTTGCGTGATTTCAGCTGTGCGCAGGTGGAGAGTAGAGCCGATCTCAACGAAATCGTGCGGCTGCAGTTTCTCGTCACCTGAGAGTGTCAGGCACTGGAGTTTGCAGAAGAAACCGAGTGCGCAGAGGTGAGACAATCCTCTTCAAGGATCAAAGCCCGATGAAGCGACTCTTTCTGACAATGGCGTTGGCACTGGTTGCGGGCTGCGAAGGCACGCTCGAGGGGCCCCGCGCGAATCCGACCGGCGGTGGAACGGGCGGCGCAGGCACGGGAGCCGGTGGCGGAACGGGCACGGGCGGCGGCGCTCCAGAAGTCTGCGAGCCGGGCGTGACGCAGATTCCGAAGCTGCTGCGCGTCTCGAACTTCGAGTACCAGTCGATGGTCTCCGACGTGCTCGGCATCAACGTCACCGACGACTACTTCACGCAGTGGACCCCTATCGCGCAGGTCTACGGCTTCGACACGATGAGCGAGCAGCGCATCGATGGTCAGGGCCTCGAGGTGCAGCTCGACACCGCCGAACGTCTCGCGCGCACGATTCTCGCGACGCCTGCGTTGACCGCGCACTGTCCTGCCCCGGGGCAACCGCAGACGCCGGTGTGCACCGTGAAGCAGAGCTACTCGGGCACCATCGACTTCAGCGACACGCAGGGCCGCGACTGCTGGAGCTACCGTGACTCCGCGAACGTCGCGATGAGCTTCGACAACGCGAACGCGCGCTGGCGCAAGATGCCCGACGAGAACGCGCTCATCTGGGCGACGGGCATGCACCCGGGCTCGACGGTGAACCCCGTGTTGCGCTGGAGCGCTCCGCTCGACGGCAACGTGGTGCTGACTGGCAGCTTCGGCGATGCGGACCCGGGTGGTGGAGACGGTGTCACCGCCACGATTCGCCGCAACGGCACCCAGGTGTGGACGCAGAACATCGCCAACGGTGGCGCGGCAGCGAGCTTCTCGCTCAACCTCACGCTCGTGCGCGGCGACCTCATCGACTTCGTGGTGAGCCCCAACGCGAGCCCGGCGTACGACACCACGGGCCACAGCATCTCGATGACCTTCGCGGCGACTCCGCTCAAGGCCGCGTGGCAGTGGAACAATTGCGTCTTTCCCCTGGTGTCGCGGCTCGCGAGCCGTGGCTTCCGTCGCCCCGTACGTCCAGAGGAACTCACCGACTACCAGACGCTCTTCGAGTCTCAGCGCGCCGCGGCCACAGCCGCCGGTTTCGCCGAGCCCGTCGACGAGGCGATGTTGGCCGTGTTGCAGGCGGTGCTCCTCTCGCCGAACTTCACGTTCAAGCCGGAGCTCGTGCCCGGCGGTCTCGACACGCAGGAGAAGTCGTTCGGCACCGCATCACGTCTCGCCTTGTTCTTCCGCAGCTCGGTGGCTGACGACGAGCTGTGGACGCTCGCCGAGCAGGGCCGTCTGACTGATCAGACCGTCGTCGCGCAGCAAGCCGCGCGTCTCCTCGAGCAGGACAACGCGCGCTTCACGCGTCACTTCGGAGGCCAGTGGCTCGACTTCCGCGAGGGGCCCGACCTCGGGCAGCTGACGCCGTCACTGATGGCCGAGCCGCGCGATGTGTTCAGTGAATTGCTGCGGACTGATCAACCCGCGGAGAAGTTGCTGCGTCCGGGCTTCACGAAGGTCGATGCCTCACTCGCGTACCACTACGGCCTGAGCTTCCCGCAGGGCAACGAGCCGGTGCGCATCGTGAACACGCCGCTGCGGGGTGGTCTCTTGCAGCAGGCGCACTTCCTGACGCGCACCGCGACGGGCTCCGAGTTCCGTCGGCCGATTCACCGCGGGCTGTGGGCGCTGACGCGCTTGTTGTGCCGCTCACTGCCGCACCTCGACGCCGCCACGCTGGAGGAAATCAACGCCTCGCTGATGAGCATCGACCGCAGCCTGCCGCTCGCGCAGCAGATGCAGATTCACCGCTCGACGTCGAACCGCTGCTCGGGCTGCCACAACATGATGGACCCCATCGGCCTGGCGCTCGAGAAGTACGACGCCCAGGGGTTGTGGCGCGACTTCTACCCAAACGGAGCGCCCATCACGTCCGACCTCATGCTCGACGGTCAACTCGTCGCTGATCCGAACGCGCTCACCGCGGCCATCGAGAACAGCCCCGACTTCCGCGCGTGCGTGGCGACCAAGCTGCTGACGTACGGCTTGAATCGCGGCCCGCTCGACGGAGAGCTCTGCGTCGCTCGGGAGATCGCCCGCCCGAAAGACGGCTCGACGCCGACGCTGAAGGAGATGACGCTCGAGGCCTTGAGCGAATCGATGCGGCTGACGGAGGTCTCGCCATGAAACCGCGCAGTGGAGAACCGAGCAGGGGCGGTTCGGAGCGAGCAGGCAAGTTGAACCGTCGCCTGTTCTTGAAATCGATGGGCATCGGGTTGTCGCTGCCGCTGCTCGCTCCGCATCTGGCGCGCGCGCAGCAGAGCACCACGCGCAAGCGCTTCATCGGCGTCTACGTGCCCAACGGCGCGTACCAACCGATGGGTGTCGACGGGAGCTGGAACTTCTCCGAGGCGCTCGCTCCGATGGTGACCGCGGGGCATCAGGCGAACACGATGGTGTTCCGCGGGCTGTTCAACGGCTTCCCGGGACACGACCCGCACTGGCAGAACTGCGCGGGCTTCTTGTCTGCCGAGCCGATGGTGCTCGGTGACCCCGGCGTCTCGCGCTGCGGAAAGACGCTCGATCAATTCGTGGCAGATCGGCACCCCTCGTCGATGCGTTCGCTCGAGGTCGGCGGCATCTACTACCACGTGCACCCGTTGAACGATCACCCCGGGTACAGCAACGACTATCTCAATCGCATCTCGTGGCAGGCGCCCGACAAGTTCCGCTCTCCGATTCCGCACCCGCGGCAGATGTTCGAGAAGTTGTTCGGCGCGGAGTCAGGGAGCGCGGCGCAGATTCAGTACCTGCACGATCGCAAGAAGAGCATCCTGGATTCGCTCCACAAGGACGCCACGCGTCTGTCGAATCGGTTGCCGGCGACGTACCGCCCGGTGCTCGCCTCGTACATGGACACCGTGCGCGAGGTGGAGCTGGGCCTCGGGACGGTGACGACGTGCACGCCGGGGTTTGGTTCGCCGACGCAGGACTTCACGCTGCCGAACACGAACTACGTGCTGCGGTTCCAGCTGATGCACCAGATGATCGTGATGGCGATGCAGTGCGGCCTCACGAACGTGGCGACCATCATGTACGGGCCGGGCGTGAGCGAGCAGCTGAGCTTCCCCGAGGCCATCGGTGGGGGGCCGGGCCATCACGCCGTCGCGCACCACGGTGGAACGCAGTCGTCGATCGATCGCTTGAAGCAAA
>JAEUJS010000609.1 GCA_016792935.1 Archangium sp. | reverse complement strand
GCTCGGCACGCGCAAATACGAGTGTGACGTTCCGTTCTTCCCGATCGGCGCGCGGCTCGTCATGTCCGCGAAGCAGGAACTGGTCTCCGAGCAGGGCCTCGCGGTCTTCAACTGCAGCATCGAACACGGAGGCAAGGTGATCGCCCGCGCGAGCGTGAATGCGTTCCAGCCGCCCAACGTTCAGGAATTTTTCGAGGGCCTCAAACAATGAGCGGCAACACGGTGTTGGTCACGGGCTCGAGCCGCGGCATCGGTCGCGCGATCGCCTTGCGCTGCGCGAAAGACGGCTTCGACGTGGTGGTGCACTGCCGCTCGCGCATCGAAGAGGGGCAGGCCGTCGTCGCGCAGGTCGCCGCCATGGGCCGCCAGGCGCGTTTGCTTTCCTTCGACGTCGGCGATCGCAAGGCCGCGCGCGAGACGCTCGAAGGCGACATCGAGAAGCACGGCGCGTACTACGGCGTGGTCTGCAACGCGGGCATCGCGCGCGACACCAGCTTCCCCGCGATGACCGAAGAGGACTGGGACGGCGTCATCCACACCAACCTCGACAGCATCTACAACGTGCTCCACCCGGTGGTGATGCCGATGGTGCAGCGCCGCAAGCCCGGTCGCATCGTCACCATGAGCTCCGTCTCGGGTCTCGTCGGCAACCGCGGCCAGGTGAACTACAGCGCGGCGAAGGCCGGCATCATCGGCGCCACGCGCGCGCTGGCGATCGAACTGGCGAAGCGTGAGATCACCGTGAACTGCGTCGCGCCCGGGCTCATCGACACCGAGATGGTGAGCAAAGAAGTCCTCGAGCACGCGATGGACTTGATCCCCGCCCGGCGGATGGGGAAGCCCGAAGAAGTGGCCCACGCTGTGGCCTTCCTTCTCTCGCCCGAAGCGTCGTATGTGACGCGCCAGGTGATCTCTGTAAACGGAGGCATGTGCTGATGCGACGCGTCGTGGTGACTGGATTCGGAGCGCTGAGCCCGATGGGCCACGACTGGCCGACGGTGCTCGCCGCCCTGCGCAAGGCCGAGAACGTGGTGCAGCAGATCCCCCGGCTCGGTGAGTACGAGGGCATGCTGACCAAGCTCGGCGCTCCCGTCGCTCCGTACAAGCTCGACGAGAAGGGCTACGGCCGCAAGCAGACGCGCTCGATGGGCAAGGTCGCCGTGATGGCCGTGCGCGCCAGTGACATCGCGCTGCGCGACGCCGGGTTGTTCGGTGATCCGGTGCTCAAGAGTGGTCGCGTCGGCGTCTCGTACGGCTCGTGTTCTGGAAGTCCCGAGGCGCTCGCCGACTTCGAGCGCATGTTCAGCGAGAAGACCACCGCGGGCATCACCGCCAACACGTACTTGAAGATGATGCCGCACACCGCGCCGGTGAACATCGGCGTGTACTTCGGGCTCACCGGCCGCGTGCTCACCACGTCGTCGGCGTGCACCTCGGGCAGCGCGGGCATCGGTCACGCCTTCGAAGCGATTCGTTGGGGCGCGCAGGACGCGATGCTCGCCGGCGGCTCGGAAGAGTTCGACCCCACGCAGGTCGCGATCTTCGACACGTTGTTCGCGACCAGCACCAGCAACGACTCCCCGAAGAAGACGCCGCGCCCGTTCGACACGGCCCGCAACGGCCTCGTCATCGGAGAGGGCGCCGGCACGCTGATCCTCGAAGAGCTCGAACACGCGAAGGCGCGCGGCGCGAAGATCTACGCCGAGCTCGTCGGCTTCGGCACCAACAGCGACGGCACACACGTCACCAACCCGCAGGCGTCCACCATGGCGCACGCCATGCGCCTCGCGCTGCAAGACGCGAAGCTCTCACCCGACGCCATCGGCTACGTGAACGCGCACGGCACCGCCACGCCGCAAGGCGACATCGCCGAGAGCACCGCCACCCATCAGATCTTCGGTGAGCGCATGCCGATCTCGAGCCTCAAGAGCTACATGGGCCACACGCTCGGTGCGTGCGGCGCGCTCGAAGCGTGGATGACCATCGAGATGATGCGCGAGGGCTGGGTGTGCCCCACCGTCAACCTCGACAACGTCGACCCGAAGTGTGGCGCGCTCGACTACGTGCGCGGCGAAGGCCGCAACCTGCAGACCGAGTTCGTGATGACCAACAACTTCGCGTTCGGCGGCATCAACACGTCGATCATCTTCCGTCGCTGGCCGTAAACCTCACGCGGGGCGCATTTCCTTCGCAGGCCCGCGACGGGCCGCAAGCGCTGCGCCGGTTCGCACGGATTCCGCTCGGAAGTCGCTGGCCGGGGTCTTGCTCTACCTCAGGGCATGACGACCCAACTCCTCGTTCGCGACGTGATGACGGCTGCTCCGCACACCATCGGGCTCGGGCTCTCGCTCGCCGATGCCGCGAAGGCGATGCGCAAATACAAGATTCGGCACCTCCCCGTGCTCGATGCGGGAACGCTGGTGGGCATCTTGAGCGATCGCGACGTGCAGCTGATCAGCTCGGTCTCGAAGTTCGACGCGTCGTGCATCCTCGTCGAGGACGCGATGACGCAGGCTCCGTGGACGGTGACGGCGAAGACGCCCGTGGCCGAGGTCGCCGAAGAGATGGCGAAGAAGAAGCTCGGCAGCGCGGTCGTCCTCGACGCCAACGGTCGCGTGATCGGCGTGTTCACCACCACCGACGGCATGCGCGTGCTGGCCGATCAGCTCGCGCCGAAGAAGCGCCGCGCGGGGTGATCAGAACGGCTGGGAATTCATTCCACTCGGGCCGGGCGGAGCAGGGGGCGCTCCGGCCTGCACCTGCGTGAGCTCACGTCGCAGCTTGCCGATCTCGTCATCGATGCGCGCGCGCTCGGGGATGGCGTTCACCAACAGCCAGATCCCGATCACCGCCAGTGGGAGCCCGACCGCCAGGGCGCCGACGCCGATCGCCCACACCGGAGCGACCGTCGCCGCCAGCCCAATCGCGATGTAGAAGCCGCCCGCGATCGCCAGCCCACTGCCCGCGGCGATGAGCGCGATGCCGCCACCAATGCCCGGCCGCATGCGCTTGAGCGCCGCGATGTCGACCTGCAGCTGCTGCGCAGAGACGAACGGCTGGGGGCTCGCGAGCGGCGCATCAGCCGGCGGAGGAGCGGGAGGCAACTGCGCGAGCACCGTGTCCTCGAGCAGCCGCACCGAGCGCGGAGCCTCCGTGATCAAGGCCCCCTGGGGCGACGGCTCCGGGTAGGGAACCGACTGCGACAACATCAGTGAGAGGGCGACGGTCAGCACAGGAAGGGAGACTCGCTCAGCGGCCCAGCGCGGGCAACCGGGTCATCAGCTCGCGCAGCTCCATTTCCAGCGCGCGATCTTCGATCAGGGGCTCGAAGCCAATCTCTTCCGCGAACGCGAGCACGGGAGCCGCCAGCTTCGCCCCCGAGCGCGCCTTCAAGAAGACAGCCTGTCGCGTGGCGACGAGATGGGCCGCCGCGACCTGCTCCGTCAACTCGACGACTCGCAGGGCATCACGCGCGGCGATGGTGCCCATGCTCACCTTGTCCTGGTTGTGGCACTCGGTGGACCGCGAGAAGACCGACGCGGGCATGGTGTTCTTGAGCGCCTCAGCAGCCCACGACGACGCGCCGATCTGCAGCGCCTTGAGCCCA
>JAEUJS010000594.1 GCA_016792935.1 Archangium sp. | reverse complement strand
CGCTTGCTTAGGCATGGAGACGTTCGTGATGGGGCGTTGCTGCGGCCCGCTCCAGATGGGCTCGTACCAAACGACGTGCGTCGGCTGTGATGCGTGCAACGGAATACTCTCGTGTCAATGCGAAGACGCGATGCATAACCTTCAGCCGACTTCGATTCCGCTCAGCTCGTGCGGCTCGAACATCACCAATTGCAACGGAGTGCTCCTGTGCGCTGGTTGCTGATCTTCACGGTGGTGATCTTCTCCGCGTGTCCCCGCGCGAAGGGGACGTGTTCTGACGGCGTGCGCAATGGTCTCGAGTCTGACGTCGATTGCGGCGGCCCCGATTGTTCGAAGTGCGGCGAGGCGAAGCGGTGTGAGACACACGAAGACTGCACGACCGAGCTGTGCCGACTGCACGTCTGCTCGAAGCCGCAAGGGCTGATGCCGTGCGACAGCGGCATGTGTGGACCCGTCGTCGAGTGCCGGAGCAACGCGGAATGCACCAGCCCGTCGATCTGCGTCGGTGGTCAGTGCACGTTCCGCTGCATGCCGCCGCTCATCGACTGCGGCGGTGCGTGCGTGGATCCCCGCTTCGATCGCAACAACTGTGGCGGCTGCGGAGGGATGTGCGGCATGACCGAGCGCTGCGAGATGGGCTCGTGCGCCGAGACGTGCCCGATGGGAATGCTCGCGTGTGGCAGCGGCGCCAACCTCGAGTGCGTCAATCAGCAGTTCGATGTCCTGCACTGCGGCGGCTGCACGACGATGTGCAACTCGGCGCAGCGCTGCGTGCAGGGCATGTGCGTGCCGACGTGTCTGCCGTTCCAGACCGACTGCTTCGGTCAGTGCACCTCGACGATGACCGACGTTCTCAACTGCGGGCAATGCGGAATGCCGTGCGCTGCCGGAGAGGTGTGCTCGATGGGCATGTGCCGGCCGTCGTGCTCCGCGCCGCTGATGCAGTGTGACGCGGGAATGGCGTGCGTCGATCCGCGCTTCGATCCGCTGAACTGCGGAGGCTGCGGTCAGCCGTGCCCGCTGCCCTTGAATGCACAGCCGATCTGCATGGACATGGTGTGCGGGCGCACGCGCTGCAATCCCGGCTTCGAAGACTGCGATCCGTTTCCCGGGTGCGAGGCGCAGTTGATGACGGACCCGATGAACTGCGGCATGTGTGGGCGCGCTTGCCAGGGACCCTGCATGAACGGAATGTGCCCATGACCGATGTTCGCGCTCTGAAAGATCAAGCGACGCAGCTCGCGCTGAAGGGGAAGTTTCCGGCGGCGCTCGAGGCCTGGCAGAAGATCGTGGCGGCGACTCCGGCGGATCTCGCGGCCCACGGGAAGGTCGCCGAGCTGCAGGCGAAGATCGGGAAGAAGGCCGACGCGATTCGCACCTACGAGGAGATCGCGCGCAAGTACGCCGAGCAGGGCTTGTTCTTCAAGGCGTCGGCGACGTGTCGCGTGATCCTCGGGCTCGATCCCTCGCACGAGAAGACGCAGGAGATGATCGCCGGGCTGTTCGGACGCGAGAAGGCTCCGGGGCTGAAGGTGGTCGCGACCGGCGCCAAGCCGGCTCCGCCGGTGCCGGACTTCGAGCTCGAGATTGAAGAAGAGCCGGTCATCACTGCGAGTGGCTTGCCGCCGATTCCGTTGTTCTCGACGCTCACGCGGGTCGAGCTGCAGGAAGTCGTCGCGCGCGCGATGGAGATCAAGCCGATCACGCCTGGTGAGGTGCTCGTCGCGGAAGGTGCTCCCGGTGATGCGATGTTCGCGCTCGTTGAGGGTGGGGCGAGCGTGTACCGGGCGTATGGCACTCCGAATCAGCGGAAGGTCGCGAGCGTCGAGGTCGGTGACATCTTCGGTGAGGCCGCGATGGTGACGGGTGGCCCTCGGCTCGCGTCAGTCGTCGCTGATTCGGATTCCGTGTGTCTGATGTTCCCGAAGAAGGCCGTCGATCGCGTGGTGCAGAAGCACGCGCACGTCGGGAAGATGCTCGAGCAGTTCTATCGTTCGCGGTTGCTCGCCAACGTGCTGCGGGCGAGCTCGATCCTGCGGGTGCTGCCTGATGCCGACAAGAACGCGCTCGTCGCGAAGTTCCAGCCCGTGGTGTTCGACGACGGGAAGACCATCATCTCCGAGGGCGCGAAGGCCGATTTCGTCTACTTGTTGCTGCGTGGGTGCTGCTCGGTCACGCATCAGAGCGGGCAGCGGTATGTCGATCTGCGCGAGGGCGATTTGTTCGGAGAGGTGGCGGTGCTGACGGGTGGGGTGGCGACCGCGACTGTTGCTTCGCTCGGGAAGTCGCTTGCGCTGAGGATCTCAGCCGGTGATTTCGGAGAGCGCGTTTTGTCGAGTCGTGCTGCGACGGTTGCGATCGAGAAGTTGGTTCAGACTCGGCTGGTGAAGACGGCGGCTCTCGACTCCACGATCGTTGAAGCGGATGACCGGCGTTTGTGAACTGCGTGACACTCCCTCACCCTGACCCTCTCCCGCAGGGGCGGGAGAGGGGATCCTCGCGCTCCTTCCGGTTTCCTTCCGCGACTATTTCCAGGCGACTCGGTTGCGGCCGGCGCGCTTGGCTTCGTAGAGCGCTTCGTCGGCGCGCTTGATGAACTCTTCGCGCGTCTCACCCGGCTTGTAGAGCGTTCCGCCGAGCGTCGAGGTGATGCGGATGCCCTTCTCGTTGCCGGGATGCGCCATCTCGCCGATCGCCGTGCGCAGTGACTCGGCGCGCATCGAGACCGCCGCCTGCGACATGTCGGCGATCAGCACCATGAACTCGTCACCGCCCATGCGGCAGGGGAGATCGGAGTTGCGCACTTTCTCTCGGAGGATCTTCCCCACGCCCTGCAACACGAAGTCGCCGGCGGGGTGACCCATGGTGTCGTTGAGCGGCTTGAAGTGATCGAGATCCATCGCGAGGAGCGCGAGACCCACGCCGATCGCGTTCGCGCGCTCGATGAAGTTCGGCAGCTCGGCCTCGAAGCCGCGTCGGTTGTAGAGACCGGTGAGCGCATCGGTACGCGCCGTCTCCTCTTCCTGCGTGAGCCGCTTGCGCGTGAACTCGAGCTTCTTGATCGTCTCCTGCAGCTCGGTGTTGCGACGCTTGAGATCGCTGATGAGCGCTCGCTCGTTGTCGACGAGGAAGGCGCACGCGCGCTGGAGCAAGGTGAAGATCACACCAGGGTGCGACTGCAGCAACGAACGCACGCTGTTCTGATCGAGCACCTGCAGCCGCGCTGGCGACGTCGCGACGATGGTCGTGCTGCGCTTCTGGCCCGGGTTGATGAACGACAGCTCGCCGAAGTAGCTGCCCGACCCGTACGTACGCACCTTCGAGCCGCCGTCGAAGCGCGCTTCGGCCGTGCCTTCGATCAAGAAGTACATCGAGTCGCCGCGCTCGCCCTCGATGATGATCGCCTCTCCGGCGACGCAGGCGCGCTCCTTGCCTGCCGCGAAGATGGCCTTCACTTCGTCTTCCGTGAACACGTGCAGCGGGGAGTCACTCGGGAAGTCTGACTTCATGTGCGCAAAGCCCCCTGGGGCGACGCCGTTGGGTAGGAGCCGAGTCTACGCGGTCATTTGCCGAGTCGAGGACGAAGACGCTCGATCGCTCCGTCTTCGGTGAGCAACTCGCGCTCGAGATCCTGCTGCAGGTAGTTCGACATCAGGCCCATCCACGTCGCGAATGGAATGTCGTGAAGGAAGAGCGCGACCACCCTGCGATTTCCGCGCGTGTCTTCCATGTAGGTCGCCGAGGTGAGCGTGCCTGCGAGACTGCCGCCCTTGGTGCCGAAGACCTTGAACGCGTTCAGGTTGCCCTGGAACTCCATCGGCCATTGGAGCTCCTTGCGCGCGACGGCGGTCTTCTCGGACTCGTCGAGGAAGATGCGTTCGATCAACTGCGCGAACGCGCGCGCGCTGCCCTTGTTGTCGAGCTCGCGCGTCATGCGCACTTGCTCTCGCATCGCGACGAACGGCGGTGCCGGCGGAGTCGTGCCCGGTGGATTCGCTGCGAGTTGTCCTGCTCGAGCCCAGGCTGCGTCGTCGACGTTCACACCCGAGTCGAGCGTGAAGCCGTCGTTCGAGAGCAACATCGTTCCGCTCAGAGGATGTGGTGTCGGGAGCCCCGGCGTCGTCGAGGTGAGCCGCTCGCGCCCGAGCCGGAAGAGGATCGCGTCGGTGGCGGCGTTGTCGCTCCAGCGAATCATTCCGTGCAGGGCGCCGGCGATGGTCGCCGTGCCTCCGTCGACGCTCGCCTCGGGGTGCGCATTGCCGTCGGTGCCCGCGAGATAGAAGTTCTCCACTTCCGGAGTTGGTGTCGTCGGATCCCACCGCCCGGCGGCGATCTCTTCGGACGCGAGCGCGATGGGGATGATCTTCACCGTCGAGGCGAGCGGCCAGAGCGAATCAGCGTCGTGGAAGATGCCTGCGTCTTCACGACCGACTTCCCACGCCGCGAGCGCATAGCGATCGGGGTGCGCTTCCAGGTACGCGATGAGCGCCGGCGTGTCGGGGATGTCGGGCTCGTCGGTCTCGATGATGTAGCCGACGAATTCCGTGAGCTGACGGCCGGGCCCGCTCGCGAGGAGCGCGATGACGGTGATGACCGCGAACAGGAGAAAGGCTCCGCAGCCCAGGAGGAGTTTCTTCTTCATGGCGCGCCATTCGCTTCCTTGCGGACTCGTTCGTCGACGTCGGTCTTGCCGCGGGCGATGAGCTGAGCGCGGTCGTGTGCGTTCTGAAGGTGTTTCACCGCTTCCATCACCCCGAGTCTCGCGAACCAGTCGGAATCATCGAGCAGGACGTGCAGTGCTTCCGCGTCCTGCAACTTCGCCAACGCTCCAGCGGCGATGCGCTTGCGCCAACCTGCGTTGAGTTCGATCGGCTTCTCGAGGGCTTTGCGAATCAGCGCGCGACCGCGTTCGTCGCCGAGCTCTCCGAGGCAATCGATCGCCGTGTTCTGAGAAGAGTCGTCGTCGTTCTGCAGCCACGCTTCGAGCACGGGGAAGACGCGTGTCGCCTTTCCCTTCGCGCACACCCGCGCCAGCACGCGATCTCGACCGCTCATGCTCGCGGAATGCAGCAGCGGGGCGCAGAACTTCACGGCGCGTGCTCCCATGGCGATGAGACCGGCCTCGATCGCCTGACGCGTTCTCCACACTTCATCGCCCATGTCGCCGGCGTCTTCGGTGAGATCGATGCGATCGACGCGTTCCAATTCGGTCACGAGCGCCTTGATCGGCTCTTCACCTTCGAGCTGCGCGATGGCGAGCGCGGCGTTGGTGGCTCCCGACGAATTTTCCCAACCAGCTTCGCGACGCAGATCAGAGAGCAGCGCGGAAAGCGCGTCGTTCAACGCGTGCCCCAGCGCTCGTCACGCACCGTCACCAGCGCCCACGGCAAAATCCACTGCAGCGCGACCACCGAGAACGCCGCGTAGAGCACGCCGTACATCCACCGGAAGCCGCGCTCGAAGCGCAGGTAGTAGGCGGCCGAGAAGATCGCTCCCAGCGCGAGCGCGACGACGCTCCGGTAGACCGTGTTGACGCTGGTGTCGAAGAGCCGCGGCAGTTCCATCAGCGCGACGGCCACGAGCACGAAGCGCAGGTTGCTGACGAAGAACGTCACGATGGGCAGCAGTCGATTGTTCTGCCGATAACGCGTGAACATGAAGCGCGCGAACGAGAAGCCCTCGACGATGTAGCTGCGGTCCCATCTCAAGAACATGCGGCTGAGTTGTGAGTAGTTGGTGGGGACGAGCGTGTGGACGATCGCGGTGCGCTGGTAGACGGTGTCGAAGCCCTGGCGCAGCACGATGTTGGTGAGCGCCTGATCTTCACCGTGATTCACCGGCCGGCCGAGGAAGCGCTGGTTCTCCCACTCGTCCATGAAGGGGATGATCGCGTCTTTGCGGAAGGCGCTGAGCGCTCCGGGGCAGCAGGCGACGGCGCGGTACACGCTCTGCGCGGCGCGGCCGTAGTCGAACGCGAGCGCGAACTGCACCTCGAGCATTCGTGAGATCGGAGTGTCCTTGTTCAGCACCGCGACGCGACCGGCGACTCCGCCGATCTTCGGATCAGCGAGGAACGGCGCGACCATCTCGTGCACCGTGTCGGGGTTGATCTCGGAGTCGGAGTCGATGGTGATGATGATCGAACCCGCCGCCGCCTTGAAGCCGGCGACGAGTGCGCTGCGCTTGCCGCGATTTCCGACGAAGCGAACGAGCCGCACGAGGTCGGGGAACTCACGACGCAGGTGCTGCATGTGGAAGAACGTGTCGTCGCGCGAGCCGTCGTCGACGACGATCACCTCGAGCTTGTCCTTCGGGTAGCTGCACGCGGCCACCGAGCGGATGCTGCGGCCCACCATCGGGCCTTCGTTGAACGCGGGAATGACGACGGTGACCTTCGGCAGCTCCGCGCCGTCGGGAGCCTTGAACGGGCGGTAGCGCATCCACAAGAGAGACAGCAGCGCCGTGTAGATCGCCTGGATGATGGCGATCGCTCCGAAGGGGTGGCTCGCCATCGCGAGCGCCTTGGTGGAAGCGCTCTCGGTGCTCTGGTTGGACCAACCGAGCCACACCAGCGAGATCACCGCACCGAAGAGCGGAGCGGCTCCGGCCAGCATGCCTCCGAAGCGGCGGAAGGTGAGCTTCACGTCGAGGCGAATCCTCTCACGTCTTGCGCTCGGAGAGGATGCGGCGAATCACGCCATCCGGGAGCGTGAACGCGTCAGGCGAGGTGAGATCGCCGTGGCTCTCGAGCAGGCGCGAATCCGACAACAGGCGCACCATCACGCTCGCGGCTTCCTGCGCGCGGCGTTTGAGCTCAGCCGGAGCGAGATGCGCCTCGAGACCCGTCTCGTTGAAGCGCGTCATGACCTGCGCCTCGACCAGCTTCGCGAGGTCGACTGCGCTCACCTTCTTTTCCCGCGCGAGCGCTCTGAGCAGCACACCGGCCGACGTATCGACCTGGGCGATCTCCGACTCGACCCACACACGCAGCGGAGATCCTTCCTTCTCCTCGCGACGAATCGCTTCGGTGGCGCCCTCGATGCCGATGCGCATCGCTCCGAGTGAGCCTTGTCGCGCGCGATCGGCGTCGAAGAGCTCGAGCACCGACGTTCCCAGCCGACGCAGCAGGAGCGGCACGCCGTGTGACGCACGAATCAGCGCCGCGAGCGCGTCGTCTTCGAAGCGAATGCCCTGGCGCGCACCGAGGCCCCGCATCATGGCGTGCGCCGACTCGTCATCGAGCGCGGGCACGCAGATCGACGGGAACGCGCCCATGATCGACTGGCCACCGAGCGTCGAGAGCGGCGCCCAGAGCAGCGGGTGAACGGCGGCGCACAACACCACGCTCATCGAGTTGGTCGAGTGCGGAGAGGAAGGCTCGCTGAGCGCACCACGCAGCCGGCCCGTCAGCGTCGCCATGACGTCGAGCGCGCGCCCCAACTTCTCGCGCGGAGCCGACAGCAACTGCTCGACCTCATCGAGCACCAACATCATCGGCGGCGGCGACGTGCCCGCCGACTTGCCGCACGCGATGGCGAGCTCACGGAGCCACGACGCGAGCGTCGGCGCGTCGAGTGACGTGGTCGGCACCGGAGGCACGGTGGCCGCAGGGAAACGCACCCGCGCGGAGTCGGAGAGCCGCATCACGAGTGTCTTCAGAATCGCGTCCACCGCGACGGCTGGAGACTCTCCGTGCGAGACCTCGTGGTGGAAGCCCGCGAGATCGACGTACGCCGAAGGGCCCGTGGTGCGCCGCGCGACCTCGAGCGCCAGTGATGATTTTCCGAAGCGACGCAGACCGGTGACGACCACCCAGTTGCCGGCGCGCGTCTCGGTGAGCAGCCCCGCGACGAGGCGCTCGCGATTCCAGAACTGACTCGACGAACGAACGGGGCCGCGCACTTCGAACGGGTTTCCGCGCAGCGTGGTGGCCTCGACGAGATCGAGGAGGTCTTCATCCTTCGTCGCCCACGCCAGACGCGAGAGCGCGAGCGGCAACACCTGCACTGCGCGCGTTCCACCACGAGCGGCCCAGTCGAGCGTCGCGCGAACGGCTCCGAGGTCGAGCACTGAGGCATCGGGGTGCAACAGGAACACCACGCGTACGTTCTCGGCGTGCGCCACGCCCGCAGCGTGATTCACGTCTGCTTCGCGTACGGCTCCGGGGCCAGGCACGAGGACCGCGAGCGCTTCGCTGCCCCAACGCTCCCACGCGGGATTGCGAGGGAGATCGAGATTCAACACGTCGTGCCGCGACGGAAAGAGGAAGCGCAGCGCATCGGGAGTCGCCTTCATCCCCAACGCTTCGAGGCTCTCGCGAATGGTCTGCACGTTGGCGCCGAAGAGCTGCCGCGCGCGACGCAGCCGACGCAGGTACAGCGCGACGACGATCGCCACCGCGAGGCCCGCCGCCGAGGAGTTCGTGATGCGGCGGTAGCGCGCCCAGTTCGCTTCGGCGTGATTGGCGAGCTCGCAGTCGTAACCGCCGCCTCCGTTGCGGCACGCCTCACAGCGCACCTTCGGAATGCCGAGCGCCTCGCAGGCCGAGACCTGATCGACGGTGTGCTGCACCCACGCGCCGTACTGGTCGACCTCGATGGCGCGCGCACGCTCGAGCGGTTGCGTGCCCTTCTCATCGAGCCGCCAGGGAGAGGCGCTGACGGGCTCTCCGAGCTCTCTGGCGATCGCGGCGAGCGAGATGACCGTCTGCTCGAAGCGACCGTTGCTCCCCTGGCGCTCATCGCAGCCACGACGGAGCACCGTCATCGGGCTCTCGTTCTCGTCGTCGGTCTTCACCTGCTCTTCGGGTGACTGCGGGAGGATCAACGCCGTGCCGCCCCACATCAGCGACGCGATCTTCTGACAGACCTGCGTGTCGGGATCGGCGTTCGCCGGCGGAGCGGTGTGCGCCCACAGCGCGATGATCTGCAGCGGTTCCGGACGCTCGAGACCGCAGCCCTGCACCTCGAGCTGTTGGAACGCACGCACCGCGCGACCGCAGAGATCGATCGGCTCTCCTTCGCGCACGTGGCGTTGGAAGGCGTCGACCACCGGCAACATGCGCGGGTCGATCTGCTTGGCGCTCGGCAGTCGCGGCGCGATCCACTTCGCGTACGACGCATCACCCTGCGCATCAGCGAGGTAGCAGAGGAACAGCTTGCTCTTCGCCGCGGTGGTGAGCTCGTCGAGCGCGACCGCCTTCTCACGCGAACGGCTGGTCGGGAAATCCTGCAGCCACGCGCGAATGGTGTCGGGCGAGAGCGCGTCGCACGGCGTGGCGTACATCTCTTCTTCGCGACGGCGGATGATCAGCGGGCCGGTGTCATCGAGCAGCTCGACGAGCTGACGCGCGCGACCACACTCCGCGGACTCGGCGTGCTCTTCGCAGTTCGACAGCTCGAGGTACGACAACGCCATGCGCAGCGCGGCGGTGAGCGGCGGTCCAGCCGGTCCCGCGGGCTCGGGGTGTTCACCGTTCGCTTCGTTGATGAACGACTCCGGGAGTGGACCGCGCGAGTCGAAGAAGGCGTCGATGCCGGTCGCTCCCTGCGAGCGCACGCGCATCCAGCTGTTGGGCGCAGTCAGCCGGAACGCCGAGATCAACAGCCGCCGATTCCACAGCGGCACACCCGACTTGAACGCGAAGGCGTGCGAGAGGCGGGGATCACTCACTCCAGTCATGCGCGGTGGCGTGTCGGAAGCGCCGGTCGCGAAGTCGTCGAGCTGCGCGATGGCGCGCGTGAGCGAGAAGTACGCGGTGACGAGGCCCTGCAGCGAGGTCTGCGTCGCTTGCGGAACGCAGGTGCCGACGCCTTTCGCCGTTCCCTGGAGCAGCGCGGCCGAGAAGCTCGCCGCGTCTTCACAGAGCTGATCCTTCGCGTCGATGCAGGCCTCGAGCTTCTCCTTGTTGCTCGCGGTGCGGTCGTTGGCCTGTGCGAGCTCGTTCTCGCAGCGATCGCGCGCGGTGTTCTGACCCTTGAGGTTCTCGTTGCAGGACAGCAACGTCTTCTGCATCACCGCGAGCTTCTGCTCGACCTCGACGCAGCTCGGAGCCGTGCCTCCGTCGTTCGCCGCGAGGGCGGGCGTGGCAAGCAACACGAGGAGGGGCAGGGCGTACTTCACGGGCGGGCAGGCGGAGAAATGCCCTCCTCGGGGCGCGCTGGGAAGCGTGAAATTGCGCGCGGCGGGCGTGGTCTGACGCTAGACGGGCCTCCGTGCAGCAGCCGTCGGGACTTCGTCGAGGTGTGCTTTCGGGGCTCGCGGCGGTCCTGATGTTGATCATCGCGGCGTTTCCCTCGCGCCTCTCGCTCGCCATTCGCGGGTGGGGGCTGATCAGCACGCGCGTCGAGAAGGCGCTCGTCGGCACGCTGCTCGATCTGTCGGCGGTGATCGTGCTCATCACTCCGTTGATCGCGATCTTCGCGCTGGTGTTGCCGTTGATCTTCAAGCGGCTGCGTGGCCCGCGGTGGCAGCGCATCGGCGCCCTGGTGTGTGGACTGCCGTTTGGGTTTTCGATCTGGACGCTCACCGTCACCGCGCAAGAGGTGAAGTCGGAGCGGGGCTCGTTCCCCACGACGTTCGATCTGCTCGAGGGCGGCACCAACGCGTCGTTCCTCGAGGGCACCGTCGGCTACCTCCGGTACGAGCGCATCTGGGAGCCGGGCGTCGTCGGCATCCTCCTCGCCGCCGCGCTGGTGTTTCTGGTGTGGAGACGCCGCCGTGAAGCGACCGAATGGCGACCGTGGGCGACGGGGCTGAGCGTTGGACTCGCCGCGGGAACGGCCTTCGTGCTGCTGACCTCGGCGGGACTCGCGGCTGCCGCGAATCGCTTCACCTCTGCTGCGCTCGGAGATCCGCTCACCGGCATCGTCGAGAGCTCGATCGATCTGTTGAATCACAAGGGCCCGGCGACTCCGCGCGAGTTGGTGTTGGCGACCGAACTGCCCGCGGGCTCGGCGGACGTCGGTGCATCACGGCTCGGTTGGCCCGCGCTCAACGCCGGGAAGCGCGTGCGGCCGCTGGACTGGTCGAAGGAGCCGATGACGAAGGATCCGCGCGGGCGAAAGTTGCTCGACTCGCTCGGTCGCGTCTCGCGTGCGCTCTTCACCGGCACCGAAGCACGCGTCGCGGTGTGGCAGCTCTCGCTCGAAGGGTTCCGCGCTGACGACATTCACGCGCTCAATCCGCTCGCGCCGAAGCAGATCGCGCCGTTCACGTCGTCGCTCTACGAAGACGGAAAACCCGGAGTGCTCGTCAGTCGCAAGATGTTCCAGGCCGGTGTGCGCACCGCGCATTGTCTGGGCGCGATGACGTGTGGGGTCGGCACGCTCCCGTACAACTTGAGCTTCATTCGCGATCTGCAGCCGTTCCCGGTGCGGTGCGCGAGCGACGTGCTCGAGGACGCTGGCTTCGCGCACTCGTTCTTCTACGGCTCCGACGTGAAGTTCGACGAGATGGGCCACTTCTTCGCGGCGCATGGCTACGAGCGCATCGTCTCGCAGGCCGAGCTCCCCACCGATCTCCCGAAGGGCACGTGGGATGGCATCACCGACTTCGCCGTCTTCGACACCGCCGTGCGCGAGGTGAACGAGAAATTTCCGAACGGGCCGCAGTTCGCGTTCCTGATGTCGTTGAGCAATCACTCTCCGTTCACGACGCCGCAAGACATGCCGCCGGAGGTCATCACGCGGGTCGATGAGGGGCTCGCCGCCGCCGTGAATCGTGCCGACGCGGATGATCGGCTGCGGCTGCTGACGTTCTCGTACACCGACGCCGCCGTGCAGCGCGTGTTCGAGAAGCTCGAGCAGACGTCGATGCTCGATTCCTCGATCGTCGTCTTGATGGCCGATCACTCGACGGGTCACGCGTACGTGTGGGGCAAGGAAGATCCCGAGAGCGATGAAGCGAAGACGCAGATCCCGTTCGCGATCGTGATCCCCGAGGCGTTTCAGAAACGCGCGCAGGATCCGGCGGAGCTGAGCGCTGCGCTCGCTGAGGCGCAGGCGTTGCTCGATGAAGCGCCGCTCTCGCAGAACGACGTGCCCTCGTTGATCCTCGCGCTGCTCTCGAACTACGGCGGCGTGAAGGACCTGTCTGAGGCGTCGCGGTGGCACACGCTCGGAGGTCAGGTGACGAGCCCGTACTTCGAGGCCGGCGGCGAGAAGGAGTCGTACATCCTCGGCATCAACGGCGTCAGCGAGCTGTATGCGCTCGATCGAAAAGGTGTGCGCGTCGGTGGCTACGAAGACTCGGTGTTCTTGAAGACGCGCGCTGATCGCTACCGCGTGACGCCGCGCTTGATTCCCGTCACGGCGACGTTGATCGAGACGATGAGGCAGGTGGATCAGAAGTAAC
>JAEUJS010000497.1 GCA_016792935.1 Archangium sp. | reverse complement strand
GAAGCTCAACGCCTTGCCCGCAGACGGCGTGCGCAACGTCTCTGCGAAGACTTCTGCATCGCGCAGCTCTCCCCAACCGCCGGCGAAGATCGGCGTGCGCTTCAGCCAACGAATCGAGAGCGCGTCGAGGAAGTGCACCGGAGCGACTCAGCCCTGAACGGCCTGCGACATCATCGCGCCGCCCACGAGCGCCATGCCGCCATCGACCGAGTACACGCTGCCGGTGCAGTACTGCGCGGCGGGCGACGCGAGGAAGAGCGCGAGCTGCGCGACTTCGTCTTTGGTGCCGAAGCGGAGCAGCGGCACGAGCGCCTCGACCTTCTTCTTCACCGCGGGATCTCCGGCGAGCCGCTGCATGCCTTCGGTGTCGTCGATCGGCCCCGGCCAGATCGAGACGCAGCGCACTCCGAGCGAGCCCCATTCCATGGCGAGCGTCTTCATCAACATGTCCACGCCGGCCTTCGCCGCGCAGACGTGGGCCTGCATCGGGTACGCGACCTGCGCCTGCGGAGCGGAGATGGCGATCACCACTCCGGGCCTGGTCAAGCGCTCGAAGGCCGCGCGGCACGCGTTGAACGAGCCGAGCACGTCGATGTCCATCACCGACTTGAAGCCGTTGCTCGACATCATGGCGACGGGAGCGGGGAAATTGCCGGCCGCTCCGCACACCAGCACGTCGATGTTTCCGAACTTCGCGTGCGCGGCCCCGAGCGCGGCATCGACCGCGGCGAAGTCGCGCACGTCGGCGGCGTACCCCTCGGCCTGGATCTTCTTCTCGCGCAGGCCCTTCACCGCGGCCTCGAGCTTGTCGACCTTGCGGCCGTTGATGCTCACCTTCGCGCCGTGTTCACCGAAGGCCTCGGCGATGCGCAGATTGATGCCGCTCGAGCCTCCGGTGACGAAGACATGCTTGCCGGCGAAGAGCGCCGGGTTGAACACCGACGCAAAGCCCCCTGGGGCGACGCCGCTCGGTGGGGAAACAGTCATTTTCGGAACCTCTGTGGGAGTTACTTCTCGAGCGAGAAGGGCTGAGCGTTGGGAGGACGCGCGCCGTTCATGAACAGCAACGTCATGCCGCGGAACATGTCTTCGAGCGGCATCACGGGCTGCGCGCCCCAGGCGGCCATCACGGCGAAGCAGTTGAGCAGGTAGAAGTCGCTCAACATCTCGGGCGGGATGACGGGAGAGAGCTCGCCGCGCGCAGAGCAGGCGCTGAAGCGCCGCGACATCGACGCGCGCACCACTTCGGCTTCCCGGTCATCGAGGATCGACGTGCGGCGCACCTGCACCGCGAAGACGTCGATCAACATCTTGCAGCGGTTGGGATCGGACCAGACGCGGCTGGTCGACGTGATGAACGTCTCGAGGATCTGCTTGAGGCTCGCGTCCTGCGGCAGCTTGTCGACCTCGGCGAGGATCTCGGTCTCGCAGTTGCTCAGCAGCTCGAGGAGAACGTCGTCCTTCGACGGGAAGTGAAAGTAGAACGCCGCACGGCTCACGTCGGCCTTCTGCGCGATGTCTTCGATGCGGCAGGCTTGCACACCATCACGCGCGAAGATCTCGAGCGCTGCGTGGTAAAGCCGTCTCCTCGTCTCTTCCTTCTGCTTGTCGCGCACGCACTGTGTGTACCCTGATCGTCGGCTTCCAACAGCACCGAAACGTTCCTTTCTGGGTCGCGGCAAATCGCGACGAGCTGCGCTCTCGGCCGGCGACGCCACCTGCCTGGCGTAACGGGGCGAAATTCCTCAGTCCTCGTGATGAGCAGGCGGGCGGCACCTGGCTGGGGCTGACGCGCGCGGGGATGTTCGTGGGCGTCACCAACCGCTTTCCGTCGGAGCGCTTTCTCGATCGCGAATCGCGCGGGCAACTGGTGCTCGAGGCGTTGGAAGCGGCCTCTGCGCTCGCGTTGCATGCACAGCTGTCGACGCTGAGCGCGAAGCGGTTCAACACGTTTCATCTGCTCTACGCGGATCGCACGGCGGCGTACGTGACGTGGAGCGACGGAGAGCAGATCCACCACTCGGTGTTGCCGCCCGGTCTCCACGTCGTGACGGAGCGATCGCTCGGCGGAGATGATCGCGGCCGCACCGCGCTGATCGAAGCAGCGATTCCTTCGCTCGAGCGCGGGCCTGAAGGACTGCCGACGCCGCTCGCGCTGCAGCAGTTGCTCGCGCGCGGAGACAAGGGAGATCCGGTGCGCGGCGTGTGCGTCGATCTTCCTCAGTTCGACTACGGCTCGAGATCGTCACTGGTGATGACGATGGGCGCCGAGCCCTCGCAGACGCGGTGGTGGTGGGCGGAAGGGCGGCCTGATCGCACTCCGTTCGTCGAGCACCCCGAACTCATGGCGGAGTTCTCACGATGATCCAGCTGGAGCAGGTGGCGAAGTTGAAGGTCAGCGCGGCGAGCGGCTGCGTCATCGTGAACGACGCGGTGCACGTGGTGGCCGACGACGACGTGAGCCTGCACGTCTACGGACTCGACGGGTCGGGGCGCGGGAGTTTGCGGCTGCTCCCCGACGAGATGCCGAGCGACGAGAAGGATCGGAAGAAGCGCAAGCCCGACTTCGAGGCGCTGACCGCGTTGCCCGGTGGCCGGTTGCTCTCGATCGGCAGTGGGAGCACGCCTGCACGCGAGCGCGCGATCGAGGTCTCGGCCTGGGGACCGGGCTGGGGTGAGCGCACGCGGATCATCGACGCGGGGCCGCTGTTCACGCGGCTGCGCTCGGAGTTCAGCGAGCTCAACATCGAGGGGTGCGCGGTGCACGACGGCGCGCTGTGGCTCGCGCAACGTGGCAACGGAGCGAAGCGAGAGAATGGACTCATTCGGCTGAAGCTCGATGCGTCGATGCTGCTCAGCCGTTCGTCCGTCGTGGGGATTTCGCGCATCACGCTCGGAGAGCTCGACGGTGTTCCCTTGTCGATCACCGACCTCTCCGCGGGGCCGGGTGGGGTGCTGCACTTCTCAGCCGCAGCGGAAGACACCGATGATCCGTACCTCGATGGCGAGTGCATGGGCTCGGTCATCGGCGCGTTCGAGTTCGTCGATGGCCAGGCGCGCGTCGCGTGGACTCGGAAGCTCGATCAGGTGGTGAAGATCGAAGGGCTCGCGTGGCATCGCGATGATCAGTTCTTCCTCGTCGCTGACGCGGACGATCCGACGGTGCAAGCACCGCTCTTCCGCGCACGACTGAAGAAGTGAGGCGAACAGGGAGCGCTCACTCGGCGCTGCGCAAGACCTGCCACTGCTCCCAAACCAACTCTGGCTCGAGGTCGGCGTAGCCGCGTGAACGCTCGAGCTTCTGCGCGTCCTTCCAATCCATCGCCATGCACACGCCGTTGTCGCGCACGGCGAGCACCTCTTTCTGCGTGAGCGGCTTGCCCTTCTTCTCTTCGCCCGCAGTCAGCAGCGCCGCGAGTGACGGCATGAACACCATCGCCTTGTCGCCGACGCTGAGCGTCTTCTTCGCTCCCGGTTTGCCGAGCCGCCAGACACCGAACGGGTTGTGACACGGATGACCTTGCGGATAGCCGTCGTCCGGCCAGCGGATCAGCTCGCGCTTCTTCGTCTCCGCATCCGGAGCGAACGTGTGCCCTGAGATCAGCAGCGGATCTTCGAGCAGTTGATAGCGATTGAGCGCGTTGAGCACTTCATCGTCGTCGCACCGCACGTCGGGCAGCCCGAACACCTGCATGCCGCACGACTGTTTTCCTGCGTCGCCATCGAGCGTCACCACGCAGGCGTTGAGCAACCCGTCTTCATCGCCGACTCGCTCGATCCATTCGTCGATCAACCAGCCCAGCTTCGACTGTTCGAGACGCAGCGAGATCGCTCCGGCCTTCTTCAGTGCACGCGCGAGCTCGAGATACGCCTTCCGCTCGTCACGCAGCGACGCCTGGCCGTAGATCACGAGCGCGCTCGGAGAGGCGTCGATCGCCTTCACCTGCTTCGCCGGCACCGTCCCGAACGAGAACGCTTCGCCGAAGCCACCATCGTTCTCGACGAACTCGAAGGCGAGGCCGAGCGGCTTCGCGCCCAACTTCACGCCCGCCTTCGTGAGCGCAGCGGTCCACTCCGCTTCGCTCCGAGCCGAACCCGGAGCGAGCATCGTGACGCGTGGACCTCCGCGCTGATCGTCTTCCGACTCGGAGCTCACGCCTTCGCGAGCGAGCGCAGCACGTACTGAAGGATGCCGCCGTGCCTGTAGTAGTCGAGCTCGTTGGGCGTATCGATGCGGCACGTCGCGGTGAAGGTCTTCGTCGCGCCGTCATCGCCCTTCGCCGTCACGGTGAGCTTCTTCATCGGAGCCAGCCCATCAGCGATGCCTCCGATGCTGAACGTCTCGTTGCCCTTGAGGCCGAGCGACGCAGCGTCTTCGCCCGCCTGGAACTGCAGCGGCAACACGCCCATGCCGATCAGGTTGGAGCGGTGAATGCGCTCGAACGACTTCGTGATGACCGCCTTCACGCCGAGCAGCATCGTTCCCTTCGCCGCCCAGTCGCGCGAGGAACCGGTGCCGTATTCCGCGCCACCGAGGATCACGAGCGCCGTGCCTTCCTTCTGGTACTTCATCGCCGCGTCGTAGATCGACATCTGCTCGCCCGACGGCACGTGCTTGGTCACGCCACCTTCGACGCCCGGCACCAGCAGGTTCTTGAGGCGGATGTTGGCGAACGTGCCGCGCATCATGACTTCGTGGTTGCCGCGGCGCGCTCCGAACGAGTTGAAGTCTTCGGGCTTCACGCCCTGCTCGGTGAGGTACTTCGCCGCGGGGCCCTTCTTGTCGATGTCGCCGGCCGGGGAGATGTGGTCGGTGGTGATCGAGTCACCGAGCAACGCGAGCACGCGCGCGCCGTTGATGTCTTTGATGGGCTGCGGATCCTTCGGCATGTTGTCGAAGAAGGGCGGCTTGCGGACGTAGGTCGACTTCGGGTCCCACTCGAAGGTCGCGCCTTCCTTCACCTGCAACGCCTGCCACTGCGCGTCGCCCTTGAGCACGTCGGCGTAGCGCTTCTTGAACTGGCCAGCCGTCACGCTCGCGAGCGCGGCGGTGACTTCTTCCGTCGAGGGCCAGATCTCCTTGAGCATCACGCCGCGGCCGTTCTTGTCGAACGCGATGGGCTCGGAGTTCGGATCCCAGTTCGTGTGACCCGCGATGGCGTACGCGACGACGAGGCCCGGCGACGCGAGGAAGTTCATGCGCACGTGCGGGTGCACGCGGCCTTCGAAGTTGCGGTTGCCGGAGATGACGGCGGCAGCGGCGACTCCCGAGTCGACGATCGCCTTGGTCACCGGGGCCGGGAGCGGGCCCGAGTTGCCGATGCACGTCGTGCACCCGTAGCCGACCACGTGGAAGCCGAGCGCCTCGAGGTACGGCATCAAGCCGGCCTCAGTGAGGTAGTCGGTCACGACCTGCGAACCCGGAGCGAGTGACGTCTTCACCCACGGCTTCACATCGAGGCCGAGCTCGACGGCCTTCTTCGCGAGCAGACCCGCTCCGAGGAGCACCGACGGGTTCGACGTGTTGGTGCACGACGTGATCGCCGCGATGACGACGCTGCCGTTCGTGACCTCGTAGCTCTGGGCGCCCTGCGTGACGGTCGCCTTCGCCTGCAGCTTCGCGTCGCCTTCCTTCACCTTGAGGATGTCCTGCACGTTCTTGTTGAAGGACGACTTCATGTCCTTCAGCAACACGCGATCCTGCGGGCGGGCGGGGCCGGCGAGGCACGGCTCGACCTTGCTGAGATCCAACTCCAGCGTGTCGGTGAAGATCGGATCCGGAGTGGACGCGGTGTGGAACAGGCCCTGCTCCCTGGCGTACGCCTCGACGAGCGCGATCGCTTCCGGCGAGCGGCCCGTGAGCTTCAGGAAATCGAGCGTCGCGGAGTCGATGGGGAAGAAGCCGATGGTCGCTCCGTACTCGGGCGCCATGTTCGCGACCGTCGCGCGATCGGTCAGCGGCAGCGAGCTGATGCCCGGGCCGTAGAACTCGACGAACTTTCCGACCACGCCCTTCTTGCGGAGCATCTGCGTGACGGTGAGCACGAGGTCGGTGGCGGTCGCTCCAGCGGCGAGCTTGCCGGTGAGCTTGAAGCCGATGACCTGCGGGATCAGCATCGTGATCGGCTGACCCAACATCGCCGCTTCGGCCTCGATGCCGCCGACGCCCCAGCCGACCACGCCGAGTCCGTTGATCATCGTGGTGTGCGAGTCGGTGCCGACGAGCGTGTCGGGGTACGCGGCGCCGTCGGGCGACTTGAAGATGCCCTGGCCGAGATACTCGAGGTTGACCTGGTGGCAGATGCCGGTGCCCGGCGGAACGGCGCGGAAGTTCTTCAGCGACTTCTGCCCCCACTTCAGGAACGCGTAGCGCTCGGTGTTGCGCTGGAACTCGATGTCGACGTTCTCCTGGAAGGCCGACTTGGTGCCGAACTTGTCGATCATCACCGAGTGGTCGATGACGAGATCGAGCGGGCAGAGCGGGTTCACCTTCTGCGGGTTGCCGCCCATCGACGCGAGCGCTTCACGCATGACGGCGAGGTCGACGACGACGGGCACGCCGGTGAAGTCCTGCAAGAGCACGCGCGCGGGCGTGAACGAGATCTCGGTGTCGGGCTCGCTCCTGGGGTTCCAGTTCACGAGCGCGTCGACGTGGTCCTTCTTCACCACGCGGCCGTCTTCGAAGCGGAGCAGGTTCTCGAGCAGCACCTTCAACGAGAAGGGCAGCTTCTCGACCGCGCCAAACTGCTTGGCGAGCGTCTTGAGCGAGAAGATGTCGTAGGGGATGCCACCGACGTTGAGCTTGGTGCGGGTCTTGAACGTGTCGATCTGGGCCATGCGCGCGAAATAACCCAATCCGCGGCGCTAGGCTCGCCCTATGCGAATCGCGATCCTGTCCTTCGTTCTCGCAGCGCCGCTCGCCCACGCCGCATTAGAAGATGAAATCCACCAGAAGCGGCTCGACCAGCTCGGGATCGCGAAGGGGATCACCAACGCCGGCCCTGACGTCTATTTCCGCGTCGCCGAGTTGTGGTTCGACGAGGCGCGCTTCTTCCTTCTCAAGGAAGACAAAGCCGCGCGTGAGACGGCGACGAAGAACGCAGTCGCGACGTGCCGCGAGCTGATGGATCGCTTCCCGCGCTACGAGCGCATGGATGAAGTGCTCGCGTCGATGGGCAACGCGCTGCTCGATCTCGACGACGACGCACGCGCGGTGGTGGCGTTCAAGCGCCTCGTCGAGAAATACCCGACGAGCTCGCGCGCGTCCGAGGCGTGGTTCCACCTCGGAGAGAACTACTTCGCGAAGTCGAACGGTCGCAGCGATTGGCTCAAGCGCGCGCGTGCGGCGTACGTGGAAGCACAGAAGGCGAGCGCGGAGCCGCTTCGCAGCGACGCGAAGTTCAAAGAGGCGTTCTGCGCGTTCAACCTGCAGGACTTCACGGCGGCGTTGCTCGGCTTCGAAGACGTCGCGCGTTCGGGTCAGCCGCGCGCGAAGGAAGCGCGTTCGGCCTACGTGCTCGTCTTCGTTCGCAGTGGTGGTCAGCCGGCAGTGGCTCGCGCGGCGCTGACGAGAATCACCAACACCGTCGATGAACGCCGCGCGCTCGAACAGCAGCTCGCGTCGCGGTACCACGAAGATGGTTTCGATCGCGCCGCGGCGGTGGTGTGGCAGGCGCTGATCACCGAGCGGCCCGAGGCTCCGGAGGCGTTCGCGTACCAGACGTCGATCATCGATGCCGTCATGCGGATGGGAAACAAGGAGCTGACGACGCAGCAAGTTCGCAAGCTCGTGCAGCTGTCGTCCTCGCTCCCGGCGAGCGTCGATCGCAGCGGAGCAGAAGAGCTCCTCGCGAAGCTGGCGACCACGTGGCACACCGAGTGCCGCAAGACGAAGGAAGAGGGCTGCCTGCGTTTTCCGAGCGCGGTCTACGACTCGTACCTGACGATCTTCCCGAACACGGCGCGCGCATACGAGCTGCACTTCTTCTTCGCGGAGTTGTTGTTCGAAACGAACGAGTTCGCACGCGCTGCGAACGAGTACCGCGCGGTCGTCGATCGTGATGCGGCGTGCAAGACGACCGGGGCGTGCTCGGTCGGCAAGTTCTTCGAGAAGGCCGCGCTTGGTGAGATCCACTCTCGCGAGGCGCTCGCGTTGCGTGAT
>JAEUJS010000496.1 GCA_016792935.1 Archangium sp. | reverse complement strand
TGCGGAATCAGCGCGCGCATCAGCTCACCCGCGCCACCGGAGCACCGCCGGTCAGCTTCACGCCGCCACCACCCGCCGCGAACGACGCCTTCATCAACTCAGCGCACTTCGCCGCCGCGCGCTCAGGCGGAAAGCCGACATCGCGCACGTTCGAGATGCAGTCCTTCTCGGAATTGTCCTGACCCAGCTTCGGAGCGAACGCCGTGTAGATCGACAACGAGTCACCCGTGCCGAGCCCCGGCCGCTCTCCGACGATGATGATGGTGCTCTTCGCCTGCGTGAGCACTCCGATCTCATCCTGCACGCCGATGCGCGCGAACTTCACGAAGAGCGGCTTACCGACCTTGAAGCCCTTCGCGGTGTGCGCTGCAGCGAGGGCCTTCATCAACGCGGGCCCGTTCACCTGCAGCGCGTGCGCCGAGAGTCCATCACCAGCGATGAGCTGGATATCGACGCCCTTGTCCGCGCTCGCGGCGCACTTCGCGCGGCTGGCGTCGTCGAGGCGGCGTCCTTCGTCGGGGTGAAGCAGGAAATGCGCGTGGTCCTTCGAGCGTGAACGCAGCGCGAGCCAACCCTGCGCGGTGGCCCAGGCCTCGTCGACTTCCGACGCGACGGCGTCGAGCGCGATGGCGTGATCCGCGCGCAGCCCGAGATAGCTCGCCGTGAGGTATCGCGTGCCGGTGCGACCGGTGACGATCTTCGCCGGGGTCGTCGTGACGAGATGACTCAACGCGCGCTCGCTGCGAGCAGGCGTGAGCGGGCGATGCTTCGGACCACGACTCCACGCCGGACGATCTTCCTCAGGGGCAGAAGACGGCGCAGGGGGAGCCCCCTTCACCACCTCGGTCACGATGGATTTCACCAGCGCGCGGAGCTCGTCCTCGGTCACGGGCGATGGTTTTGACCGCCCGGGCAGAAGATCTCAACGATTGAACGGATATTCCTGAACCCAGTTGAACCCGCGCGTGAGGAGTGGCTGTTCCTTCGCCTCGACGCGCTGGAGCGTCAGCTCGACGTCTTTCCCATCCCACGCGCCGGTGAGCGCGAGCCCTCCGTCGCCTTGTTCGAAGTGCAGCGTGTTCTCTCGCACGACGATGGTCTTCGCGGCGACATCGATGGTCATCGGAGCGCGCTTCCATGCCTCGGCTCCGCGCTTGAACGCCACCATGCCCTCGGCGATCTGCAGGAAGTGCCAGCTCACGTCGTCGCCCTTCTGCCCGATGACCGCGTAGCCACCGATGAGTGGTGCGTCGCTCGGAGGCTCCCAGTGCTCAGCGGTGTTCGACTGAAGCACCTGGCCGGTGAGCACCAGGAAGATGACGACCGGAAACACGAAGCGTCCCCAACCCGGTGCGTAGCGAGGCGTGAGGTCGCGTGGGCCGACGCTCCGCCGCGTGAAGAAGACGGCGAACAAGCGCGGCAGGTCAGGCAACGCGAGCACGAGCGCGAAGAGCAACAGATGCGAGCTCCCCAGCTTCACTGGCACGTCGAAGCAGAAGTTCAGCATCACCACGTTGGTCATCACGGCGGACATGACGAGCGCTCCGATGGTCGCCGTGCGCCGCGTCATCAACAGAACACCTGCGAAGACTTCCAGGGCACCCGTGAAGCGCTCGTAGGTCGGTGAGAAGCCCATGAAGCGCCACAACAAGCCCATCGGGCTCGCGTCACCGAAGGTCTGAAACGTCGTCCACTCATCGAAGGGCTGGAACTGCTGCACGAAGACCTTCGCGAGGCCGTACGCCAACATCGTCGCGGCGAGCGCCAGCCGCAGGTAGTCGCGGGTGAAGTCGATCACCGCTTCGTCACGTGTGCGCTTCTTGTCGAGCGACCACACCGCTCCGAGGAGCAACGCCAACACGGCCGTCACGCCCACCTGCAGAAAGTTGGCGAGCGTGTCTCCGCTGCCCGACGGGTGCTTTTCGGGCACCTCGAGTGAGAGCGTCTTGCCCGCGAACTCGACCGCGGGACGCCACGCCGCTTCGGTCGCGTTCCACACGTGCTCCGACAACCCAGGCACCGAGTCGAGCGGCGTCGGGAGCCAATAGAGAAAGGCGTACACGACCGCTGCGCGCACAGCGAACCGTTTGAGCATGGGCTCAAGACACCACACGTGCAGTAAAGTTGCGGTCTATACAAAGCGCGTGCTGGAGCGCTGGTGGCGACCCCTCTTGGTTCTCTGCGCGGGCCTGCACGTCGCGACGCTCTTCGGCGAACTCCCCGAGCCTGACGCCGCGCTCTACGCGAGCATCGCGCGCCGCATCGCGACCTCCGGCGATTGGATCAACCTCTTCGCCTACAACGTCGAGTGGCTCGACAAGCCGCACTTCCCGTTCTGGTGCACGGCGCTGTCTTTCAAGCTCTTCGGCGTCGGAGTCGTCAGCGCCCGAATTCCGGCGTTGCTCTTCTTCGGGCTCGGCGTCTTCGCGACGTGGAAGCTCGCGCTGCTGACGCACTCACACGCCGTGGCGCGCATCGCGGTGCTCGCCGTGCTCACCAGCTTCCACCTCGTTCTCTCGAATGCGGACGTGCGCGCCGAGGCGTTTCTGGTCGGGCTGCTCACCACCGCGGTGTGGCTCACGGTGCGCGCGTCGAAGGCGATGCAGTCGAACGCTCCGTGGCTCGCTTCGTTGATCGGAGCCGGCGTCTTCACCGCCCTCGCGATGATGACCAAGGGTCCGTTCCTTGCGCTGCCCGTCGTTTGTACGGCGCTCCTGCCCTCGTTGTTTCGCAGAGAGCGGCTCTTCCTCGCGCGCTGGGCGCTACTGGTTCCCATCGTCTTCATCACGCTGCTCCCGGAGCTCATCGCGCTGTGGCTGCAGTTCGACGCGCACCCCGAGAAGGTCATCTTCGAGCGCACCAACGTCAGCGGGGTGCGCTGGTTCTTGTGGGACTCGCAGTTCAGCCGCTTCGTGAACGACGGCCCCATTCGCGGCAAAGGCGACCCGACGTTCTTCTTCCACACGGTCCTGTGGGCGTTCTTGCCGTGGGGACTGCTCCTCTACGCAGCGGTCGGAGCGCGCGTGCTCGAGCTCAAGCGTCGCGTCGCCGTCGCGGACCCCTGGTCGTGGGCGGCGAGCGTGCCGATGGTGCTCGTCTTCTCCGCGTCGCGGTTTCAGCTCCCGCACTACTTGAACGTCGTCTTTCCGTTCTTCGCGATCATCGTCGCGTCGTGGCTGGTGTCGGTGCGTGAGCGGCTGCAGCTCGTCTCGCTGATGCAGACCATCGTGCTGCTCGGCGGGAGCGCCGCGATGACGTGGCTGGTGTGGACCTTCGCGGTGCCGCACGCGCTGCTGTTCTTCGCGCTGCTGCTTGTCGGAGCCGTCGTCATCGCCGGCGTGTTCTTCGCTCCGCAGGTCGATCGCATCGTCATTCGCTCGGTGCTCGGCGCGGTGCTCATCGTGTCGGTGTTCCAGTTCGTCTACCTGCCGGCGGCGCTCCGGTTTCAGGTCGGCGGCGAGGTAGCGCGCGTCGCGAATCAGCTTCCGCCAATGCGCACCGTGATGCTCGAGCTCTCGTCACACGCGTTCGCGTTCGAGCTGCACGAGTCGGTGATGTGGTGGACCGAGACGGACTTCCGAAACGAGCTCCCCAAAGGGCCGATTCGCGTGCTCGCGCAGCAGTCACGGCTCGACGCGCTGCGAGCGGAGGGTGTGTCGCTCACCTCGCGTGGAACATTTCGATCGTTCCACGCCAGCAAGCCGACGCTGACGTTCATCGACGCCTCACGCCGAGAGAGCGTGCTCGAGATCTGGGAGCTCGCGGAAGCTCAGCAGCCGCAACCGCAGAAGTAGATCGACTCGTGCACCGGCGACTCACTCGCCGTGTTGAGGGAGACGTCGCTCCCAGCCTGGAACAACAGTGACGGCACTCCGTCACCCGCGAGATCGAACACGCTGCGCACGTCGCGCTCGTCGTTCTCGGCGCGGTACACCACCTCGGGAGCGGCATCGGCGCGCGGATACCGCAGCACGAGCATCGGCTGCTTGTGGAACACGTCCTGCCCGCACAGATTGAAACCGTCGCCTGTCTTCACGTCTGCCTGCGCCACCACCACGGCGGTGTCGGTCTTCGCATCGACGAACACCGTCACCCTGACTTCCTGCGAGAACGGTGCATCGGGCCGCGCCGCCTTCTTTCCCTCGGTAAGCGCGCTCTTCAGCTCGGGTGACTTCTCGAAGAAGGAACGCGCCAGTTGCTCGCGTGCGTCGCCAGATGCGGTCGCAAACCACACCGCGTTCTGACCCGGGGGCAGCGCGATGGCAGGCTCCTTCACGGGGTAGTCGCACTTCAGCTTCGCGTACGGCGCGACGACGCCACAGCTCGGCTTGAAGAGGCGAGGTCTCGTCTCCTCGTCATCGGGCAACCCGTCGGCCGACGCGCGGTTGATGGCGGCGAACCCAGTCACCGTGCACTTCAGCGGAAAGCCGTCGGCGGTGATGACGTCGAACTTCGCGCCGCGCTTGATCTCTCCCTTCGGGTCGGCGGCGAGTGGGGCCATCGCCACATCCGTCGTGCCCGCCACGCGCTCGACCGCGACGTCGACCTCGCCTCCGAGCTGCACGTAGCTCTGGCCCACCACGTCGATCACGAAACGCGGAGACGCCGCCGCGAGCCGTTTCGCCGCTCGCATCGCGCACACCTTCGCGCGCAGCGGATCATTCGGTGAGTAGTGACCGGCCTTCTTCACGTACGACTGCAGCGACTTCTTCTTGAGCGCAGCGACGTACTTCACCGCGTCGGCCTTCTCGGCGAACCCGCGCGCCACCGAGATGGTGAGACACGGCTTCAAGTTCGAGAAGTCGCTCGACGCGAGCTGCGCGAAGTCGGCGTCGGCCGGGAGCTCGTACTTCACGGTGAGCGGCACCTCGACCGAGCCGCCCTGCGTGAGAATGACGAGGTACTGGTTCTCGAAGCGCGCAGGCGAATCAGCGCCCGCATCCACGGCAAGCACCGTCGCGGCGAGCAGGCCGAGCATCACGGCTCCAGCTTCTCGAGCTCCATCGCGGCCTTCACCGACTCGCGCGCGGCGAGCGCGGCGTAGTACTTCGCCAGCGGACCATCGAGCGTGGCCTTCACCTGCTTCTGGAAGGCGCGCAACACGTAGAAGGCGTACGCGTCGGCGACGGTGAACTGCTCGCCCATGATGAACGAGCGCGTGGCGAGGTGTTTGCTCAAGAGACCGAAGCGCGTGTCGAGACGGCCGCGCATCACGGCCTTCAATTCGTCACCGGCGGTCGCCTGGTAGAAGACGCTCATGCCCTTGTGGAGCTCGGTGGCGATGAAGTGCAGCCATTCCATGAGCTCGAGGCGCTCCATCGTGCCGTGCGCCGGAGCGAGCTTCGTCTCGGGCTTCGAGTCGGCGAGGTACTGCAGAATCACCGCGCCCTCGGTCAGCACGCGGCCGTTGTCGAGCTTGAGCGCGGGCACGTAGCCCTTGGGGTTGAGCGCGACGTAGTCCTCTCCGCCGTCGGTCTTCTTGCCGTTGCGAACGTCGACGCGGTCGAGCTGGAAGTCGAACTTCCCCTCGCGCAGCACGATGTGAGACGCCAACGAACAGACCCCGGGCACGTAGTAGAGCTTCATGCGGATCGGTCTAATCGTTAGCGCTTCACTTCGCCTGCAGAACCTCCCGCGAGGGTCGGGGCCTCTTGCACTGGCTTCGGGGGCGCCGAGCGTTCGTGCACCACCACGAAGCGCGACGTCTCGCGGCCGTTGGCGTCCCAGCTCACGAAGCGCGTCGCTCCGGCTGCGCGCGCGGTCAACACCACCAGGCCGCCCTGCCCGTTCGCGACGACCACGCCTTCGTCTTTCACGGCGAAGCGCTGGGTGTTCGCGGGCGGCATCAGGTAGCGCTCTCCGGCGATGAGCGCGACGCGTCGATTCTCGAGCGGCTCGGTGAGAATGGAGTCCGTCTCTTCCGCCGAGCGGAGACGTCCTCTCGGCTCGACGACCACGATGAGATGAAAGCAGTGTTGCGCGCTGGTGCCCCCAGCCCAGCCGACGACCGTGGTCATCCCGGGGTTGAGCGGATGGAGCTCGAGCTGCCCGTCTTCACGCACCACCGCGTCGGAGATTTCTGGATTGCCGACGACGACTCGACGCAGCCCGCGCACCGGGAGCACCTGCACCGATTCCGACTCGGCGCGGACCGAGATCTCGAACTCCACCAGCGTCTGTGCGCGACCGACCATCACCAGGAACACGCGCTCGTTGTTCTGGCCGTCGACGAAGTGCACCGTCGTCGTTCCCGGAATTCCCCCCATGACGACCACCTGTTCGCGATCGACGCTGATGGGAAACGCGATGGCCTCGTCGTCGCTCACCACGCTCGCGGCGTCTTGCACGTCGAGCACGCTGAGCCACCCGGTCGTCAGCGCCATCGGTTCGGGCGCCTGCATCGAGGAGACGATGACGGGCTCAGCTGCCTCTACAACCGATGAGAACAAGACGGCGACGACGAGAATTCGGGCGTTCATGCCCTGGTGACACAGGCTGCCGCCAAACGTTGCGTCAGCTCCGAGGCAGGCGCTTGTAGGAGTCCAACTCCGAACACCGCCAACCGCGATCGTCCCACCGCAGACGCAGGCGATCGAAGCTCACGTCCGACAGCTTGCAGTCCATCAAGAACAGGCTCTTCAGATTCGCGTTGCCGACCAGCGCGTCGACGTTCGCTTCAGAGAGCCGCATGTGCTCGAGCCGCAATGAGGTGATGCGTTCGGGCAAACCACCCAGCGCGTCTTCGGGAATCGCGGTCGACGACAGCGAGTCGAGTGTGAGCGAGCTCAACTTCGGAACGAGCGCGAAGATCGCCGCGAGTGGATGTCGATCGGGCATCCAGATGGTGAGCTTCAAGCTCGTCAGCTCGGGACACGCCCTCTGCAACGCGCCAGCACGCACGCCGAGGTGTTTCACGGTCGAGAGCAGCCCCGACGCCTCGAGCGCGTTCACGTCGGGCTCGACGAGACGGAAGGCGAGATCGACTGACTCCAGCCCCTTCCACCACGGCGCAGCGCAGAGCGCCTCGAAGCCAGGCCCCGGGTTGAACGCCGAGCCCTCGAGCGTGAGCTTCTCGAGCCTGGTGAATGGCACGCGCGCCACCGGCAACCACGGAGGCCCACGCATCGAGAGCCTCACCTCACGCATCGCCGTGAACGCGCTCAGGCGGCTGAGCTCACGCAGGTCGAAGTCCTCGACGCGACGAAGCGCGATCGAACGAAGAGGATGGTGCGACACCGCCCACGCGCCGCAGCGTTGAAAGCGCTCGGGGTGACAGCTCCAGCGCTCGACGAAGCCACGCACAAAAGCGACTTGTTGCCGAAAGCGCTCGATGCGGAGCGGCGTGAACCAGCGCACCTGATGCCGATGCAGCAGCTGACCTTCCATGGTCTGCAGCCGCGCGCGGAGTGGATTGGGACGAAGGCCGAGGTCCGCGAGCTCGCACTGCACGCGAGTGAACTCTCCGCGCGGATTGCCACGTTCGATCAACGCATCGGCGAACACGCGGCGCAGCGACGAATCATCAGGCCGCTCGAGAATGAGCGCGCGGAGATCCACCAGCTCGCGAAGTGAAGTCACGTCAGCGGAAGTTCTCGTCGAACACCGAGGCATCACCCGCGCGCTCGGTCAGCTTGCCGTTGCGCCACAGACCCATCTTCTCGAGCCACGCCTCGAATTCAGGAGCGGGCCGCTGCCCGAAGATCTCCCGGAGCGCCGCGTTGTTGTGAAACGAAGTCGTCTGGTAGTTGAGCATCACGTCGTCGCCCATCGGGATGCCCATCAGGTAGTTCACGCCCGCGAGCGTCAGCAGCATCTCGAGGTTCTCTTGATCGTTCTGATCGGAGATCGCGTGGTTCGTGTAGCAGGCGTCGCAGCCCATCGAGATGCCGCTCAGCTTGCCCATGAAGTGGTCTTCGAGACCGGCGCGGGTGATCTCCTTCGCGTCGCGCAGGTATTCGGGGCCGATGAAGCCGACGACGGAGTTCACGAGGAACGGCGAGTAGCGGCGCGCGAGCCCGTAGGCGCGCGCCTCCATCGTCACCTGATCAGTGTCGTGATGGGCGTTGGCCGAGAGCGCCGTGCCCTGCCCCGTCTCGAAGTACATGACGTTGGGGCCCTGCGCCGTGCCTTCACGCCGCGCGAGATCGTACGCCTCGTCGAGCACGCTGACCGACACGCCGAAGTTCTGATTCGCGCCCTGCGAGCCGGCGATGGACTGGAACATCAAGTCCAACGGAGCGCCGCGCCTGACCGCCGCCATCTGAATCGTGATGTGCGAGAGCACGCAGTTCTGCGTCGGCACGCGGTACTTGCGCATCAGGTCCTTCACCGCGGTGAGGATGTCGACGGTGCCCTGAATGTCGCCCGTCGAGGGATTCACGCCGATCACCGCGTCGCCGTTGCCGAAGCTCAGGCCGTCCTTCACCGCCGCGAGCACGCCTTCCACTTCGTCGGTCGGGTGATTGGGCTGCAGGCGACTCGAGATGCGCCCCTTGAGACCAATCGTGTTGTTGCACCGCACGACCACGCGCATCTTCCGGCCCGCGGTCACGAGGTCCATGTTCGACATCAGCTTGGCGACCGAGGCGACCATCTCGGGAGTCAGCCCCGGTGAGATGGCGGCGATCTCTTCGCCGGTGGTGCGATCGTCGAGGAGCCACTCGCGGAGTTGAGAGACGCTCCAGCCGCGCACGCGCGCGTAGGCGTTCTGGTTGAGGCCATCGACGACGACGCGCGTGACCTCGTCGGCTTCGTAGGGGACCGAGGGCGCGTTGTAGAGCTGCTCCATCGTGACGTCGGCGAGCACGTTCTTCGCCGCGGCCATCTCACGCATCGACGTCGCGGCCAGACCAGCCTGGCGATCTCCCGAGCGCACCTCGTTCGCGCGCGCGAGCACCACCTTCAACGAAGGAAAGGTGAAGTGCTCGCCATGAACGCGTGTGGAGAAGGCCACGTGTCGCTCTCTACTGAAACAAGCGCTGATCAGCGGCGCTTCTTCTTCTTCTTCTTCTTGATGACCTTCTTGATCACCTTCTTCACGCCGGCGTCGACGCCACCATCCACGCGCGCCCCGGCGTCGCTGGTGCCTGCGTCGAGCTTCGCGCCCGCATCCTCGCCGTCGTCAACCCCCGCATCGGAGTCGTCTTCTTCTCCGCCATCGGTGTCTTCTTCTTCTTCGCCACCGTCGCCTTCATCGTCGAGCGCGGCGATGGCGATGCCAGCGTCCGGCACTTCATCTTCCCCGGCGCCACCATCGACGTCTTCCGCGATGGGATCTTCTGGCAGCGGCTTCTGGTTCTTCGCCTTCCAGATGACGCCCGCCATCAGGCCGAGCACCAGCAGCGCCATGATGCGAATCATCCAGCGCAGCGCACCGCCGCTTCGCTCGGGGTGCCTGGTCGACTCGCCCGTCTCGGACTCTTCGGTCACCGCGGGCGTCAACGTCTGCGCGGTCTGCGCCGTCATGCGCGGATCCATTGGGCGCTTCTTCACCGCCGTCGCTTCGTCGCGCACCAGCTCGACGTCGTCGTCTTCGTCTTCCACCTCGAGCTTTGGCGTTCCGAGCGGGGGCGTGCGCAGCCGTTCCTGACCGTGCGCGCGCAGGCGCTCGGCCTCGGTGGTGTTGCGAACGTTGTGCGCGAAGTTCAAGCCCGGCGTGGGGCCACTGTCTTCGACCTCATCGACCTTCCGCGCGCGCGGCGAGGTGTCTTGATTCTGAATCGGCTTCGGAATCGCGCGCGGGTTGGTGTTGTCGGAATCTTCGTCGTCGCCGGTATCCGCGGGAGAAGGCGCGCGCTGCGAGAGCGTGGGCCCGGGGACGGCCTCTTCGCCGATCGCCACCGGCTGCTTCGGCGCCGTGATGCGCGGTGGACCGCGCGCCCCAGCCGACTCGTCGGCTGATCTGATCGGCACGGCATCGGAGCTCTTCGCGCGTTGGGCTCGTTCCAGCTCGGCGCGGCTGATGGCGGCGGTGCGCTCTTCGGGCTCTTCGAGATCGTCGTTGGGCGTGAGGTTGATCGCCTGCACACGCGACGGAGGCCGCGACGGAGAGCTCGCCTTCGGAATCACTTCCGACGACGGCACACGCGGGAGCGTGGGCTCCGAGCTGACACCGGCGCTGGTGATCTCGGGGTTCGAGTCCCACGGCACCATCGGCTTGCTGGGAGGCTTCGGCTCGGCGCCGTTGCCCGCGCGCAGCTCAGCGAGCTTTCCACCCGGAGGACCACCAATGCCCGGCTGCGTGCCCGCGGGAATTCCCGGCATCGGGAGTTCAGCCTCGAGGCTCGGCGCAGAGGCAGACGTGGTGACCAGCCCACCGAGCGACTGCAGCAGCTTGATGCGATCTTTGAAGAGCGTCTGCACGACGTCGGCGAGCTTGTCGTGCGAGAGCATCAACGGCCCGACGACGGCCTCGAGCTCGTCCGCGAACGTTCCGACGTCGCGCTGCCGCGAATCAGCGAGCGCCGACAACGCGCGCATCACCACTGCGTCGAGCTCCGGCGTGCCCTCGGGGTGTGACGTCGAAGGCACCGGCAGGGTCGCGGGCGCGCTCGCGTACTCGCCTTGAAAGCCGGTGAGCGCGGAGTGCATCACCGCTCCGAGCGCGAACACGTCGGCGGCGAAGTTCACGCGACCGAGCGGGCGGAAGCGCGAGACACGCGGTGCTCCGAAATCGAGGACGGAGATCTTCCCGTCGAAGCCAATCTGGAGTGCGCCGTCTTGCAGACCGCCGTGCGCGCGCGCGGGGTTGATGCCGTCGATGGCGCGCGCCGCGTCGATGATGACCCGCGCCACGAGCCCCAGCGGCACCGGGTTGCCGACCAGCTCGAGCGCTTTGAGCACTTCGCGCAACGTGACGCCGGGCACCCACTCGAAGAGCGCGTGACGCTTGCCCTGCAGCTCACCGACTTCCTGCAGCGTCACCATGTGCGGCGCGGGCGGAGGCCACGAACAGTCGGTGCCGTCCTTGATCTCGCGCAACACGACGAGCCTCGGACCGTGCCGAGCCAGGCGCGTATGCGAAGGCGCCCCGGGTGGGAGCGGCGTGACGAGTTCCAGAGGCACGGACCAGCTTGAAGTGTGGAATAAGCGCGCCCATGAATCCTCAGATTTTTCGCGAGTACGACGTGCGTGGATTGGTCGACAAGGACCTGACCGATCCGGTCGTGGAGAACCTCGGCCGTGGCCTTTCGACCATGGTGAAACGCGCAGGAGGCTCCACCATCGTGGTGGGGCGTGATGCCCGCCTCTCAGGCCAGCGTTTCCGCGATGCGTTCGTGAAGGGCGCGACCTCGACGGGCATTCACGTCATCGACGTCGGCATTGTGCCCACGCCGATCGTTTATTTCGCCGCGAACACGCTCCCGGTCGAAGGGCTGGCGATGATCACCGGCTCGCACAACCCGCCCGAGTACAACGGCTTCAAGATGGGCGTCGGCAAGACGACCTTCTACGGCGAGACGATTCAGGAACTGCGCAAGCTGATCGAGCGCGGCGACTTCGAGAAGTCGGATCGCCCGGGCACGGTGTCGTTCTTCGACGCGAACACGCCGTATCTGCACTTCTGTCTGAGCACGGTGAAGCGCGGCCCCAGGAAGATGAAGGTGGTCGTCGACGCGGGCAACGGCGTGGGCGGCATCATCGCGGTCCCCCTGCTCGAGAAGCTTGGCTACGAGGTGGTGCCGCTGTTCTGCGAGCCCGACGGGCGGTTTCCGAATCACCACGCGGATCCGACCATCGCCAAGAACCTGGAATTGTGCATCGCGAAGGTGAAGGAGACGAAGGCAGATCTCGGCATCGCGTTCGACGGTGACGCCGATCGCATCGGAGTCGTCGATGGCAACGGCGACATCCTGTGGGGCGACAAGCTGATGATTCTGCTCTCGCGCGCGGTGCTCAAAGAGGTGCCCGGCGCGTCCATCGTCGGAGAGGTGAAGTGCAGCTTCACCATGTACGACGACATCGCGAAGCACGGCGGCAAGCCGGTGATGTGGAAGGCGGGTCACTCGCTCATCAAGGCGAAGATGAAGGAGACGCACGCCGCGCTCGCTGGAGAGATGAGCGGCCACATCTTCTACAAGCACCGCTTCTTCGGCTTCGACGACGCGCCGTACACCGCCGCGCGCGTGCTCGAGATTCTCTCGCACGAGACGAAGTCACTCGCCGAGCTGCTCTCCGACGTGCCGGTGACGTACTCCAGCCCCGAGCTGCGCTTCGACACGGTGGAAGAGAAGAAGTTCGCGCTCGTGCAGCGCTGCACCGAGAAGCTGAAGGCTCGCGGCCTCGAGCTGGTGACGGTCGACGGCGTGCGCGCCACGTGGCCTGATGGCTGGGGGCTCATTCGCGCGTCGAACACCACTCCGATTCTGGTGGTGCGTTACGAGGCGAAGACGAAGGAGCGGCTCGCGGAGATCCAGGCGCTCATCGACGGCACCATTCACGAGGCGAAGAAGGAGCTCGGCGGGTGACGCACAAGGTCTTCGCCATGTCCGGCAGTCTGCGGACGGGTTCGTTCAACACGAAGTTGCTCAACCTCTGCATCCCGCTGCTGAAGGCGAAGGGCGTCGAGGTCGATCACTTCGATTTCCGGGCGGCGAACGTGCCGATCTACGACCCGGATACGTCGGATACGAACCCGGCTCCGCAGGTGCTCGACGCGAAGGAACGCATTCGGCGCGCTGACGGGCTCTTGCTCGTCTCGCCCGAGTACAACAACTCGATCCCCGGCGCGTTGAAGAACTTCATCGACTACGTGTCGCGGCCTCCGAAGGAACATCCGTTCGGTGGAAAGCTGGTCGCGCACCTCGGTGCGACGCCCGGTGGCTTCGGAACGTTGTACTCGCAGGCGACGATTCGGCAGGTGTTCCATGCGCTCAACGCGTGGAGCCTGCCGGGGCACTTCGTGGTCTCGAACGCGGCGACGGCCTTCGACGCGACGGGACAGCTCGCTGATGAGAAGCGACGCGCGGAGCTCGAGCGCTTCATCGGCAAGTTCACCGATGCGCTGAAGATGATGAGGCCGCAGGCGTGACGCTCGCGCTCGGCGTCGATCTCGGTGGCACCAACGCGCGCGCCGCGGTGGTCGATCGCTCGACGGGCCGCATCGTGGCGTCAGAAAAGCAAAGCTGGACGGATCGCGCTCCAGAGGCCGTGGTTGGCGAGACCGCGAAGCTGGTGAACGCGCTCGCGGCGAAGCACTCCGTTGCCGTGGGGCCGCTCGGCGTCGGCTTCGCGGGAATGTTGCGCGGCGGCGTGGTGGTGAACGCTCCGAATCTGGGTTGGCGTGATGTCGATTTCGGCGGAGCGCTCTCGAAGGCGACCGGGCGTGACGTGAAGTTGGTGAACGACCTCTCCGCCGCGGCGTGGGGCGAGTTGAGCGCTGGATGCGCGCGCGGATTTCGCGACACGTTCACGGTCTTCGTCGGCACGGGTGTCGGCAGCGCGATCATCACCAACGGTGCGCTGCTCACTGGAGCGACGCAGGTCGCGGCGGAGTTCGGCCACGTGAAGCTCATTCCCCAGGGTGGCCGACGCTGCGGCTGCGGGCAGGACGGCTGCCTCGAGGCGTACGCCGGTGGCGCGAAGCTCGCGGAGTGGATGAAGGAAGAAGGCCTCGACGGCACCGCCGTGGACCTCGAGCCACTCGCTGCATCTGGGCATACGGGCGCTCGGAAGATGTACGAGTTCGTGTCGTCTCAGCTCGCGCTGGCGATCGCGAATCAGATCACCGTGCTGAATCCTGCGGTGCTCGTGCTGGGTGGCGGCGTGTTGTCGCGGTGTCCCGGGATGGTGCAGATCATCCGCGAGACGATTGCGGCTCGCTCGAGTGTCGCTTCTCGGGCTGGCTTGAAGATCGAGCTGGCTGCGCTGGGTGACGACTCCGGCCTCATCGGCGCGGCGCTGCTGAGCTGACGCTCCCTCACCCCTGACCCTCTCCCGCAGGGGCGGGAGAGGGGATCGTCGCGCTAGAAGTCGCTCGTGGCCGGCTCGCTCCCGCTCGAACGCAACCTGCAGGCGACCGTACGCATGTACGTCTTCGCGGCGTTCATCGGCGGAGCCATCGCTCCCGCGCTCGTGGCCGGCCTGAGCGTGTTGCTGAAGCTCGGCATTTTTCTGCCCGCCGAACACGGTGGTGTCGCGCGCGGTCCGTGGGGTCAGCTCGTTCTCTTCGGAGCGGTCTTCGCGTGCGTCGCGTGCGGCGTCATCACGTGGATGCGACAACCGAAAGGCGCGCGCATCGCCTGGGACGACTGGGGCATCACCGAGTGGGACGGCGACGGCGCGCGCGTCGCGATGGAATGGGAACAGGTCTCCGTCACGACCAGCTTCACCACGCTGCGCAAGCTCCGCTCGCATGGAGGCTCGGGCAGCACCATCGGCGGGCAGCTGACGCTCACCGACACCATCGGCCGACGCATCGATCTCACGCAGGGCACGCAGAACGTCACGCTCAACGATCGCCTCACCACGGTCGACGGCTTGAACGCGCTCAGCTCACTCGTCGAGACGCGCCCTTCGGGAATGGCGCCGCTCCATCCGCACGAAAATCGCGCGGCGCTCGGAATCTTGTTCGGCACGCTCGGCTACCTCGGGAGCTTCCTCGGACTCGTCGCGTATTCCGCGCAGCCGAGCGAAGCCGCCGCGGTGCTGGTGCTGCTGGCAGGCGCGTTCCTGATGTTGCGTTCGCTGGCGTTCTTCTCGCGAGCGCGCCGCGATCGCATGCGCGGCTCGGTCACCGCAGTCGAGCTGAGCGGCGGCGTGAAGGGCAGCGTGTTCCTCTCGAACGGTCAGCACGTCGACGTGTCGCGACATCCCGATGCGGGGCTCCATCTCCGTCGCGGCGCCGCGTGGCTCTCTTCGACCGGGACGCTCGAGACCGAAGGCATGCGGCAGGCCCGCGTGGCGCGAGCGCGATCCAACTTCGTCTCGGGCCTGGGGCGCTTCCTGCTCGGCGCCGCGGTGTTCGCGTGCGGCACGCCCATCGCGATGACCTTTCTCAACGCGCACCTGCAGGGTCCCGACGAGCGCATCAAGGTCGTGTGGCGCGCCGACGACGGCGCGAACGGCACCGCCATCGACACCATCGGCCGCCGCTTCCTCGTGCTCGAGAACTCCGAAGCCGTGCTGCGCGACCTCGAGACGGGCGCCGTCATCACCAGACTCCCGACGCGCAAGGACTGCTCCCTGCCGAGCTTCGCGCTCTCACCGACGCACGCCATCACCTCCTGCGACGAGAAGGACGCGCGGCTCTTCGCGCTCGAGGGCACTTCGTCGCGTGAGGTCGGCACGCTCAAAGGGGAGCTCACCATTCAGGCCGTCACGCTCGGCAAGGCACGCTTCGCGCTCGGCGATGACTCGGGGCTCACGAGCTACGGCACGCTGTCGGACGGAAGGACCACCGGCTTCGTGCAGGCAGCGGGCGCTGACGGCGCGCAGGTCATTCGCATGTGTGAAGCCACCGATCAGATCGCGTTCATCTCGCTCATGCGCAACGAGTGGAAGGCGTGGCTCGCGACCGGCCCGGTGACGAAGCGGCTCGACGTCGAAGGACGCGGAGAGGCGCTGGCGTTCTCGCCCGATTGCGGCGTGCTCGCGGTGTCGGAAGAGAACGAGGTGGTGCTGATCAACACGAGCGATGGGAAGCGCGTCGATGCGCTCCCGCTCGACACGAAGCGCTCTTTGACCCGCGTCGCGACCTCGCTCGCGTTCTCCGCTGACGGCAACCGCTTCGCCATCGCCACCGAGGGCAAGCTGCGCGTGTACGACTTCACGTCGCGAAAGTTGGAACTCGACCTCGCGCTCGAATGGCAGAACACGCTCGTCACCACGGCCACCGATTCGCCGGGAGCGCTCGCGTTCGACGGCAACGACACCATGTACTTCCTCGCGAAGTACCGGGGCGTGCTGTTGCGCGTGTCGCTTCGCTGAGAGCTGAGAGCTACTCGAGCAGTTTGAAGTAGCGCAGCGGCTGCGCGACGTTCTTCACCGGCGTCTCGACGACGGGCCCAAAGCGCAGCGCCTTCAGCTCGGGGTCGCTCGACTTCTCGACCGCGGTCTTCGCCGAGTCCATCACCAGCGTCTCGCGGAAGCTGCCCAGCGACTGCAGACGCGCGGTCTGATTCATGCCCGTCGAGAACGAGGTGTAGTTGCGGTTGGGACCGAACAAGCCGCAGAAGCTCGGAGTGAGATTCACGCCGATCGCCACGCCGAGCCCGGGCAGCTGGAGAATTTCCGACAGCCGCGAGACCTCGGGGTGCGCGCTCATCGTGTCGCGCGTGAAGCGCTGAATCTCGATGGCCGCCTTGATGGCGGCTCCGGCGCGCGAAGGGCCGTCGTCCTTGAAGAACGGAGGGCCCCACAAGCCGATGACGCAGTCGCCGACCATCTTGTCGAACACGCCGCCGTGCCGATGGAGGATGCGCACCGCTTCTTCCGACCAGTCGTCGACGAACTTGCCGATGCGCTCGGGCCGCTCGAGCACCTGCTCACAGATGCGCGTGAAGCCGTTGATGTCGGCGAAGAGGATGCCGACCTCTTCGGCGCGCGGCTTCAAGTAGTTCCGCTCGTAATCCGGGTCGCGCAGCAGCTCGTCGATGGTCTTGCCGCTGAAGAACTGGCTGAGGTGAATGCGTTCGCGGTTGTAGTCGATGAGTCGCTGGCTCAGCGTCGAGCCGAGCAGACGCAGCAGATCCATCGTGTACGCGGAGAAGCCCTCGCCTCCGCTCCACACCATGATCTTTCCAAGCGCGTGTGACTCGGCGACGCCGCTGATGAGCACGGTCTCGACGGCTTTGCGATTGCCGAGCGCCTCTTTCAACTTCTGGTCATGCGGGAGGATCAGGTTCTGGCCGTGCGAGCGCACCGCGGCGTCGAGCTGTGGATCGCGCGTGCCGTTGCTCGAGAACTCGAGCTGGCCATACTTGTACGAGCGGTAGTGCAACGCGCCCGACTCGACGGCGTCGCGGTACATCAACAGGAAGCCGGGAACTTTGACCTTCTCGCAGAGCGCGCGCACCGCTCCGTCCATCCCCGTCTCGAAGACCCGGTTCGACAGTGAGTGGTTGATGTTGACCAGCAGGCCCTGCTTCTCGGACGCGGTCTGAATCGACGCGAGCACGGTGTCGAGCTCTTCGGCGATGGTGTCGAGGATGCGACCGAGCTTCGGCGCGTCGGCGGTGCGATCTCCGGCGAACAACAGCCCCATCGCGCCGACGGGATGCCCGACGAGATCGAGCACCTGGCTCACGAAGGTGTCGCCGTTGGTCAACTTGCGAACGCCCCAGCGCGACGCCTCGAGGAACGTGCCCGGGAAGACGCCGCCGAAATCACCGTGGTGGTACGTCGCCTGCGCCAGCTCTTCATCGAGCGTGTTGACGACCGCGCCCTTGGCGTTGAGCAGCTCCATCAACACCGGAAACAAGCGCTTGAAGGTCTGCTGCAAGCTCTCGCGCTCCTTGAGGGATTCCTCGAGGGAGTCATCGACCGTGCGATTGAGGGCGCGCAGGAGCTTGAGCTCGTCGTACGTGAGTTCGGCATCCATGTAGGACAGGAAAGGTAGCAGGAAACATGAGGCGTCCAATGATCCGGCTACAATGCCGGTCATGCTCCTCGCGACTGCCGCAGCGTTCATCCTGTCCACCTCGGCTGGCACCAAGCCGAAC
>JAEUJS010000473.1 GCA_016792935.1 Archangium sp. | reverse complement strand
TCGGTCACGTACTGAACGGTGGAGTCGATGGTGAGGGTGACGCTCGCGCCCGAAGACGTGAGCGGATCTTCGACGCCGTTGGTGAGCAGCTTGCGGCCCTTCGCGTCGCGGAAGCCTTCGCGCTTGATGCGTTCGCCGGAGAGCTCGTCTTCGAAGCTCGACTCGAGCCCTTCGAGGCCGTGACCGTCGGTGCCGACGACACCGATGAGGTGCGCGGCGAGCTCACGCTGCGGATAGAAACGCTTCGGTTCACGCGCGAAGCCGATGCCGGGCAGCTGCAACGCCTTCACCTTCGCGGCTTCAGAGTCCGTCACCTGGCGCTTCACCCACGCGAAGCGGCGCGCGTTCTCGAACTTCTGCGTGAGGTCTTTCGCGTCCACACCGAGCGCCTTGCCGAGTTTCCTGGCGGCGTCGCGCTGATCAGGAAGCATCGAGGGGTCGACCCACACCGAGTCGACATCCACTGATGAAGCGAGACGCGTTCCGCGGCGATCGACGATCTCTCCACGACGCGCGGGGATCTCCATCGCGCGCACGTACTGATCTTCCGCGTACGCCTTGAGGCGCTCGGTCTGGTGGACCTGCAGATTCCACGCGCGGGTGAGCGCTCCGATGAGCAACGCGAAGAACACCACGCCGATGACGTAGACGCGCAAACGCATCCACTTCGTCGGAGCTTCCATCGGCTGCATGGCCTTCAGGTCGCGCATACGATCAGTTCACTTCACCGGAATGACGATGGACGGAAGCTGCATACCCAACTGCTCCTTCGCGACCGGCGCGAGGCGTTGCGGAGCAGTCAGCGAAGAGAGTTCGAGACGAAGCGCATCGTTCTCGCGCGTCAACTCGGTCGAGCGCGCGTCGAGTTTCGAGAGCTCGTACCCCATGCGCACGACGAGGACTCGCGACGTGACGTGCATCACGCCGACGGTGGCGAGCAGGAACACCGCGAGCGCGGCGGGGAAGATCTCCAGCAGGATCACGGAGAGCGGCACTCCGCCTTTGTTCTTCGCTTCGAGGACGACGCTCATGCAGCCACCTTCTCGATGCCACGCAACTTTGCGCTGCGGGCTCTGGGATTTCGCGTGGACTCTTCTTCGCCCGCGGTGATCGGCTTCTTCGTCAGCGCGGTGAACGATGCAGACCGCGTGGGTGCAGGCACGGGCAGACCCTTCGGCAGATCATCCGGAGCCTCGCCACACAGCTCACGGAACGCGTGCTTCACCGCGCGATCTTCCAGCGAGTGGAACGAGATGATCGCCGCGCGTCCGCCGACCTTGAGCAACGACGGGATCGCCTTCAGCGCACGCTCCAGCTGATCGAGTTCCTGATTCACCGCGATACGCAGCGCCTGGAATGTGCGCGTCGCGACGTGAATGTCCTTCGGCCACGCCTTGCGCGGCACGCCCGCCTTGATCGCCTCGACGGCCTGGGACGTGGTCTTCGGGAGCCGCGCCTTCAGCTCACGCGCGATGCCCCGCGAGGCCCGCTCCTCGCCATACATATATATGGAGTCCGCCAGCGCCCCGACCTCGAGCCGCTCGATGAGCTCCGCGGCGGTCTCGCCCTCGCCGCTCATGCGCATGTCGAGCGGGCCGTCGTGCATGAAGGAAAACCCACGCGCACCCACATCGAGCTGCGGCGACGAGACGCCGAGATCCAGGACGAAGCCATCGACCTGATCAGCGATCAGCGACGACACGTCTCCAAACTCACCGCGGACCGCAGTGAAGCGATCTCCAAAACGAGCCAAACGCGCAGAAGCAGCTTGAAGAGCGAGCGGATCCCGGTCGATCCCGAACACACGGGCGCCGCGCTCGAGAAGCGCTTCGGTGTGACCTCCACCGCCCAAGGTTCCGTCGACGATCACGCGACCTTCCAGACCCGGTGACGAGCCGGGCACCATCAACGTCACCGTCTCCGCGAGGAGAACGGTCTGGTGAGAAAAACCGCTCACCCGAATTCGAGGTCACCGCAGATGAGACCGTCGCGTCGCCATGGGCGCCGTTGCTGTTTGCCGGTGGCGACGTCGACGGTGCTCATCGGAAGGGACCGGGGGAATAGAGCAACACGCCGCGCTCGAACGAGCGGACGGCTTCGTCAGCGGCGACGAAATAATCGAAGGCGTCGTGCGCACCCGCGCTGCGGAAGATCGCGTGCAGGTACGGAGACATGCCGGCGAGCTTGAGATCGCCACCCAGCTCGCGAAGCACTTCTGCGCGACGCACCAGGGGCTTCACCCCGCGGTAGTCGAAGTGCGTGACGTTCGAGAAGTCGATGACGAGCTCGCACACGCCGTCTTCTCCGAACCGTCCGATCATGGCGACGATCTCGTCCACGTCCGCGCGATCGAGCTCACCGTCGAGCACCATCGTCATGACGCGAGACGTTTCTGTAGCGGGGGTCGCGCTCTGCATCACTTCCAGGTCAATCAACTGAGTCACTGGTTCGGCCCTTTCGAAAAACAAAATCAGTCAGCTCGATCGCAGCTCGGTGAGAACGCGCATCACGTCGGCGGAATCGGCTTCGTGGCGCGCTTCGTCCTGCGCCTTCGACCAGCCGTCCTTCGACCAGAGCTCGATCACCTTCACCATGCCCGCCCACACGAGATCTTTTTCGAGGCCCGCGTGCGCTCGCAGCGACGGCGGGATCAGCACGCGCCCCAACTTGTCGAGCTGGATCTCCTGCGCGCTCGCCACGTACAGGCGCAGCAGCGACTTCACGCCCGGCTCCATCGGGTTGCGGCGGGAGAGCGCCTGCTCGAAGTGCTCCCATTCCTTCACCGGGTAGCAGTGCAGGCACGGATCGAGCGCGGTGGTGACGATGAGCGAAGCCCCCTGGGGCGACGCCGTTGGGTGGCCAGACAGACGGTCGTCGTACGAGCCGACAAGCGTCTCGCGCAGCTTCACCGGGAAGCTGGTTCGTCCCTTCGCGTCGATCTGGTGTTCGAAGACGCCGCGAAACACGCGCCGACCCTTCTTTTTTTCTGCGTTGACCCTGCATGCCCCTCACTGCCCTGCCACTCCACTCCGAGGGATTCTGATCCGCCCGTTACCACTTTCTGCCACCGGGCCACGAAAATAGGGACGGTTTTCGAGGGGGTCAAGAAAGGGTCCTGATCGCGCTTTCCGAACGCCGTCCCCTGATCCGTTGGAAAGCACTGTAAGAAGCGGGGCTTGTGACTCCGGTCCGTCTCAAGGTCGCCTACAAGACGCCCGAATCGCTGCTGGGCGAGCTGACCAAGAGCGTCGGGCGCGGCGGCGTGCGGATCGAGACGAAGAAATCGCTGCCGGTGGGAACGAAGTTCGTCTTCGAGCTCAAGTCGCCTGGCGTGAAGGAATCGGTCGAGGTGTCGGGCACGGTGCTCACGGTGACGGAGACGGCGCCGGGCAAATACGTGCTCCACATCAAGTACGAGCCGCCGAAGGGGCGACAGGGGCTCGACGCGGTCATCAAGCGCATCTTCGAGACGGCGGCGTTCGACAAGAAACGGAAGACGCCGCGCATTCCGCTGCACGTTCGCGCGACGGAAGATCGACCTGATGCGCCAACGTATCGGTTGCGTGACATCTCTTCGGCGGGCGTGGGCATCGACGTGGAGTCGGATGCGTTGCCGCGACACATCAAGGTCGGCGGTGGCTTTTCGATCTCGATGCGGCTGACGACCGGCGTGCTGAACGTCACGGGTCAGGTCGTGTGGCTGGTGAGCACGCGGGAAAGCGCGACCGTGCCTCCGCGCGTTGGGGTTTCGTTCGGTCGGTTGGATCCCGCGGTCGCGCAGATGCTCGATGACCTGCTGACGTTGAAGGCGCTGCCGACTCCGCCGTGGATCGCGCGGCTCACGTTCGGCTGACCAAAGCCCCCTGGGGCGACGGCGTTAGGTGGTGAACCGGATGAGTGCGTTGCTCGAAGTGCTGGAGCGGTTCTCGAAGAAGGCCGCCACGCAGGAAGAAGTGATGCGAGCGATCGCGTCACACGACGAGTTCTTCATTCCGCTCGGCTTTGCGCCGCGACTCGGTCGCAGCGAGTTCGATCGCATCGTGATGCTCGGCAAAGACGGAGCGCCGCCGCCCGGTGAGATCTACGCCTTCAGCGATGAGTCGTGTCTCGACCTGGTGGCGCAGACGCCGCTGGGTGGATTCGTGACGCCGGTGAGCGGAGTCGAGTGGCTGTCTCAGCTCTCGGCTGATGAAGACGTGAAGGTGAAGATCAACCCCGGTGGGCCGCAGGCGCATTTCTGGTTCATGGGGAAGGAAGCGCTGCCGCTCGCTCGTCTTTGGGGACAGGCCGTGGGGCTCGAGAAGTTGATGGTCGCGGGAAATCTCGAGGTGCTGGCGAAGGCGATGAAGGCGTTCGAGGGCTACACGGTGCTCTCGCTGCCCAACGGAGCGATCGCCACCGCGCAAGGCACGGGTGGCTACGAGAATCCGGCGATGCTGTTCACAGCTCCGGATTGTTTTCAGAAGGTGTTGGGGCAGGCGCCGGGGCTGAAGCCAGTGCACATGACGGGGACGCAGATTTTCCACACGCTCCCGCGCGCTGGAGTCGACGGCATCGTCTTCAACCCGCTCGGACCTGGCGTGGCGGCGGCCTACCCGCTCACCTTGATCACGGGAAAGGTGCAGCTCTCATGAGGCTCGCGTTACTGGTGCTGGTGTTGGCGCTCGTTGGATGCGCACCCGAAAAGACGATCGAAGAAGAGACCTTCGCAGCCGCGCTCGCAGTCGACCTCTCCGCGTCGCAGAAGCTGCCTTCCGGCATGTACATCCGCGATCAGATGGAAGGCGGCGGTTCGATCGCAGCGCAGGGCAACACGCTCACCATGCGCTACACGGGCTGGCTCGCGAACGGCACGCAGTTCGATTCCAACCAGGGCCGCGGCTTTCAGTTCGTGCTCGGCGAAGGCGTGGTGATCCAGGGCTGGGATCTGGGAGTGAAAGGCATGAAGACCGGCGGCAAGCGGCAGCTGATCATTCCGCCGGCGCTCGGCTACGGAGCGAGCGGTCAGGGCCCGATTCCGCCGAACGCGATCCTGGTGTTCGACGTCACGCTCGTCAGTCAGCCGTAGAACGGTCCGCGATGAACGCGTTGATCTCGGGGTCGGCCTCGACGAGTTGGTCGATGGTCCGGAAGACCCACGCGCGTTTCGCCTCATCAGGAAAGACTTCGTCGCGCTCGCGTAGCCTTGCCGCGCGTCGTTCGTCACGCCGCCCAGTGCGAACCACACATGTCGCTCCGCACCTTCTCGAGCGAGGAGCGCGAAGTAGAACTGAAACCAACCGTCGCCGTGCATCTCTCCGATGAGGAGCACGTGCCTGGCTCCGCAACCGCAGCCCTCACACGTTTGACGCGCACCCCAGTACGGTGCCGCACGGCAGCGCGCGTACGGAAGCACGATCGAACTCGGCGCTGAGTCGACCAGGTTTCCCGTCTGCGTTCGTTTGAACTGTTCGCGATCCCACGCGCGAAATCCCGCCACGAACAGGTCCACCTTCACTGCTGACTTGCTGAAGATGTTGAGCGACCGCCGATTTTCGACCGCATCAGCCAGCATCTCTTCGTCGACGTCGAACTCACTGCCGAGCGCATCGAGCAGAGGGCGGATGTGTTGCGGCATGAGATCGACGACGAAATCAACGTCCGCTGTCGAGCGCGTAATGCCCTGAGCTGATGACGCGACGGAGCCACACACGTAATAGGCCACGCCGATCTTCTCGAACGCGCGAGCGACGAGGAGCGCGACGACGAGTTCGGGGCTCAGCCGCTGCTCCGTGCAAGCAGCCGCTTGATGCGTTCGCCCGCTTCAGCCCCGTACATCAGCGTCGCGAGTCGAACCCGAAGCGCGTCGTCGTCGTCGTTCGGATGCAGCCTTCGAAGTCCCGCAAGTGCGACTTCTCGCATCGATGCCGACATCGAGAACGTCCGCTGCAAGCGCTGATCGACCGTCATCGCCCGAAACAGCTCAACCTGGCGCGCGAGCGCCTTCTTGCTCGTATCGGTCTGCTCGAGACTGGCTTCACCGTTGTGCATCGACGGCAGTGTCTCACCCTTCCATCAAGCTTGGGTAGCCACGCGCCTGTTCGACTGCCGACGCCAGCACTTCATCGTTCGCCTCGGAATCGAACGGCTGCCACACCAGCAACGACTCCGCCTCGCGGAGACGTGTCGTCAGCGCCTCGCCCTGCATGCACGCCGACATCGCGCGACGCACCGTATTGAGCGCGCGACCGTGCGCCTCATTCGAGTAGCGCTTCACCGTCGCCTCGCGCCACGCCTCGCTCTTGCCGCGCTTCTTCGTCAGCTGCCGATTGCGCGCCGTCATCGCGTCGAGCGCGAACGCGTCCATGATCAGATCCGACACGCACGCGAGGACCATCTGGTGGTGCTCGAGCTTCGGCCCGTGCGCTTCCACCGCGACCTGCAGCGTGAGCCGCGCGAGCCGCTTCAGGTTCTCGACGTACGCATCCGCAGCCGTCGGCGCTTCCACACCCGCACCGAAGAGATCGATGCGGCCCTTCATGCCGCGCTTGAGCAACGTGCCGGTGATCAGCAGCCGGTTGATCTCGTTCGTCCCCTCGAAGATCCGATTGATGCGCGCATCGCGGTACGCGCGCTCGATGGGGTATTCCTCGATGTAGCCAGCGCCGCCGTGCAGCTGCACGCCGTCATCGATGAGCGAACCGAGCAACTCACTGCCGAGCACCTTCAAGATGCTCGCCTCGACGTTGAACTCCTCGATCGCGTCGAGCAGCTTCGCCCCGCCCTTCACGCGATCATCGATGAGCCCCGACGTGCGGTAGGCCATCGATTCCACCGCGTAGATGCCAGTCACCATGCGCGCCAACTTCTCGCGCGTCAGCCCGAAGCGGATGATCGGCGTGTCGAACTGCTTGCGATCCGCCGTGTAGTTGCACGCCCCCGCGAGGTGCAGCTTCATGCCGCCGAGCACACCCGCGCCGAGCTTGAGCCGCCCGAGGTTGAGAATGTTGAACGCGA
>JAEUJS010000456.1 GCA_016792935.1 Archangium sp. | reverse complement strand
TGCTGCACCTCGCTCCATACGTGCGCGGCCGCCTGACCGGAGTCGACTTCTCGCAGGGCATGCTCGACGAGGCGCGGCGGCGCGTGGGCCCGAACGTCGAGCTCCTCAAGCAGGACGCTCGTGCGTTGAGCTTCCAGAGCGCCTTCGAGCTCGTCACCAGTGCGGGCGCGTTCGGCCACTTCGTGGGCAAAGACGAAGACGCGCTCCTCGATGGCATTCACCGTGCGCTCGTCCGCGGTGGCCGGTTCGTCTTCTTGACCAGCCCGATGCCTGCGCGCACGTCACCTGCGTTCTGGCTGGCGAGTGGGTTCAACGCCGCGATGCACGTGCGCAACGCCCTCGTGCAGCCGCCGTTCATCATGTTCTACCTGACGTTCACCTGGCCCGAGGCACGGCCCACGCTCGAGCGCTTCGGCTTCACCGTGTCCGCGCGCGATGGGCTGGTGGAAGGCCGCGGGTCGCGCATCGTGGCGGTGACGGCGACCAGGCGCTGAAGCTCACGGCAGCGCGCGCTCGATCGCGGCGAACTCGGCGATCGACAACGTCTCGGCACGACGCGAGCCATCGACTCCCGCGGCCGTCAGCACCGGAACCCAGTCGTCACACAGCGTCTTGTCGCTCTTGAGCGAGTTGCTGAGCGTCTTCCGACGCTGCGCAAAACCCGCCTTCACCACGCGACGGAACCGCAGCTCGTCTTTCACTTCCGCCGCCGGCTTCGGCCAGCGCGTGAGCTTCAGCACCGCTGAATCGACCTTCGGAGGCGGATGAAACAAGTGCGCCGGCACCTGCAGCGGGCACTCGATCTGGTACCGCAGGCCCAACATCACGGTGAGGATTCCGTACTCGCGGCCACCGGGCTTCGCGGCGAGCCGATCGACGACTTCCTTCTGCAGCGTGAACACCGCGCGCGGGACGTGGTTCGCCTGATCCAGCACCTCGAAGAGGATCGGACTCGACAGGTGGTACGGCAGATTTCCCACCACCACGACCTGATCGGCTCCCGCGGTCTTCGCGAAGTCGAGCTCGGCGGCGTTGCCTTCCACCAACGTGAGCCCTTCGAGCTTCTGGGCCGCCAACGCGCGCACCATGTCGCGATCGCGCTCGACGGCGGTGACCTTCGCTCCGGTCTCGAGGAGAAACCGCGTGAGGTGACCGAGGCCCGGCCCCAGCTCGATGCACGGCTCGTCTTTGCGCAGCAGCGCTTCCTCGGCGATCTGCTCGAGGATCACCTCGTCGCTGAGAAAATTCTGACCCCAGCTGTGTTTCGGCTCGAGCTTCAGCCGCCGCAACATCTCCTTCGGATGCTCAGCTCCACCTGTGCTCACGAGCCGAGTCTCCACGACGGATCGGCGTCGAGCGAGAGCTGACTGCGAACTCCGCGCTGCAGCGCTTCATGTCCAGCCACCGCGATCATCGCGCCGTTGTCAGTGCAGAGCCGCTTGGGAGGCAGGTACAGCTTGATGCCCGCATCGTCCGCGCGCTCCTGCGCCAGCGATCTCAGCCGCGAATTCGCCGCGACGCCGCCGCACAACACCAGCTGCCGCGCCCGCACCTTCTTCGCGCCGAGCATGACCTTCTTGGTCAACGCATCCGCCACCGCTTCCTGAAACGACGCGCACAGATCCGCGAGCGCCTGACCCGTCGGCACGCCGTGCTGCTGCAGGTGATTGAGCACCGCGGTCTTCAAGCCCGAGAAGCTCCAGTCGAGCACGTCGTTCTGCTTGAGCGCGCGGGGGAACGAGATGGCCTTCGGGTCTCCGGTCGCCGCGAGCTGATCGATCGGCAGCCCACCCGGGTACGGCAGCCCGAGCAGCTTGGCGACCTTGTCGTAGGCCTCTCCAGCGGCGTCGTCGCGCGTGCTGCCGAGCTTCTTGTACGTGCCGAACGCCGGCACTTCGTAGAGCGTGGTGTGACCGCCGCTGACGACGAGGCCGAGAAACGGCGGCTCCGGAGCATCGGGCGCGAGGCGAATCGCGAGCAGATGCCCTTCGAGGTGATTCACGCCCACCAGCGGCAAACCCGTCGCCAGCGAGATCGACTTCGCGACCTGCAGCCCCACCAGCAACGCGCCCTGCAAACCGGGACCGCTCGTCACGCCGAGTCCGTCCAGATCGGTGAGCTTCACGCCAGCCCGAGTGAGCGCCTCGTCGATGACCGGCATCACCTGCAGGACGTGGTTGCGGCTCGCGAGCTCGGGGATGACGCCTCCCCAACGGCGATGGATGTCGATCTGCGTCGAGACGACGTCGGACAACGCCACGCGGCCGTTCTCGACCACGGCAGCCGCCGTCTCATCGCATGAGGTCTCGATGCCGAGAACGCGCACGACCCAAACCTCTTACGGGATCGCCTGGAGCGCCGCGCGCACTTCGTCAGCCTGCGCACCGCTCGGCTTCAGCTTGAGGAACTCGCGGTAGGGCGCCTTGGCCGCGCCGTCCTGCCCGAGGTTCTGGTACGCGATGCCGAGCGCCAACCACGCACGGCTGTTCTTCGGGTCGTTCTTCACCGCGTCCTTGAGGTACGGAATCGCTTCCTTGAACCCGATGTCCGACATCACCAGCGCGATGCCGAGGCCGGCCCGCACTTCGGGATCGTCGGGCTGCTGTTTCGCCGCGTCGCGGAAGAGCTGCACGGCCTTCTTGTAGCGCTCGGCCACCATCGCCGCGCGCGCGTCGTCGACCAGCTTGGCGAAGTCTCCACCCACCGGTGCAGCGACGCCCGCGTCCTTCACTTCGGCGACGAGCACTCCGGCGTCCTTCACGGTGGCGACGGCAGGCTGACCGGCGTCTTTCGCGGCGACGACGACCGGTGCACCGGCATCGACCACCGCGGCGATGGCCGTACCCGCATCGACGACCGGCTTGCCTGCGTCGATCACCGCGGCGAGCTGCGTTCCCGCATCGACGACCGCGGCGACCTGCGTGCCCGCGTCGATCACTGGAGCGACGACCACCGCCTCGCCCGCATCGACGAGCGGATCCTGCACGGCGATCGCGGTCTCTCCGGCGTCGAACTCAGGCTCTTCAACGACGCCCGCGTCGACGACCACCACCGTCACACCCGAGTCGATCTCTTCGTTGGTGGTGCTGCTGCCGCTCGAAAGAATGATGGTGCCGATGATGCCGATGGCGAGGCCCGCGATGATCACCAGCGGCAGCGTCCGGTTGGACGTGGGCGGCATCGGGTTCTCGATCGACAACGGCTGGCTGTTCTTGCCCTCGGCGTCGCCGAAGAAGCCGTCTTCGAGATCAGGCGGCGGCTGCGGCGCAGGCGTCTTGACCTTGCCGATCGCCCCAGCCGACGCGTCGGCTGATCTGATCGCCGACATCGGCACCGGCGTCACGGTCACCACCGGCGTCAGCGGCATCAGCGGCCCGGCGGGCGGAGGACCCGCGTTCGGCACTCCCGCGTGCGGCGTCGGAGGAGGCGCCGGCGGCGGCGCAGGCTGACGGAAGTTGAGCGACGCAGGCGGCGGCGTGGGCGGCGTCGACTGCGGGCCACCGGTGAACGTCTCCGAGACGGGCTCGATGGGAACGAGCTCTTCCTCAGCGACCACCTGCGGCGCGGGCGCGGGAACCGGCGTGGGCGGGCGCTGCGGCACGGGCGTCGGTGACGACGACGTGTAGCCGCGCGCAGGAGGATCTCTCCGCTCGAGCGCAGCACCACCGAACACCGGCGGCGCGGCAGGAACCTCGATGGGAGGCGGCGGCCGCAACATCGGCATCGGCTGCGGAACCGGACTGGTGCGCGAGTCGTAGCGGCCCCAACCCGGAGCCGCACCCCACGACGACGTCGTCTCGATGCCCTCGCCTTCGATCGACGCCCACTGATCGAGGAGCTGGCGGCGCGCGCGATCGAGCTCCCGCGGCGGCTGCTCGACGAGGAACTGCGTCGGTCCCGGCGGAGACGCCTGCGGCAGGAACTGCTGCGCGGGAACACTGGTGCGCGGCGGCGGCGTGGAACCGCGCGGACGCGGCTCGAACTTCATGACGTCGGCGCGCGGAGAGGTCGGCGTCGCAGCCCCTGGCAACGGCACGGGAATGCTCGGCTGCGTCAAAGCCCCCTGGGGCGACGACGATGGGTGGGGAAGCACATCAGCGCGCGTGCGCGAAGGCGGCGTGACGGGCACCGGCTCGGGCTCGGGCGGAACCTCGATGGGCTCTTCCTCGACCGGCATCGGCAGCTCGGGCTCGGCGGCGTCGATCTCGTGCACCACCTCGGGCGGTGGCGCGGGCAGCGGCACCGGCGAGTTGGATGACTTGATGCTCGGCGCCACGCTCGGCATCAGCGGCGGCAACGACGGCGCGGGCGTCACGGCGGGAGCGACGGGCGATTCCCCACCTTGCGGCGCGGGCCCGGTGTTGAGCCATTCCTCGATGCCCGGCTTGCGCGGACGATCTCCGTCGGCCGAAGGCGCGCCGACCTCTTTGATCAGCCCTTCGAAGTAGAGCTTGCTGACGATGCCCAGCGCCGCGAGATCTTCGAAGTCGGAGTCATCGACCACGCGCGACAGGTTGCGACGCCCATCGAACAGCCGCAGCAGCCCGTTCACTTCATCGGGGATCTCGGCGAGCCGATCGGACAGCTGCGAGTAGTCGAGCTCGAAGATGGTCTCGAGCGGAGGCAGCTGCTCCAGCATGCGGCCCCACTCGTCGAGCCGGCGCATGCCTTCCATCAACAAACCCTGCGTCGAGACCTCGATGCGCTCGGGCCGATCGACGGGAACGAAGGACACCTCGAACTTGCCTTCGAAGGTGTTCAGCATCCGGTAGAACGCGTTCTCACCGCGCAGCCGGCCGAGCTCCGCGTCGATCACGCGGCCCTCGCGGAAGTAGACGACGCCGGCGCGATCTCCCTCGAGCTTGATGACGCCGGTCTTGCGACCGATCTCGAAGGTCTGCACGAGATCGACCACGCCCATGTCGCTCAGGTTTCCGACGAAGCCGTTCTTCGTCTCCTTGCGATCGATGCGCTCCTTCTCCACCTTCTGGAGAATCATGCGCACGCGGGTGACGACCTCTTTGATGTAGATCGGCTTGGTCAGGTAGTCGTCGGCGCCCTGCTCGAGGCCCTTCACCTTCGACTCGACGGCCTTCTGACTGGTCAGGAAGACGAACGGAATGTGACGGAAGCGCTCGTCGCTCTTGATCACCTTGCAGAGCTCGAGGCCGTCCATCTCCGGCATGCGCGTCTCGGACAGCACGAGATCAGGCGGGCTGATCTGCACCTTCTCGAGGGCGTCTTTTCCGTGGATCGCCGTGGTGACCTGGAAGCCGGCCTTCTTGAGGCTGACCTCCATGACGCGAAGACTCTTCGCATCGGCATCGACCAGGAGGAGGTGCTGCTTCGCCACGAATCAGGCCTTTGAGGTGGAGAGAAGGAAAGCGGGCGGAGTTTCGCCTTGCTACGCAGAGAGTCAACGTCTCCAATGCGTCGAATGTCTGGTCAGCCCCCCGACGCCGTCGGCCCCAGGGCCTCTGAACAACCCCAACGGAGAGAGGAACGCGCGGCGCTACAGGCCCGTTTCTCAGCCCGGGACACCAGCGGGGCTGGAACGCTGACCTTCACCTCGGAAGATCTGTCGACCGGCGGAGCGTTTCTCCGCTCGGACCTGCTGCTCGAACAGGGAGAGGCGCTCTCGCTGTTCTTCGACGTTCCGGGGTCCATCTCCGTGCAGGCGCAGGCCCGGGTGGCGTGGGTGCGGCGCTTCCCCGAGCCGGGCCAGGTGGCCGGCATGGGCGTGGAATTCGTCGGCATTCGCGAAGAAGAGAAGAAGGCCATCGCGCGCTGGCTGGCCGCGTAGCTCACCCGAAGAAGCCGCCGCCCTTGTTCGTGGGCGGTCCCGCCGCTTTCTTCTTGCGCATCTCGATGAGCCGCAGCTCCTGATTCGCTTCCAGGTGCCGCGCGTTGACCCGCACCGCCTCGCGGAAGTGCTTCTCGGCCTTCTCCATGTCGCCATCGACGCGAGCGATGACGCCCAGCTGGTAGTGCGTGCGATCGGAGTTGGGATCGATGGTGAGCGCCTTGGCCATCATCGCGCGCGCCGCCGGTCCCTCGGGCTTGCGCGTGGGGTCCATGTAGATGGACCACGCCTGCGCGGAGAGGCTGGTCGCCGCCTTGTCGATGGCGTGCGCCTTGCCGAAGTGAGCTTCCGCGTTCTTGTAGTCGCGCTTCTTGAAGTAGGCCTCGCCCATCTTGAACAGGTCGGATGCCTGGTTCGCGTTGAGTGCGGGGTTGTTGCCCGTGCCTCCCGCCGGACCGATGGCCTGACGGCTGGCGACCCACGCGGCGCGCCTGGCCTCGTCGTAGAGCGTCTCGTACGCCTCGCGAATGCCTTCGAAGACCGAGCTCATCTTCGACGCGAGGTGCGGGAGCGACGGCGGCAGGCGATCGGGGTGGAAGGTCTTGGCGAGGTTCAGGAACGCGCTCTTCACCTGCTCCCTGGTGGCGGTCTGCGCGACTCCGAGCGTCAGGAAGTGATCCTTGCGGGTCAGCTGGGCGAAGCGCGCTTCGATCTGCGCGCCGAGTTGCTGATCAGCGGCGCTGGGAGGCGGCCGCGTGATGCCCGAGGGACTGGGCGGCAACGGCGCGCCGACGGGATTTCCGGGAACGGTCGACGCAGGTGCCGAGGGCCGTGGAGGCGGTGCACTGGCGCGTGGCGCGGAAGGCGGCGGCACCGGCGCGCTGGGCGGCGGCTGAATGACGGGCTGCGTGGGCGACGACGACATCGGCGGCGCGGCGGTGATGCCCGAGCCCGAGCTGACCGGAGCGATCTGCTCCCGGTGCGGCAGCGAACCGAGGTTCTCCATCGCGCGTTTGAGCAGGCGCTGACGGCGAATCTTGGCTTCTTCGGCCGCCGCGTCTTCGTTGACGACCTCGGCTTCGATCAGATCGGTCGGGGCGGTGGGCGCCGTGGAGACGACCTCGGCCTCGATGAGCGGCTCCACCAGGGGCTCGACGGGAATGGCGACCGCGCTCCGCGGAGAGGGCGTCGTTCCCACCAACGCCTCGAGGCTCGAGTCGACGCGACGCAGCGCCTCTTCGAAGCTCTGCACCCCACCAGGAGCGGGCGTCGCGGGATTCGCGGGCTGCGCGATGCTCCAGAGATCGGCGTCTTCTTGCGGGTCGGCTCCACCGAGCTTGAGCGGTTTGCGTGGCGCTGACGGAGGGGGAATGTTCGACGGCGGCGGGGCCGTCTGGGTCAGCTGCATCGGCGCGACGGGCATCGCGATGTGCGGGTCGGTCTTCTCTTCGCGAGAGCGCGTCGGCGCCTCGGGAGCCGGCGGCGCGGTCGGCGCAGGGCCCACGTAGGTCGCCTGGCGCAACGCCGCGTTCATGCGCTCCAGCAATGACTGCTGCGGATTCGCCGGAGCAGCCGCCGCGGCCTTCTTGCGAGCCTCTTCCTCGGCGCGCTGGCGGGCTTGCGCAGCGGCCTTGAGCAGCTCTTCTTCCTCGGCCAGCTCACGCGCTTCCTGCTCCGCGCGCTGACGGGCTTCTGCTTCTTCCTGTTCCTTCTTCTTCGCGGCCTCGGCGGCGCGACGCGCCTCTTCTTCGGCGCGAATACGTTCGAACATCTCGGCGCGCTGGCGAGCGTCTTCTTCATCGGCGCGCTGGCGGCGAACGCGCGCGAGCTCCTCTTCGGCGCGCTCGCGGGCTTCCTGCTCGGCGCGCACCCGCTCTTCTTCGGCGAGGCGCTGAGGCTCGGCCTCGGCGGCCTCTTCCGCGCGGCGACGCTCTTCTTCTTGCTCGAGGCGCTCGCGTTCGGCGGCTTCCTCGGCGCGACGCCGTTCGGCTTCGACGCGTTCGGCTTCGATGCGCGCTTCCTCCGCGGCGCGGAGCTGCGTCTGGCGCGCGATTCGTTCTTCTTCCTCGGCGCGCTCGACGGCTTCGGCCTGACGGCGAGCGATGGCGGCGCGCTCTTCTTCCTTCACGCGAGCTGCGCGGGCGCGTTCCTCTTCCTGCGCCTTGCGAGCCTCTTCGGCCAGACGCTCTTCTTCGGCGCGACGGCGGGCCAGCTCGGCCTTGCGCTCTTCTCCCGCGCGACGCTCTTCCTCGGCCTTGCGCTCCTCCTCGGCGCGGCGTTCTTCAGCCAGGCGCGCCTGATGCGCCTCTTCTTCCTTGCGAGCTTCCTCGGCCTTCCGCTCCGCCTCACGTTCGGCTTCGAGACGAGCCTCTTCAGCGAGGCGCGCTTCTTCGGCTTTGCGCTCTTCTTCGCGGCGAGCCTCTTCAGCGAGGCGCTCTTCTTCAGCTTTGCGCTCTTCCTCGCGACGGGCCTCTTCGGCGCGCTCCGCTTCGAGACGGGCTGCTTCGGCGGCCTTTCGCTCGGCCTCGAGGCGCTCTTCTTCGGCCAGACGCGCTTCTTCCGCACGACGCGCGGCCTCGGCCTGTCGATCCGCTTCGAGACGGGCTTCTTCGGCGCGACGTTCCGCCTCGAGGCGCTCGGCTTCGAGACGGGCCTCTTCCGCACGTGCTTCTTCGGCGCGACGTTCGGCTTCGAGGCGGGCCTCTTCCGCGAGCCGTGCCTCTTCGGCGCGACGTTCGGCTTCGAGGCGGGCCTCTTCCGCGAGGCGTGCTTCTTCCGCGCGACGCTCGGCTTCGAGGCGGGCCTCTTCCGCGAGACGCTCTTCTTCCGCGCGACGCTCGGCTTCGATGCGGGCTTCTTCCGCGAGACGCGCTTCTTCCGCGCGACGCTCGGCTTCGATGCGGGCTTCTTCCGCGAGGCGCGCCTCTTCCGCGCGACGTTCCGCTTCGATGCGGGCCTCTTCGGCGATGCGCGCCTCTTCCGCGCGACGTTCCGCTTCGATGCGGGCCTCTTCGGCGATGCGCGCTTCTTCCGCGCGACGTTCCGCCTCGATGCGGGCCTCTTCGGCGAGGCGCGCTTCTTCCGCGCGACGTTCGGCCTCGATGCGGGCCTCTTCGGCGAGGCGCGCCTCTTCCGCGCGACGTTCGGCCTCGATGCGGGCCTCTTCCGCGAGGCGCGCCTCTTCCGCGCGACGTTCCGCCTCGATCCGCGCCTCTTCAGCGATGCGGGCCTCTTCGGCGCGACGCTCCGCCTCGATGCGGGCCTCTTCAGCGAGGCGCGCCTCTTCTTCCTGGCGCAGGCGCTCTGCTTCCGCGCGCTGACGCGCTTCTTCTTCGAGCCGTGCGCGTTCTTCGGCCTCGCGACGCAGACGCTCGGCTTCCGCGCGCTGGCGCTCAGCCTCTTCGCGTTCCAGCCGCTCCTCTTCTTCGCGGCGGCGGCGCATCTCGACCGCGGGAATCGAGTCGAGCGCACCGCTGCGCGTGAGCACTTCGAGCAACGCGAGCTGCGCGGGCGTCGGCGCGTCGGGCTGCGTCCAATCGGTGAACGACTCGAGCCACGCCTGCTCGTCGGAATCGAGCTCCCACTGCTTCGCGGCAGCGAGATCCTGCACGATGAAATAGTCGGGCTCCTCGACCTCGCGCGGGATCCACGCCTCGCGCACCACGCGCGCGCCGCTCACGACCGCGCCCTGCCCCACGTCCCCCGCGTCGAAGCGCACCGAGTCGGCGAGGCGCACCGCTTCACGCACGCTCGCCACCACCCGCGCCGCATCCGCCTCGCTGGTCTTCACTCCGAGCTCTTCGAGTGTGTCCGGGTCGGTCGCCGACGCTTCACCGCGCGCCCACAGCGCGTCGAGCTGCGAGAGCTCGAGGCGGCCCGACTGCACCAGCGCCGCCGCCGTGCCCTGCCAGCCGAACGAGAGGCCGAGCGCGTTGCCGACCACGCTGCCGTCGCGAAGGGGGATCTTCGTCTCACGCCCCTGCGCGGTGCACGTCAGCCAGCCGGTCGCGCGTTCCAACCAGGCGCGGTACAGCGCTTCGATCACCTGCGGGTTGCCCATGCGGAATGGGAGCCTACGCCATGGTTCAGCGCTGTCGAACCTGACGCATCGCCTCGTACGCGGCGATCCCCACCGCGGTGGACAGGTTGAGCGAGCGCACATCCTCGAGCATGGGAATGGTGCACTTCTTCCCTGCCCCCGAGGCGAGGATCTCGGGGGGAAGTCCCGTCGGTTCCGCTCCGAAGATCAGGTGATCACCGCGACCGAACGTCGTGTCCCACAACCCATTCGAATCGGCTCCGCGCGCGGTGAAGAGCCATTTCGGCGCAGTGGGGTTGGCCTCGAGGTACGCGTTCCAGCTCGGGTAGAGCTTCAGGAAGACCTTGTCCCAGTAGTCGAGCCCAGCGCGCTTGAGCTCCTTGTCGGAAATGGAGAAGCCGAGCGGTTCGATCAACACCAGCTTGCACCCGCTGACGGCGCACAGCCGCGCGACGTTCCCGGTGTTGGGCGGGATCTGCGGAGAGACGAGCACCAACGTGAACGGCGGATCGATCTGCGGGAGCAGAGTAGGCTGCACGAGCGATGCGCTACCGCGTGACGAACCTGACGCGCAACACGTTGCTGGCCGATCACGCCGGGAAAGCCGACTCGTTCATGCGGCGCTTCAAGGGGCTGATGGGCGTCACGGACTTCCCGATGGGGCACGGGCTGCACATCGAGCCGTGCAACTCGATCCACACCTTCTTCATGAAGATTCCGATCGACGCGCTCTTCCTCGACGCGAAGGGCGAAGTGGTCGACGTGTGCCACGCCATGCCGGCGTGGAGAATGAGCCGCGTCTACTTCTCTGCGAAATCGGTGCTCGAACTGCCAGCGGGGACCGCACTGGCCAGCAAAACCGAAGCCGGAGATCGATTGTCATTCGAGGCTGTTGCACCCTGAAGTCGCTTTACGTGGCTGCTCACGTTTGCTTCAGTTGTCGCCCTTCCTTGAGCCTTGCGACGCCCATGAAAATCGCTGTCTCCGGCCAGACCCACGTCGGAATGAAGCGCAACCACAACGAGGACAACCTCCTCTTGTTGCCTGAGGAGCGCCTCTTCGTCGTCGCCGACGGCATGGGCGGTCACTCGTCTGGCGAGATTGCGTCGAAGATTGCCGTCGAAGAGGTCGCCGAGTTCTTCCGCATGACGAGCCAGGATCTCGAGATCACCTGGCCGTACAAGATGGATAAGCAGAAGAACTACGACGAGAACCGCCTCGCCACCGGAGTGAAGCTGGCGAACATGCGGATCTTCGAAAAGGCGTCCACCGAGAACAAGTACAAGGGCATGGGCACGACCATCGTGACCATCTACTTCGCGAAGGACAGCGAGGTGGTGGTGGGCCACGTCGGCGACTCGCGCGTGTACTTCTTCCGCGACAACACGCTGCGGCAGATCACGGAAGATCACTCGCTGCTCAACGACTACCTCAAGGCGAAGAAGCTCACGCCCGAAGAGATCGAAGCCTTCCCGCACAAGAACGTCATCGTTCGCGCGCTCGGCA
>JAEUJS010000410.1 GCA_016792935.1 Archangium sp. | reverse complement strand
GTGCCAGCTTCTCCTTCAGCTGCTGCTCCTGCAGCTCTTCGAGCTTGAGCAGCAGCGCGCCCATGTCTGCCTTGAGCGTCTCTTCCGTGACGCGCAGTTCGTCGACGGCGGCGCGCACGAAGGCGCCGCGGTTCCGGGCGGAGTACATGTCGAGCGTGTCAACGTGGAAGTGCTCGCCCGCCGAGACGAAGAGATTCAGCTTCATCGTCTCCGCCGACAGCGCCTTCAACAGCCCACGCACGCGGTAGCGCCGCGGCCCGAAGTGGAACACGAGCTCGTCCTCCTTCTCCTCGAGCTGCAGCTCCGGTGTCTTCGGCGCCGGCGTGCTCGCGCTCACCGCCGACGGTGCGGCCGGCGTGGATGGGACTGGCGCGGCGGAGATCGCCGACGCGTTCACCGGCAGCACCCCGGTTGGCTGGGCGACTAAAGAAGGAGCCGCGGCCACCGCGACGCCGCTGTAGCTCGGCGTGCCCGGCGCCACGCCCTGACCCATCCACGCCGCCTGGCGCAGCGCGACGTTCAGGCTCTTCGCCGCCGGGGAGATTTTGACGGCGTACTCGTTCGCGTCCATGCCCCGCGGGAAGAGCACCCGCCAGCACGCGAAGCCTTGGCCTGCGAGCTGCTTCGCGAGCGCCTCAGCACCCGCGTCGCCGGCGTCGTCTCTGTCGTAGGCGATGAGCACGTCCTTCACGCCGTGCCGCTTGAGGGCGTCCACGTGGTGCACGGTGAAGCCCTCGACGCCGTACGCGGCGGTGACGTTCCGGAAGCCAGCACACCAGAAGCTCATCGCGTCGAGCAGCGCTTCGCAGACGATGGCGCTCTTCTGGCCTTGGAGCGCGGCCGAGTTGAAGGCCGCGCGGTGCGGGCCCGGCAAATACAGATGCAGCGGCGTGCCGGGCCGCAGGCCCTTTGTCACCTTGCGCCCGTACATGCCGAGCACCGTGCCGCTCTCGTCGGCGAGCGGCACCACCAGGCTGCCGGCCAGGTGCTCGTGGCCCGAGCCCTTGCGTAAGACACCGAGCTTCTCGAGCCTGCCTCGGATGGCGGCGCCAGCGGCTCGATTCGCGTTCGGAACTCGCAAGCCGAGGGTGCGGTTCGCGAAGCCCAGCTTGAAGTGGGTGACGAGCTCGTCGTTCCTCAAGCCCCTCTTCTCGAGATAGCTCCACGCCTCGCCGGCGGTGCGCAACGTCGAGTGGTAGTAGTCGCGCACCTGGGCGAGCAGCTGAGGCCCGTCGGTGTCGTTGCTCACCGGCGAGGGCAGCTTCGGCACCGTCGCTTTGCGCGGGCCCACTGGACCGGAGAGCTCGACGCCCTCGCGCAGCAACTCGACAGCGTGGCGGAAATTGACGCCCTCCGCCCGCATCACCCAGTCGACGACGCTGCCACCGGTGCGGCACGCGCCCAGGCAGTGCCAGAGGTTCTTCGCCGGCGTCACCACGAGGCTCGGCGTTTTGTCCTCGTGGAACGGGCAGCGGCCGACCAGGTCGGCGCCGCGCTTCACCAGCTCCACGCCGCGAGCCGTCACCAGCCGCTCGAGGCTCACCTCTCTCTTCAGCCGCTCGAGCTCTTCGTCTGAAACACGCGCCATCGAGGCTCCCTCCGAAACCTGTCAAGGGCCTCTCGGCTCTCCGGGAGGCGCGTGTCAGGGCGTTCGACTAATATCGGACTATACGATATGAGGCAATGCCCCGAGACGATGCTCCTCGAAAGGCGGCTCTACGCTGCGCTCGACAGCGCAGGGGAGGAGTCCGCTTTGGAGAAAAAGAGAAAGCCAGCAGCAGCCAACGCAGAGACACTCGGCCAGCGGCTCGCTCGCCTCCGCAAGGAGAAGGGCATCACCCAGGTCGAGCTCGCGAAGATGCTCGAAACCACGCAGCCCGTCGTCTCCGACTACGAGCGTGGGCTGCTGCGCCTTCACGGCGAGCTCATCATCCAGCTCGCCGGCATCCTCGAGGTCTCCGCCGACGAGCTGCTCGGCCTCGAGCAGCGCGAGCGCCCTGGTCCGGCGCGCGATCGCCGGCTCGCTCGACGTCTGCAGGCCTTCGACAAGCTACCGAAGCGCGACCGCGACACGCTCACCCGCACCGTCGACGCGTTCCTCGAACGCGCTCAAGTCGCCGGCTGATCAGCACCGGCCGCGCGACCGGCTCAGTCGGCACTCACGTCTTCGGTTGAGCCTGCCCTGCCGTCGCGTTGGCCAGCAGAACTGCGCTGGCGATCCGCAGCAACCGCTCCTTCAACATCGCGATGTGCAGCTCGAATGACTTCTCGTCACCGGCCTCGAGATGGTCGACCAGTTCGGCAGCGGCCTCGATGTCGCCCATGATCTGTCGGAACACCGAGCCGCCGATGGTCTCGGCGTCAGTCGCCTCAGCAAGCCCTTCAGTCAGCCGGCGGATCTTCGCGACGTTCTCGGAAGGCGTCGTCGCCATCGATCAGTTTCCTCCGCCGGCGCAACCAGCAATGCACGCTGTGCCGTAGGCCGCGACCGCAGCCATGCACGCCACTCTCGATGGACCGGGCGGGTACATCTGGTTGCACGCTCTCGCCATGAAACCAACCGTCCCGATGCACATCCGAACGCACTGCCCAACGTTGGCCGGACTGACCGAGCTGCCGGCACCAGCACCAGCGCCCCCGCAGGTACCCGAGCTCGGTCGAGGGCCGCCCCAGCCCGGCGGGGGATTGTTCTGAAAGGGGCCGGGCGGGTTCGTCATCTGCCCCGGCGTCATCGTGAGGCCATCGGGGTCGATGTTCGCGATCGGGTTGTTCCCCGCGTACGCATACGCAGGCGTGCTGAAGCCGTTCTGGGCTTGCTCGCCGACGAAGCGCGGCCCTCCCTGCAGCCCGAGCGCAAGACGCAGCTCCGGCCGCATCGCTCCCGCGTAGCTCATCTCCGGGCTGATCACCGCGATGGGACCTAGCTTCGGCTCGACGCTCGTGTACACCCCCGGCACTGGGTCGTAGAAGCGGTTCCAGTTTTCGTGGAGGTGGGTCTCCTCATCGAAGTACTGGCCCGGAAACCGCAGCGGCGGGAAGTACATCGAAGCCCCCGCGTCAGCCTGGTACCGCTGGTACTCGTAGTCCCGCATCGTGAAGCCCGCGTAGGCCGCATTCGGGTTCGGGCAAGTCGAGCATGAAGCCCCGCGGTCGCAGTTCTGCCCCGACACGTCGGCGTGCCAGTTGATGTTCATCAACCCGTAGCCGCCCGTGTTCTGCACCACTGGGCACCAGTTGCTCCAGACCTCGCCGAGGTACCCGCTCATGTCCTGGCACGACGCAGCGGTCGTGTTGTCTTTGAGCTGGATGCCGTCCTTGAACCCCAGCGCGCACGTCTGCTCGGCCTCGAAGCGCGTGAAATGTGCACGAATCGCCGTCATCATCCCGTGAGCTCGCTGGCCGACCGCAAACGTATAGTTGCCCGAGGTGGCAGGGTACGTCCAGCCGGTGCCGGCCCAGAACTCCATTCGATTCAGCGCGCCGAACGGCTCGTACTCGCCGACCCCGGTGATGCGACGACTGGAGTCCAGCGTCACCACCGGCTTGCCGATGTGGTCGGTGACGATGAAGTAGGTCCCGCACGCCGCGGCGACTCCCATGCGCATGCAGCTCCCTGTGGCGTCTGCCTGCCGCGTCATCTCTTTGTCGAACTTCGCTCGCACGACCGCGACCGGCCGCCCGTCGAGCCATACGTACTCGTCGACGGGGTACTTGGAATCCGACAGTGTGCCCGTGTACGCCTGAAGGCCGAGGTCTACGAGCAGCTGATGGCCAGTGTCGTAGTAGAACTTGTCGGCGTCGCCTGTCGGATGCTCTTTTCGAATGCGGCGGTTGAACGCGTCGTACGCATACGTCCACGTGACGCTCGCCTGCGAGCCGGCCACTTTCTCGACCGAGCGATAGAGCCCGTTCGCGCGCGCGTTGAAGGTCAGCGTGCCGCCGATGTCCGTGTCCTGTTGATTCGGCGTCGTGCGCTTGACGATGGTGCCGTTCGCGTTCGAGACAAAACGGTGCGCGAGCACACCCGAGTTTTCCTTCGTGAGCCAGTCGGGCGCATGGGCGATGCCAGAGCGCTCGAGGTTGTAGTTGCTCCCATAGATGTCGACGACGACGTTCGTCTTGTTACCTCGCATGTCGTAGGTGAACACCTGCTGCCCTTGCCAGCCGCCCGTCGTCGGCTGGTTCGGCAGCTGCACCTGCGTCAGACGGAGCGTCTTGTCGTAGCTCGAGACCTCGGTGATGGGCAGGTCGTCGTCGAGGTAGCACGTGTCCATCTGAACCACCTGGTCGGCGCGCCACGTATAGAGGCGCTTGAACAAGTCGCCCTTAGCGGCCGACGATTCGCTCTTCGTCACGCGCAAGCCTCGCAGCCGCGCGGACTTGTCGTAGCCCGAGCCCATCGAACCGGCCGTGTCGCCGCACGCGAGAATGGCGCTGCCATCGGGAGGCACCTCGGCGTTGCCGGTGAGGTAATGCTCGACGATGGAACTTGTGCTCGTCGTCGTGTGCTGAGCGACGTAGCTGCGCAGGCCGCCGTACGGCTCCCAGGTGACACTGGTGATGATGTCCGTGCCGGGAGCAGAGGTCCATGAGCTGCCATTGTAGGTCGTCATCGAGACGCTCGACACGCGGTCAGCGAGCTCGCCGTTCGAAGCCGGGTAGCCGTACGTGATGGTTCGCCCGTACGGGTACACAATCTTCTTCAGGTTGCCGTTGGCCGAATACTCGTACTCGGTGGTGAACGGACCTGAGCCGTCGACCGGGACCAGCAACTCCAGCACCACCCGGCCTTCCACGTCGTACGAGTAGCACGTCGTGCCATGGGCGTCGGTGCGCACGCTCAGGCGGCCTGCGGTGTTCTCAATCGACGAGCACTCGCCCGTCGCCGAGTCGTACCCGAGCGTGAACGACTCGAACCCAGACTCCGACACGCTGAGCAGCCGGCCGAGCGCGTCGTACGTCGAGTCAACGGTCTGCCCCATCGGCTTCTTCTCCGTGATGACGTTGCCGAACGCGTCGTGCGCGAAGCGAGAAACGCCGACCGCGGTTCCGGCATCGTTGTCGGTGTCGGCGAGCTTCACCTCGACGATGTTGCCGAAGTCGTCGTGCACGTAGTCGTTCGGCGCGACGGAGCAACTGGAGCTGCCGCCCTCGAAGTTGCACGCACTCGAGCTTCCCCCATCGCAGCCGAACGACACGCGCTTGATGTTGCCGTGAGAGTCGTGATCGAAACAGGAGCGCGTCAGCGACGCGTGAGCCCCGGTGGGGAAGCCATCAACCTCGGTGAGGCGGTTCGCGCGGTCGTACCGGAGCCACGAGCACAGCTCGGACGGCGCGCTGCCGTTTCGGCAGAACGAAGGCGCGCCATTGAACGCGGGCCCGAGCTCGGTGAGGTTCCCTGCGCCGTCGAACTGCCTGACCGAGATGCCAGCGTCGACGACGTCGCCGACCTTCGCCCACGTCGGCCGTCCTTCAGCGTTCGGCTCGAAGGCCTGCTCGGAGCGGAGCTCTTCGCTACCTCCGGCGTTCGTGTACCGGCGCACGAAGCGCAGGTCGCTGCTGTTGTCCCAGTACGCGTAGCGGATTCGCTCGCTCCAGCTCGAGCACGTCGCCGTGGTGCATGAGGATGCGAACTTCGTCTGCGCCATGAGGTTCTTCGTCCAGGCGCCGTCGCAGTCCGTCCCGAGACGGTGGCAGAAGAACTCCTTGTTGGCTTGCGGGTATGTCACCCACTTCAGCTCGCCATTCTCCCACTCGTAAGACGTCGTGCCGAGTGTCGTTGCGCGCTGCGTGACTTGCCGTGCGGCGTTGTAGAGAAAGCTCGTGACGACGCCGTTTGGGTCCGTGACCTTTGCCGGGTCGCCCAGCGCAGTGTACTCGTCGTACGTCTTCCTCAGCTTCGAGCTGCAATCGCCGGTGAACTGGTCGACGTGCTCGAGCCGTCCCGCGTTCCAGTAGCTGGTGACGCTCGTCGCGTAATAGTGAAGCTCCGTGCGCGGCAGGTTGTCGGTGCAGGAGGTCGCGGTGGTGTCAGACACCTCGCACGGCCCTTCAATCGCGAGCACGCGGCCTAGCGGGTCCGGCGTCGTGTCGCCGCAGATTCGCGCTGTCTTGTAGAACGTCGCGATGGTGCGCGACACGATGCTGCCGGTGAGGTTCTTCGTCTTGCCGACCTTGAAGACCGCCTTGAGGTGATTCGAGCTGCCCGTGTACTGGTATTCGGTGTACGCGGTCGAGCTGTCGAGCACCGATGGTCTCGTCTCCTTCCGCGGGTACTGCACCGAGAAGTCGGCCGTGTAGCCGTAGCTCGCGGAGTTCGTCTCCAGCGCATTGGTGCTGGTCACCGAGGGGCTCACCCCACGCTTGAACTCCTGCCGCTCCCAGGTACAAAGGCCGGGAGCGTTCACGATGGTCGGGTTGCATGACTGTGCCCCGAACGGACCGGCGTCGGGCGCGAGGAACTCGTGGTCCTCCACGAACCAGTTGCCGAGCTCGTTACGAAGGGCCGCCAGCCGGCCGTTGCCACACGAGGGGCCGTTGTTCGAGTCCCGCCAGCCGTACAGCTCGACACCTGCGGAGCACGTCAGGGAGCTCGTGCATGAATCCGTCTTGGCCAGAACTTCATTCGAGTGCCCGCCAGTGGCGGTGCCGGGCTGCAACATGGAAAAGCGCGATGTGAATCCCGGGTCCGTCGTTTGACCTGTTCCGTCTCCCGCGGTCTCGCCGTGGAACACCGCGGTGCGCGAGAAGGAGCCGTTGCCCGGCGAGCAGATACCCAGACTCGAGACGGTCTCGACGGCGTTGCCGCCATCGAGGCTGAAGTCCCGCCCCGCGTAGAAGTCGCCGGTCGCCTCGAGACCGGCGTCTTGGTTGGCGTCGAAGAGCGGATGAAACGACACGTACGAGCCGGAGCGAAGCACCCCGAAGCCGTTGCCGTAAGTGTACGACTCGTCGGTGAAGCCTCCGCTGACGCCGGAGAGCAGGCCCGCGTCGTCGCCCGCGTAGCTGTACAGGACGGTCGCCCCGACTGTGCCGTTCGGCTTGATGACGTCGACGGAGCTCACCACGCAGTCGCGCTCGCCCGTCGTCGTATCAGCCACGCGGAGCGCGACGTAGTTGAAGCGGAGACCCGGTCCTCCGTCGGCGGCCATCACCGTCGTCACGTAAGGCACGCCGGAGTCAGAGACGCCAGGACAGGTGCCACCATCGCCGTAGGCAATGACAGTAAGGGGCCTCCCCTCCTTGTCGGTCTGCCGGGTGAGAAACCAGTGCGTCTTGCCACTGCGAAAGGCGGCCGAGGTTTCGTAGTAGTGGCGGCTGCCTTGCGGCCCGATGAGAACGAAGCCACCCGTGTCGAGGTGCATGAGCCTCTCGGGAAACCACCGGTCGTCCTTCGTCGTCACGCACGGGGCCCCGCTGGGGGTGCAGTCATTGAAGTACGCGGCCGACTGCCACGGGGTGTTCACGCTCAGCGAATTGCCTTCGTCGAGAACGTAGGAAAAAAAGTTGTGCACCCAGACCATCCGGCTGCGCGTCAGACTCTCATCGCGCGAGTAGCGGCCGAACGGCTTCGGCACGTAGAACGCAGCGTTCGCGCCGAGCCCAATGTTCCACGTCGTGTCGGTCGACGCATACGTGCGCTTGAGCCAAATCTTGTCGACCGGCAAGTCCACCGTGAGGTCGAGGGTCTCGAGCCAAGCGCTCTGACCCGCGAGGGTGATGGGGTCGCCAACCTTATCGCCGGGCCCGGGAGGACCAGGGCTGTCGCCCGGAGGCCCACCCGGAGGACCGTTCGGCCCACAGCACATGCTCTCGCAAGTGAAGGCGCGCGGGTGGTCTGGACAAATCGGCTGCTGGGCGAAGGTTGTCGAGCTTACGAGAAGAGCCAGCGCGGCGACGGCGACGAGCGTCGACCTCATGACGGTTCCCCCATTTCGAACAGCTTCTCTTCGACCGGCTTCGCGCCGAGCCGCCGCCGCCAGACGGCGCCGCCGCGTTGAAACAGAACGCTCGACCGGCCATCACCCCAGGCAGCGTGTGCATTTTCGCTGCCCATCGGCAGGCTCCAGAGCACGGTGCTGCGCTTCGTCTTCCAGTCGACCTCGAGCACCTGGGTGCTCTCGAACGTGTCGCGCGTGACGAGCATGTGCCGGCCGTCAGAAGCGAGGTCGGGCCAGTGCGGCTCCTGCCCCACCAGCGCGGCATCGACGACGCTCTTGTCGGCCACGCGGAAAAGCTCGATGGAGCGCGGGCCGAAGCAACTCAGATGCACCATCATCACCACGCCGCCTCCGACGTCGTGCGGCGCGGCCTTGCAACCCCTCGAGCTCGTCAACGCCTCGAGCCCAGAGCCGTCGAGCCGCACCCGGTAGAGCTGCGCATTGGCGCCCGCGTCGTGCGTCCCGGGCGGGCCACCCTTCCGCGGGTGATGCACGAAGAGCACCCAAGCTCCATCGAGGGAGAAGGATGGCTGCGCGTGGTAGCCCAGCTCTTCACCGAGCAGTCTTGGCGCCTGGCCGCGCTCGCATGTG
>JAEUJS010000393.1 GCA_016792935.1 Archangium sp. | reverse complement strand
GCTCGGCCGCCGCTTGCGCGAGCATCTTGCGCGCCGCGGGGTCGAGCACCCGCATCGTCTCGGCGTAGGCCGCGCCCGCCGGAACCGCGCGCGGGTTGGTGTTGACGTCGCCGGTCGCTTCGCGCGCGAGGAACTCGACCTCCTTGCGCAGCGCGTGCAGCAGCCGCACCTGCTCCTTCGGAGCCGTGCCCTGCAGTTTCTTGTCGAGCACCTTGATGGCGTCGGCGGGCTCCATGTTGCGAATCGCGTCCTTCACGTCCTTCACGTCGCTCGCCAGCGCCTGCTCGCGCGAGACGTACGCGACGCCGCCGAGCACCTGCTTCTGCACGTTCTCCGGAAGGCTCGCGGCGTCTTCCAGCGAGTCCACCCACACCGCGCCCTGCACACCCGCGGTCTTCGCGGCCTTCAGCGCTTCGGTCTCGGCGGCGTCGACTTCGGAACGGCTGGCCTTGAGCGCCTTGCCCTTCTCAGCGACCACCGCGCTCTGCTTTGCGATGTCGGCGTCGAGCCCGGCGAGCTTCGCCTTCATGTCCTTGAGCGCGGTGCCGTACTTCTTCGGGTCTGCCTTCGCCTGCTGCTCGAGCCTGGCGACCGTGCCCGCGACCTTCGCTTTGCGCGTGTAGAGGTTGTTCAACTTCAGGTTCGCTTCGGTGAACGACTTGTTCGCGGCCTCGAAGCCAGTGATGGCGGTCTGCGTGCGAGCAACGGCCTGCTGGTGAACGGTGGTCATGGCGCCCCCATGAGCAACCGGAGTGCCCCCACATCCCACCTGTTGATCCAGCCGCTTGGCGGGCGCGCCAGCCGCACGCGTCACATGACGTCCGAGGTCTCAGCTCGGGCGGTCACGTGTACATTGCGCGCGATGACCGCTCGCTGGCTGATCATTCCGGTGTTCGTTGCGTTGGTGTCGAGCTGCACCGTGACGGTCGCTCCGACTGACGATGCAGGCACGACGACGTCCGACTCCGGCACCGGAGGCTCAGGCGGCGGCAGCACCACCGGTGGAGGCACTGGCGGTGGCGCGGGTGGAGGCGGCGTCACGGGCGGTGGCGTCGCAGGTGGCGGCGGCGCCACGGGCGGAGGCGCGACCGACTCGGGCACCGACCTCGATGCCGGCACCGATGCGGGAATGATGACGGTCGATGCAGGCGGCCCGACACCCTACGTGCCCGACCCGGTGACGATGGGTCTCAACCTCCCGAGCGTGGTTCCGGTCATCAAGATCAACGTCAACGGCGCGACCATTCAGAAAGACGTCGAGGTGCCCGGCACCATCCAGATCTTCGAGCAGCACGCCGGCACGCTGATGGACCTCACCACCGCGACGCCGACGTTCTCCGGGCCCATCGGCTTCGAAGGCCGCGGCAACTTCACGTGGACCTTGCCGAAGAAGGGCTACGCGTTCGAGCTGCAGGACGCGATGGGCGCGGGCATCGAGCTCCCGATTCTCGGCTTCCCGGCCGGCGCCGATTTCGCGCTCTACGCCTGCTACACCGACAAGACCTGTCTGCGAAACGCGCTCGTCTACGCGCTCGGGCAACAGCTCGGCCGCTGGAGCCCGCGCACCCGCTACGTCGAGCTCTTCATCGACAACCAGTACATGGGTCTCTACATGGTGTGGGAACGCGTGCGGCGCGATGCCGATCGAGTGGCGCTCCCGAGACCCGCGGCGACCCAGGCGCTCGGAGACATCACCGGCGGCTACATCATTCGTCACGAAGGCGGAGGCAAAGGCGGCGGCGCCGACTTCACGCTGATGAGCAACCGCGTCTACACGTTCCACTACCCGAGCGAGACGAACATCACGGCGGAACAGCGCACGTACATCACCGGCTCGTTCCAGCAGATGGAAGACCTGCTCGCGGCGAACCCCTCGACTGCGTACGCGAACGCTCTCGAGACGGAATCGTGGGTCGATCGCGCCATCCTCGAAGAGGTGACCAACAACTGGGATGGCTACGTGCATTCCATCTACATGACGAAGGCGCGCGCTTCCGACGGCGGCAAGTTCGGCATGGGCCCGGTGTGGGATTTCGATCTCGCGTTCGGGAACGGCAACGTCACTGGCTACAACTGCCGCACCGACAACTGGGCGTACCAGATCGTGCGCGGCTACCCCGATGACATGCCGACGTACTGGACCGCGCTCTTCGCGCAGCCGGCGTTCCAGAGAGATTTGAAGTGCCGCTGGCAGTCACTGCGACAGGGCCCGCTCGCGCTCGCGACGTTCGATGCGCGCATGACCGCGTGGAGCAGCTTCACCGCCGCGGCGCGCGTGCGAGATCAAGCGCGGTGGATGACGATCGGCCGCTCGATCTTTCCCAACTGCGATTCGGAGATGACGTACCAGGACGAAGTGACGTGGCTGCACGATTGGATCGCCGCGCGCCTCATCTGGCTCGATGGTCAGATCGCCGCGATGCCGGGCACGTGCCCCTGATCAGTCAGCAAACGGGTCGAGATAGACGTCGGCGACAGAAAGCGTGCAGTTGATCGACTGGAGCGGTGCGACGTCGCGATGCTCCGTGCGCGTCCAGCGTGAGCCCGATTTGCGCCACACCTCGATGCGTTTTTCATCGTGCGCGACGATCACGATCTCGCGCGCTGAAGCGATGCGCTTGTAGTGGTCGAGCTTCTCTCCGCGATCGTAGGTCGCAGTCGAGGGACTCGTGACCTCGACGAGGACCTTGGGGTTGAGCGCTGTCGTGCGCTTCGGATCTGCGGCGTCGAAGGTCACGCGATCGCAGATCACCGAAGCGTCGGGGTAGGTCGTCAGTCCCGTCGCGCGAACGCGGACGCGCAAATCACTCGTGTAGACGCGACACGGCTTGCCGAGCAGCTGATTGCCGAGAATGCGAATGACGTTGGCGGCGATCGCTGCGTGCTCATCGGTACCGCCGCCCATCGCCCAAACGACACCATCGAGGAACTCGTGCTTCACGAGGCTGTCGCCCTCGATGCGGAGGTACTCGTCGAAGGAGATCAAGGGACGTGCCGGCTGCGCCATCGAAGCTGAGCTTAGCCGAGGAAAAGGCTGAGCGACTTCGGCGAGCGCAGCGACCATGCGATGCTCGCGCGCATGCGATGGGGCGTGTGGGTCGGTTGTGTCGTGCTCGTCGGCTGTTTCCAGCCGGTGACCGAGAACATCGTCGGCCCTGAAGGCGGCGACGTGCGTTTCTCGGGCGCGGCGCTGTTCATTCCGCCCGGAGCGCTCGACTCCGAGGTGCCGTTCTCCGCGACGCGAGTCGAACTTCCGAGCGATGCGCCCCGTGCGCTCGGCCCGGCGTTTCACTTCCGGCCCGAGTACGTGAAGTTCAAGAAGCCGGTCGAGCTGTACGTCCGCATCGACAGCCCGTCGTCCACCGTCGACGTGCTCACCGCGTCATCGGCGCAGGGGCCGTGGCAACGGCTGCCCGCCCGCGTGCGCAACGGCTTCGCGCAGGTCGACGTCACGCACTTCTCCGTCTACTACCCGACCGAGCCGATCCCCGACGCAGGCGCACACGACGCCGGTCAGGAGCCCCACGCCGGTGTGCTCGATGCGGGAATTGATGCAGGTGCAGGGACACCCGATGGCGGGAACACCGTCGACGCCGGGCTCTCGTGCGTGCCTGCGTGTATTGACGTCGGCTCCGCGTGCGACCGCACGCTCGGTCGCTGCGTGTTCGGCTACCAGTCACTGCGCATCGTCGAGCCCATCGACGAGAGCGTCGTGCGGCGAAGCGATGCGGGCACCGTCAACCTTGTCGTCGAGCTGACGCCCATCGCCGGCCTCGAGCCCGTGCCGCCGCCGCAAGTTCGCGGAGTGCTCAACCTCGCCAGCGCGCTCACGTGGCTGTGGCTCGACCCCGTCGCCGACGGCGGGCCATACGCGACCTCGGCGAGCGTCATCGACTTCTCCGGAGCGCGGTACGAGTTCCAGGTCGCGCTGCCATTCGAGGCGTTCCCGCGCGCGGATGGCGGCGGCTACACGTACTTCCGCGAGGTCGTGTACTTCACGATCGAGTGATCAGCGCGGCTTCGGTACGAGGTGGTTGCGCGCTGACGCCTCGTGATTCGACAAGCCCTGCCGCGGCACCAACTTCTCCATGCGCACTTTGTCGCCGCCCGCCGACTTCATCGCCGCGTCACGGTCAGCGGGATACGAGCCCGTCGCGACGATGACGACATCGCTCACGTTCTTCAGCCCGCCCGCCTTCACCGCGTTCAGAATCGCCGTGTTCGCGCCCGGACCATTCGTCGACTCGTACAGACAATCGAGCAGCACCAGCTGATCAGCCTTCAACGTGCCGGGCGGCTTCATCGCCGCGGCGAGCGCACGACCACCAGCCGAGTGCGCTGACACCACGTACTTCGAACCCTCGACCGGCGAAACGCCCGCACCCGCCAGCGCATCCGTCACCGTGCCCGCTTGATCACGCACGTTGTTCCAATTCGTGCCCGTGCCTCCGACGTTCCCCTGCGCTTCGGGCAACACGAACACGCGCTGTGGATCTCGCGCGAACTGTTCCTTGATGTTGCCGGTGTGTGAGCCATTGGGCGCCGCCACGCTCGTCACGTCACCGTGGTAGTGCGTCTGCACCGTCGCCGGCTTCTTCGGGTCGAACCCCGGAGGCACGAGCGTGAGCACCGGCGCTCCGCCGTTCGCGGCCGTCGTCGTCACCGTGATGCGCGCACCGGCCTTCAGCTCGGCGGCGTACGTCGTCTTCGCCTGCTCGATGGTCTTCGCGAGCGAAGGCGACGACTGCTTCAGCTTCGCCAATTCCTGCGCCGTCACCTGCGAGACATCGAACGAACGCGGCGGAACATTCGGCGCGCCAATCGTTGGAGTCGTGATGGGACGGTTCGAAATGGGTCCGGGCATGCGCGTGACCATATTCCTGACTGGGCGCGAAGCGATGACCACGCAGCAGCGTCACGTCAAGGGGGTGTCACGTGACGTCCTGCGACACGAATGGCGCATGCGTGCACCAACGCAACGTAAAAATCCCTGCCTTCGACAATCCTGCATGTCGCGTCGCCCAGCAGCGAAGGCTGCTGATTTGATCGAGATCGGATGCAGGAGTCAGGGCTAGGGTCCGCCCCGTCTCCGCCCCAAGGGGGGGCTTTTCGTTCGCGGTCGCTTCACACCCACACCGAAGGAAGAACCATGAGCACGAAGATTCAGGGCACCAGTCCGCAGTCTTTGAAGAACATCGGCAAGGCCATCACGGCCGCGCTCCCCGACATGAGCGCAGCCGCTGCGTTGAACAAGCTCGCGTCGGGCAACAAGGGCAAGGGCTCCATCAGCGGCGAAGAGATGGCCACCGCCATCCTCAACGCGACCAAGGACCCGGACAACCAGGCCGCAGGTAAGGAATTCGACGCCATCAAGAAGTTCGTCAAGGCGAACGGCGAGAAGCTCTCTCCCGAGGCGAAGAAGGTGTTCGACGTCTATTCGCGTGAAGCGACCAAGGCGCGCGCCGCGGGCCAGACCGGCATCGACTTCCGCAACTACAACTCGATGCAGCGCGAGATGCAGGCGGTCGCGAAGCCCAACTACAAGGACGTCAGCACCGGCCAGGCGCTCAAGGAGCTCGCCGCGGGCAACAAGAAGGACGGCTCCATCTCCGGCAAGGAGATGATGGAGACGATCCTCAAGGGCACCAAGGACCTCGACGGCCACGCCACCACCACCGAGCGCGCCGACATCGAGAAGTTCATGAAGGAGAACGCGCAACTCCTCTCGCCCGAGGCGAAGAAGGTCGGTCAGACGTACCTCAACGCGACGGCCGGCAAGAAGAACATCAGCCAGGCCGACTACAACCGCACCGCGCGCGACATGATGCGGGCGGCGACTCCGAACTACAAAGACCTGAGCGCGGGCAAGCAGCTCAACGCGCTCGCCGCGAACAACAAGGAGCCCGGTTCCATCTCAGGCAAAGAGATGGCGGACGCCATCATCAAGGGCACCAAGGATCTCGACGGCAAGGCCGCGACGACCGAGTTCAAGGACATCCAGAAGTTCGTGCGCGAGAACGAGCAGCTCCTCTCGCCCGAGGCCAAGGCGGCGTTCGCCACCTACGAGAAGACCGTCGCCAACGCCAAGGGCGGTCAGATCGGCCTGAAGGACTACATGAAGATGCAGGGCGAGCTCGCGAAGGTCTCGCAGCCCAGGCACGCCGACAAGTCGATGGGCGCGTCGCTCGACTCGCTCGCCGCGGGCAACAAGACGCCGGGCAGCATCTCGGGTCAGGAGATGGCCAACGCGCTCATCAACGGCGCGAAGGACTACGACGGTCAGGCCGCCGGCGCTGAGTTCCGCGACGCCGCGAAGTTCATGAAGGAGAACGGTCAGCTGCTCTCGCCCGAGGCGAAGGCCGCGTTCGCCGTGTACCAGAAGTACGCCGCCGCAGCGCACGCCAAGGGTCAGGCGGGCATCGACCCGAAGGACTTTGCGCGCATGTCGCTCGAGATGCAGCGCGCGGGCGCTCCTCGGTACGGCGACCAGAGCACCGCCTCTGCGTTGAACGGTCTGGCGGCGGGCAACACCAAGCCGGGCTCCATCAGCGGCAAGGAAATGGAAACGGCCATCCTCAACGGCACGAAGGACCTGGACAACCAGGCCGCCGGCAAGGAGTTCGCCGACATCCAGAAGTTCGCGAAGGAGAACGCGCACCTCCTCTCCCCGCAGGCCAAGGCGACGCTCGCGATCTACGAGAAGTACGCGAAGGCCGCGCAGGGCAAGGGCCAGACGGGAATTCCGGTCGGCGAGTTCCAGAAGATGCAGCTCGAGATGTCGAACCTGAACAAGCCGCACTTCCCGGTGCTGACGCCGGGCGCGCACCTCGGCACCGCGGTGCAGGGTGGCACGGCGAGCGGCCAGCAGATCGGCGCCGCCCTCGGCAACGCGCTCGAGCAGATTCAGAACACGTTCGGTCAGTTCGGCAGCATCTTGCCGGGCAGCCCGCAGCTCCCTGGCATTCAGGAAGCGCTCGCCGGCCTGGGCAACCAGATGGCCGAGCAGCTGATGAACAACATCGCCGACAAGCTGGTGGGCGCGCTCAACGAGGCCTTCAACAAGCTCTCGGGCATGCCGACCAGCGAGAAGGATCCGCTCAACCTCAGCGAGGCGCTCGCCGCGTTCAAGAAGGAGATGCACGAGCTCTTCAACCCGGGCAAGCCGGAGCAGACCACCGGACCCAAGCCGGGCTGGAGCCTCGCGCCGAGCGAAGGGCCGGGCATCATCTTCAAGCCGCGCCCTGATGCGGGCGCTGCCAACGCCATCAAGGACCTGCTCGCGGGCAACACCAAGCCGGGCTCCATCAGCGGCAAGGAGATGACCGAGGCCATCATCAAGGGCACCGCCGACCTCGACAACCAGGCCGCCGGCAAGGAGTTCGCTCAGTTCAAGGAGATGGTGACCAAGAACCCCGCGCTGCTCTCGCCTGAAGCGAAGAAGGCGTTCGCGGTCTACGAGCAGCACGCTCGCGCCGCGCAGGCCAAGGGCCAGACCGGCATTCCGATGGGCGACTACATGCGCATGCAGAACGAGATGCGCGCGGTGTCCGGCCCCGTCTACACCGACCAGAGCGCCGCTCAGCAGCTGCAGGGTCTGGCGAAGGAGAACACCAAGCCCGGCTCCATCAGCGGCAAGGAAATGGTCGACGCCATCATCCAGGGCACGGTCGACAAGGACTCGCAGGCCGCCGGCAAGGAGTACGCCGACATCAAGAAGTTCGTGACCGAGAACGAGCAGCTCCTCTCGCCGGAAGCGAAGAAGGCGTTCGCGGTGTACGAGTCGCACGTCAACTCCGCCAAGGCGCGCGGCCAGACGGGCATCGACGTGCGCGACTACGCGCGCATGGAGAAGCAGCTCAACCAGGTCGGCCAGCCCCGCTACCAGGATGTCGGCGCGGCGAAGACGCTCAACGCGCTCGCGGCCGGCAACAAGGAGAAGGGCAGCATCTCGGGCAACGAGATGAGCGACGCCATCATGCAGGCGACGCGCGACCTCGATAACCAGGCCGCCGGCAAGGAGTTCGCCGACATCAAGAAGTTCGTGACCGAAAACGAGGCGCTGCTCTCGCCGGAAGCGAAGCGCGCGTTCGCGGTGTACGAGAAGCACGCCAAGGCGGCGCAGGCGAAGGGGCAGACGGGCCTCAACATCTTCGACTCGATGAAGATGAACGCCGAGATGAAGCAGGTCGGGTCGCCGCAGTACCTCGACGCGTCTGCTTCGAAGCAGTTGAACGCGCTGGCGGCGGGCAACAAGCAGCCGGGCAGCATCTCGGGCCAGGAGATGGCGGACGCCATCTACAACGGCATCAAGGATCTCGACGGCAAGGCGGCCACCACCGAGTTCCGCGACATCAAGAAGTTCGTGACCGAGAACGACAAGCTGCTCTCGCCCGAGGCGAAGAAGGCGTTCGCTGAGTACGAGAAGGCGGTGAAGAAGGACGGGCAGATCAGCTTTACGGATCTGATCAAGCTGCGCGGTGACATGAACAAGGTCGCGCAGCCCTCGTACCAGGACAGCTCGGCGGGAGCGGCCATCAAGGACCTCTCGTCGCGCAACAAGACGCCGGGCTCGGTCTCGCCGCAGGAGATGCGCGACGCGATCCTCCGTGGCACCCGCGATCCGGACGCGCAGGCGGCCGGCAAGGAGTTCCAGGACTTCGCGAAGTGGGCGAAGGAGAACGAAGGTCTGCTCTCGCCGGGCGCGAAGAAGGTGTTCGCCGAGTACGAGAAGACCGCGAAGGCCGCGCAGGCCAAGGGTCAGACCGGCATCGGAGCGGCCGAGTACGACAAGATGTCGCGCGCGATGCTGATGCTCTCGTTCTTCAGCAAGTGAGGCTTGTCTCCCTCTCCCTGCGCAGCGGGGAGAGGGTCGGGGTGAGGGGCCGAATCAGCGCAAACGGTCGCGGAAGCGTCGCGGCGAAAGACCCACCTCACGCCGGAACGAGTTGATGAAGTTCGACAGGTCCCCGAAGCCGACGTCGAAGGCGATGTCGGTGACGGGGATTGTCGTTTCCGCCAGCAACCTCACGGCGTGCCGCAGTCGCGTCTGCACGAGGAAGCGGTACGGCGTCACGCCGACCTCGCGCTTGAACGTACGCAAAAAATGAAACGCGCTGAGTCCCGCGGCGCTCGCGACGTCATCGAGCCGCACATCCGTCGTCGAATCGCGCTCGAGCTTGTGAATCGCAGCGAACACCGCATCGCGCGCTTTCAGACTGCCGACGTGCGGAGACTTCGCGGGACGACGCGCGTTCTGAACGAGCACTTCGTTCGCGAGGTCGAGACCAACCTCTTCGAGGCCGAGCGTTCCTGATTTCTGAGCGATGCGGCGCTGCGCGAGCGCGTGCAGTGCTTCGATCTTCGGCAGCGGCGGCAGCACCAGGTCCTTGAAGTAGCCGTACTCGCTGCTGCGTCGCGGAGCACCGGCGAGCTCGTCGAACGCGCGCGGCTCGAAGCGGAAGATGACGCAGCGGTCGCCTCCGCAGTGTTCGTGCGAGACCTCATATTGGCGGCCCGGCTCCGAGAGCAGCAGGAAGCCGCGGCTCAGCAACCGCGTGCGCTTGTCGTCCCGGAACCCGAACAGCCCTTCACGCACGAACGAGATGGCGGGGTACGTGAACTGCTCCGGCTGCGGGCGCTCGCCCTTGTGCGCGCGGCACTGGTACTCGAAGACGCTGACGAGGCCGTCACGCGCGAGTGGGCGGGGGTTCATCGACACGGCCCCAGCAATAAACACCAAGTTTGCACCGCGCACCGTTCGCTACTTCTGCGTCTCCACCCGCAGCACCCACACGGAGACACCATGTTCGACCACTTGAGCATTCGCGTTACCAAGCTCGTCACCAGCCGTGACTTCTACAAGGCCACGCTCGAGCCGCTCGGCATCAAGGAAGAGCGCGGCGAGACGAGCTCCACGTTCGGAGGCGTGATGTTGCTCTCGCAGGGAAAGACGGGTGACGCGCTGCACCTCGCGTTCGCTGCGAAGACGCGGAAGGAAGTCGATGCGTTCTACGCGGCAGCGTTGAAGGCTGGCGGCAAGGACAACGGCGAGCCCGGCCTGCGCAAGGACTACAGCGCGACGTACTACGCGGCGTTCGTGCTCGACCCCGACGGCAACAACATCGAGGCGGTCACGCACGCCGCGAAGTGAAGGATCGTCGCGCATCGCGCCTGAACCGAACTAAAGCTGGCTCCCGCAAGCGTGAACGCCGTGAAGCGGGGGAGTTGATGAGGCAGCGACGAGACGGGCAGACCAGCCGCGCGCGCAAGGCGCCACTGAAGCCGCCCGCGCCCCCCTCGCCTGCGCGGCGCGATTCAGAGGCCATCGTCCAGGCGATCGTCGAAGCAGCGTCCGCGCTGCCGCCAGACGCGCCGATGGCTTCCATCGCCAGGCGCGCTGGCGTCGGTGAGGCGTCGCTGTATCGATACTTCCCGACGCAGGGTGCGCTGCACGCCGAGCTGACGCGCCGCTTTCAACGGCTCTTTCGCGACAGCGTGCGAGAGGTGACTGCGACCGCAGACCTGTCACTCGAAGACGGGCTGTTTCAAATCTGCCAGCTCGCGCTCGCGTTGCCGAAGGAATGGCGACGCGTCGCAGATCTCGCCGTGCCCTTCACGTGGAGCGAGTCGCACGCCAACGAGGTGTACGGTGAGGTCCTCGACCTCATCACGGCGTTCGCCGCGCGCCGCATGCCGAGCCCTCCGGCCGACCTGGCCACCCGGGTCTTCATCGCCTTCGCTGCGGGGCGCGGCATGATGATCATCTCGTCGATGATGCCGGGCCTCGCGCCAGAAGATGACGTGCTCTTCGAACACGTCTGGCGAACCACGCTCTCGACCATCACGCGCGGTCGCGACGGAGCCGGCTGAGGACGACCACCGCTACGGCTGTGCTGCGTAGGCGCGCTCGAAGAGCGTGTCGCAGGGCTCGCTGATCAGGTGCTTGATGAACCGGCCGTGACGCGTCCACGCGAGCTTCGACTGCTCGATGGGCAGGTTGAGCTTCGTGTTCTTCACGATCTGACCGGGCGCGAACAGCTTGCGTCCGGCCTTTGGCACCGAGGCGGTGACGAGGAGCCGGGCGGCGATCAACTCACGCGCAGCGGCGTCGTACTGTTTCGCGACCCACCCGTTCCACAGCTCCACGTTGGCCGTGGTCGGCGCCGGGAGGGCGAGCGTCTGCAGCAGCAACGTCGCCGCTTCCGGTGACACCCCGCGCTCGCCCGCTACGCGCTCGACGAGTCGAGGCGCCGAGACCGCGGGGTTCGCCTCGTACCCCTTCGCGGGCACGGTCGTCTTCATGACGCGCGCGCCGAGGGCCGCGAACCCGTCCGACACGACGTGGTGCGCGGTCGCGAGCACGTCGAACTCGTTCCAGCCGCTGATCGCGCGAGCGTACGCGTCGATGCGCGGCTCGGTGAGGGGCGACAGCTTCGCGGTGTAGAAGGCACCGAACACCGAAGCCGCGTCCGAGTTCGCATCGGGCGCACACGGCGCGAGGATCAAGACACCATCATCGCGGCCCTCGAGCCAGTCGCCGCGGCTCCGCGGTGGTGCGAGCGGCTGGCCTCCGACCAGGTCCGTCATCGCGGCGTGATGTTTGCGGCGCTGAGCAGGCTTCAGCTCGTCCCAATACTTCGACTCGAGCACCCACACGTTGCGCCCGTCGCCGAGCGTCGCGCGCAGCGCGTCGACGACCTTCGGGATGCCGGCTCTCACCGCGCAACCGACCGGCCGGTAGACGAAGAGCCAGGAGACCAGAGACGCGAGCTTCCACGTGACC
>JAEUJS010000037.1 GCA_016792935.1 Archangium sp. | reverse complement strand
CTCACTGCGCGCGAGCGTCGAGGTCGAGCGCACTCCGGCCGGGGCGCGCGTGACGCGCAAGCTCGAGCGCAACATCGGGTTCGAGCCGAAGATTCGTTACGACGAGCTGCGCGCGGCGGCCGACTGTTTCAAGCGCGCGCGGCAGCTGGTGCTGAACTTCGCTCCACCGCCGAAATAGTCAGAAGTGCGCGAGCGCACGGCGCAACGCTGAGAGTGGTGGACCTTCGGTCGGCGGCGCAATCCAGTCGCTCCCCCTCGAGGAATCCTGGAGCGTCATGAGGTCCACGCGAGCATCCACCAGCGGAGTCGCCGCGCGTCCGTTGAGCGAGACGAGCGTGTCGGCGCGCACCTCGACGGGGCCGAGGCCACGCTGCTCGAAGTCGCGACCGATGTGGTGGCCGAGCTGAAGAATCAGGTCGGGTTGCACCGCGAGCTCTCGTTCCTGCACGCGCGTCAGATAGTCGGAAGGCGCGACGTGCCACTCACGACCCGTCGCGCGGTTCTTCACGATGTACGTCACGCTGCCGTTCTTCTCGCGCGTCATCACCCGCCACGAGAAGCGCATGCCCTGCTCGTGCCACGACACGTCACCGCCGTAGAAGTGCGCGCGCAGCGGCAGCACCAGCTGGAAGGCCACATAGGCCGCCAGAAGTGGAAGGAGAGGACTCCCTCTCCCTCGCGGAGAGGGTCGGGGGTGAGGGAGCGCGCCCTGCCGCAACCACTTCCGCGGCCACGACGAGTCGAAGAACACCAGCGCGCTCAGGGTCATGATGAACGGGAACATCCCGATGGGGAACAGCGCGCGCGTCGCGGTGTGAAACAGAATCACCGCCACGAACGCGAACGGCCGCGCACGTCGCCACATCAAGAAGAACGGCACGCTGCTGTCGAACAGAAACCCGGCCCACGACATGAAGAGCGCGACCTCGGGCATCGAGAGGTACGGGCCGACCACCGGCATCGAGGTGCGCGCCGACAACCACAGATGCAGCGGCGCTCCGTGCACCAGCCAGTCGCCGTTCAGCTTCGCGAGGCCCGCGAAGAAATAGACGACGCCGACCTGAAAGCGCAGCAGCGCGGTGCACCACATCGGCAACGTCTGCGACTGCACCGAAGGGCGCAGCCACGCGTCGACGCTCCACATCACGTGCAGCGGCATGAAGCACGACAGCAACGCGAGCAGCGTCACCAGGTAGTAGTGGTTCAAGTAGTTGCTGACGTCGAGCAACTGCAGCCACGCGAAGGCGACGAACAGCGCGATGATGGAGAAGCGGTACAGCGCACCGAGCGCCACCATCGCGCCGAGCACCACCAACGCGACGAACAACAGCCGCACGCCCTCGAGCCCGGGGTGCGGAACCCAACCGAAGCCGAAGTAGTGGAACTGGAACTTCGTGTCGAAGAGCTGCTCCACCCAGCCGTAGACGAGGAAGCGCGTCGCCGACACGCTCACCAGCAGGCCGAACGCCACGCGGAACACGACCAGGGCGGCCGCGTCACGAGGCGCACTCAGCCAGGCGCGCACGCGTTCAGTCATTGTCGCCCTCGAGGCCCATCGGGAGCTCGACGTCGAGCACGGTGAGGAACTCGCTCTTCATCAAATCGGTGACGCCCTTGAGCGCGTCGTAGACCGCGCGCACCGAAGCCGGGTCGCTCACCAATGACTCGGACAAGTCGGGCTCGTCGAGCGCGTCCAGCGCGACCTGCGCCGCCTGCAGACTCGCATCGAGACGCGTGGTGACCGAGAAGGCGCCTTGTGCGTCGATGAGGTCGTCGAAACCGATGCCGTTGAACGACGCGTCGTCGCAGCCTTCCATCAGCTCGCGCAGCCCGAGCAGGTTGCCGCGCAGGTTGGCGGTGTTGTGCTTCGCGTACTGCGACTCGAGCAAGTCGAGACACGGAGGCGTCGCGGTGCAGGTCTTCAACCCGAGCGGCCCGGCGAGCTTGGCGTCCTTCATCGCCGCGTCGAGGAAGAAGACCGAGTCGCTCACGCGATTGAGCGCGCCGGCGACAGTCGGGTACGTCGAATTGCCCGGGCCCGCGGTCGCGAGCGTCTCGACGAAGGGTCCCCACGCGGCGACGAGCGCGTCGGCGCGAGTCTGCACGTCGAGCGCGATGGCAGCGGCGGCGGCCTGCTTGCGCGCCGCGCGTTCCGTCGGAGTGAGCGCCATCCACGCCGCGGTGTTGCCGCACGTCACTTCATCGGGGTTGGTGAAGAGCAGCACCTCGGCGGCGGCCAGCCCGCGACGGTTGATGAGCAGCGCTCCGACGTCGCCCGAGTAGCCATCGGCGGTGAGCGTCTCCTCGACGGCGCAGCGGCTGACGAGCGGCCACGAGTAGATCTGATCTCTCGAGTCCCGACCGCCGGGCGTCGTCGAGCTCGCCGTCGGCCCGAACTGCATCGCCTCGACGCGCGACCACGCGGTCATCGCCGTCGCCCACGTCTGCTTCGAGGGGTTCGCCGCGAACGCGTGCGCCGCCGTCTGGAAGGAAGTCGACGAGCGCAGCGCGCACTGGCCTGCCGCGCGGAGGAATTCGGAGCGCTGCACCGGCTTGCCGCCATCGGGGAGCACCGTCAGCCCGCCGTCGGGCTTGCTCGGCATCGGACAACCGCTGAACGCAGCCATCAGAACAGCCATCAGCACAAGTGAAGGAAGCGCTTGACCGCATGAGCCAAGCGTGATTTTGACTTTCAATATCAACTTCATGGTCGAAGCACCCTAACCGAGGTCGCCACATGCGTGCAGCACTGCTCGTTCTCGTCGTCGCTCTCTTCGCCGGCTGCCCCGGTCCCGCCATCCAGGACGCGGGCACTGATGGAGGAAGTTCCGACTCTGACGCAGGTGCCGATGCGGGCACCGACGCCGGGGTCGTGCAGCGCGACCTCGACGTGGCGGTGGTGAAGCTCACGCGCGCGGGCGTGCTCGACACGACCTTCGGCGCCGGCGGCAAGACCGTCGTCGACCTCGGCCAGGCGACTGGCGGCGCGCGCGACACCGTCTACTCACTCGACGTCGATGCGATGGGCCGCGTGGTGTTGTTCGGCTCGACGAAGGCGGCGACGGGCAGCGACACCGATCGCTTCGTCACGCGCCTGACGACGACGGGCGCGGTCGACACCACCTTCGCCACCAACGGCACGTTCCGTGTGGTGGGCGCCGGCACTTCAGACAACCAGCGTCACGGCCTGGTGCAGAGCGACGGGAAGATCCTCTCGGCGGGCTACACGTCGCTGCCGACAGGAGCGATTCAGGCCGACGGCGGTGTGCAGAGCGCGAACGCCATCGTCCTGGTGCGCCTCGATTCAGCCGGAGTCGCCGACACCACCTTCGGCACCGCGGGAGTGGTGAGCATCAACCCGTTCCCGCCCACGGGAACGGCGACGTTGTGGGGCATGTGTGAGGCGTATGCGGCAGTGCAGCAGAGCAGCGGCCGCTACGTCACCGGCGGTTACGGTCGCGTGGCGGCGAGCGGCCCGGTGGACGTCGCCAGCATTCGCCTCGAGAACAACGGCATGCGCGAGACGACGTGGAACACCACGGGCGCCATCACCATCGACTTGATCGGCGCTGATGAGCGCGCGCGGCACGTCTCGGTGTTGGCCGATGATCGCATCGTCTTCGCCGGCAGCGGTACGCCGCTCACCGGCAACATCGACGCGCTCGTCGCGATTCGCAGCGTTGATGGCGCCGCCGACACGACGTTCGGCACGGGCGGCACGAAGCTCTACTCGTTCGGTCGCAACGACGAAGCGTTCTGGAGCAGCGCGGTCGGCCCGGGCGGCATGTCGGTGGCGGTCGCGGGCTACCGCGTCGGCGCAGCGAACACCGCGACCGAGAACGACGACGGCGTGCTTGCCATCATTCCCGTCTCGATGGGCGCTCCGGCCGAGTTCGCGGAGGCCGTGCCGATGTCCGACGGCACGCACGATCGCTTCTTCGGCGTCGCGTGGGACGGCATGCAGGTCGTCGCGGCGGGCTTCGTGCGCGAGGGAAGCGACACGCAGTTCGCGGTGGCGCGCTTCAATCAAGACGGCACGCGCGACACGACGTTCGGCACCAACGGCGTGGTGAAGGTGAACGTGACGGTCGGCGGCGGCACCGAGGAAGTCGCGCGTTGGGTGAAGGTGCTCAGCGACGGCAGCATTCTGCTCGCCGGTCCGACGGAGCACTGAGCAGCGTCTTCGCTCGGAAGGAACGATGAAGTGGCGGTGTCTCACGCTCGGATTGCTTGCGCTCGCCACGTCGGCGAACGCGCGCGATGCGGGTGTCGCATCGCCGGAACGTGTCGTTTCGCCGCTGGGCGTCCGTGAGGTGTTGGCGTCGGCGTCGCTCGCGGGTGCGGGCGCCTGCGTCGACGCACGCGGCGCTGGAGAAGATGTCGTCGGAGATCAACTCGACGCTGGCGCACCACCATCCGACGCGAGCGACGGCGAAGCAGCCACCGGGAGTGACTCTGCCGACGCGGGCGTGGCGTCGAGCGACCAGACGACCGACGCCGGCGCAGCGCAGCTCGACGCGCCACTCGCGAGCGATCGCGGAGGATCCAGGGGGCCCGACTCCGCTGCTGACGCAGCCGTGGCCTGGAGCGACGACACGGCCGACGCTGGCGCGCCGCGCGAGACGGTCGTCGTCGGCACGCCCGAGTGGAAGACGGCCGGCTCGGCGCACACCATCGGAGGAGCGCGCTTGAAACGCTTCGAGCTCGACGACGCGATGGCGCTGCTGGCCGCGGTGCCCGGCGTGCAGGTGCGCGGTGAAGACGGCTTCGGTCTGCGCCCCAACATCGGCCTGCGCGGAGCCAACCCTGACCGCAGCAAGAAGGTCACGCTGATGGAAGACGGCGTGTTGTTTGGTCCCGCTCCGTATTCGGCGCCGGCGGCCTACTTCTTCCCGCTCATGACGCGCATGGAATCGGTGCGCGTCATCAAGGGCCCGGGCGCCATCATCTACGGCCCGCAGACCATCGGAGGCGCCGTCGACTTCATCACCCGCGACCTCGGCCCCGGCATGAGCGCCGGCCTCGACCTCGCCTTCGGCCAGTGGATGTACGGCAAGGGCCACGGCTACTTCTCGGTCGGCAACGACACCACCAGCTTCGTGCTCGAAGGCGTGCACCTCCGCAGCGACGGCTTCAAACACATCGTCGAGCTGCCGAACGCCAACACCGGCTTCCAGCGCAACGAGTGGATGATGAAGGGCCGCCACCGCGTGACGCTCGGAGGCCTGAACAACGTCTTCACGCTCAAGCTCGGCATCTCCACCGAAGAGTCGAACGAGACGTACCTCGGCCTGACCGACGAAGACTTCCGCGCCGACCCGCTGCGTCGCTACGCGGTGAGCCAGTTCGACCACATGACGAATCAGCGCACGCAGGTGACGCTGCAGCACAAGCTCGAGGGCGTCGGCTTCTCGCTCGTCACCACCGCGTACCGTCACGACTTCCACCGCACCTGGCGCAAGGTGAATCACCTCGGAGGCATCGCCATCAGCGACGTGCTCGCGGCTCCAAACGCGGCGCGCAATCAGCTCTACATCGGCGTGTTGCGCGGAGAGCTCGACACGCAGAGCGCGCTGGAGAACGTCTTCGTCGGGCCGAATCGCCGCGACTTCGTCTCTCAGGGCATCGAGTCGGTGTTCCGCACCGACTTCCAGACCGGCCCGCTCACGCACGCCCTCGAAGCGCGCGCGCGCTTTCACTTCGACTCGATTCAGCGGCTGCACACCGAAGACGGCTTCCTGATGCAGGGCGGAGCGCTGGTGAGCAACGGCCAGCCCACCAGCGTGCTCATCAACGGCACCGATGCGACGAGCGCCATCGCGTTGAGTGTGAGCGATGCGGTGCGGTGGGGCCCGCTGACGCTGACTCCGGGCGTGCGCGCGGAGTTCATCTTCTCGAGCTCGAAGAACGCGCTGACTCAGACGTTCACCACCGCCAACACCAACGTGCTGTTGCCGGGTGTCGGCGCGTACCTGAACGTCACTGACCATCTCGGGCTGTTGGCGGGCGTGTATCGCGGCTTCTCTCCGCCAAACCCCGGAGTGCCGAACGCGTCGCCTGAGCTCTCGATGAACGTCGAAGGCGGAGCGCGGTGGTCGCGCGGCGGTGGAGAGCGCCTCGAGGCCATCGGCTTCTTCAACGACTACGCGAACCTCACCGACAGCTGCACGTTCTCGAGCGGCTGCGATGGAGAGAATCTGGACCGGCAGTTCAACGCAGGCCGCGCGCACATCTACGGGCTCGAGGTGTTCGGAGAGAAGCGGCTCAAGCTCGGCGAGGTCACCGTGCCGTTGTCGCTCGCGTACACGTTGACCGGCACGCGGCTGCTGACGTCGTTCCGCTCGGAAGATCCGGTGCTCGGCAACGCGCAGGAAGGTGACGAGCTGCCGTACGTGCCGCGCCACTCGCTCAACGTCGCCGCCGGAGTCGACTGGTGGCGCTTCTCGGCACACGCGCAGTTCACGCTCATCGATCGCATGCGCGAAATCGCGGGGCAGGGTGAGTTCAATCCCGCGTGGACGACGGATGTGCAGGCCACGCTCGATCTCCACTTCGGCTTCAAGGTGACGAGCTGGGCGTCGGTGTACTTCGACGCGCGCAACGTGTTCGACCAGCACGCCATCGTCGGCCGCCGCCCGTTCGGAGCGCGGCCCAACGCCCCGCGTACGCTCATCGGCGGGCTGAAGCTCACCTATTGAAAGGTGACACAAGACGTCGCCTTTTGGCCGGTACGACGGCGGGGTCGCAAACCCTCACCGGAGCCCTCGCCATGAAACGTCTGCTGCTCTTCGCCCTGCTGCTCACCAGCGCCTGCACCACCGTGCGCCAGTTGAAGGACCCCGCCACGCTCACGCCCGATGGAAAGGCCTCGCGCACGCGCACGGCCGACGCGCTCGACTACAGCATCGCCATCACCATCGCCGCGCCGCCCGAGGTGGTGTGGGCCGTGCTGACCGACGCGTCGGGCTTCACGCGGTGGAACTCGACGCTGACCAAGCTCGAAGGGGAGATCGCCCGGGACAAGAAGGTCTCGCTCGTCTCGAAGGTCGCGCCCGACCGCACCTTCACGCTCACCGTCAGTGAGTTCGAAGCGAACAAGAAGATGGTCTGGGAAGACGGCAACGGCATGTTCCTCGGGGTGCGGCACTTCACGCTGCTCCCCAGCGAAGGCGGCACCGTGGTCGCGATGTCGGAGACCTACTCGGGCCTGTTCCTCGGCTCGGCCGAGGCGAAGATGCCGGACTTCACGCAGAACTTCGAAACGTTCGCCGCCGACCTGAAGAAGGAAGCCGAGCGCAAGGCGAGCGGCCAGTAAGAGTGTCAGGGACTTCATTGAGTGTCGTCTGCGCGTGATGCATTCACACCGCATCCGCGCGCGCTTCGATGAACGCTGCATCGTCGTCTACCAGGCGTACCGGCATGAGATTGCCGAGGCTGCGGTGCGAGCGCAGAAGTTCGTCGCGCCCTTCAGCTACGAGCGCATGACGTGGGTGAAGCCGAGCTTCTTGTGGATGATGGAGCGCTGCGGCTGGGCCACGAAGTCAGGTCAGGAGCGGGTGCTGGCCATCCACGTGCTGCGTTCGGCCTTCGATGAAGCGGTGCGCTCCGCGGTGCCGACGCGTGAGAGCGTGAAGCACGCCGCGATTCGCGTGCAGTGGGACCCCGAGCGAGACCTGCGCGGCAAGAAGCTCGAGCACCGCTCGCTGCAGCTCGGTCTCGGTCGCGCCGTGAGTCGCTCGTATGCGCTCGAGTGGGTGCAGCGCATCGAAGACGTCACCCCGCTCGTGCATCGCATGGCGCGACTCCGTTCCGAGGGCGAGTGGTCGGCGGCCGAGCGGTTGCTGCCCGAGGAGCGCCCGTACGAGCTCAGCGCCGCGCGTGGAGTTCCATCGTCGGAAAGTCGACCGGCTTGAACGCCACGAGCACCGCGGTGCGCCTGGCCTCGGTGCTCATGAGGTCGAGGTCGAGCGACTTCTCGAGAATCTCCTGCGCGAGCGATTCCAGCCGCGCGCGGAACTGGAAGTACGACTCGTCGGTGAACTTCACGATGTAGAAGCGGAAGAACTCGTTCTTCTGATCGAACCGGCTCGAGAGGAAGACCTTGCGGCCCATCTCGTAGAGCCACTTGTCGATGGGGCCTCCGCGCGACCAGGTGAGGTGCTCGGCGACCTTCAGCCTGAACTGCGTGCCGTCGCGCAGCTCGACCAGTCCCAATCGCGCGAGGCGACCGAGGTACTGCAGCACCTGCGCGCGCGAGAGCTTGAAGCGCGACTCGAGCCTCGAGAGCGGCGTCTTCTTGGCGATGGACAGGAAGAAGAAGAACAGCCGCGGGTCCTGCACGAAGGCGCTCTCCTGCTTCGGGCTCAGCACCGACTGTTCGCGTGACGACTTCTGTTCCACCAGCCGCATCAGCTCGAAGAACGTCATGTTGAGGTGACGACAGACCTTCTCGACGCGCTCCGCCGAGAAGTCCCTCGCCGTCGCCGAGAACAGGCGCTTCACGCTCGAGAGGCTGACGCCCAGCGCCTTCGCGAGCTCCGGGTACGTCACGCCCTGCGCCTTGAGGAGTTGCTTGAGCGTCTCGACCACGAGACCGGGTGTGGCGGACATGGTGTCGAATCATGACACCGAGCGGTTCGAAGAGTGAGCCCTGACGGCGGATGCGTTGCCGAACAAAGGCGCTCGCGGTTCTTGTTCACGACATGAACGCGATGACTCGTCTCGACCGCTTCAACGCGCTGGCCCGCACCGGAGCGCCCGACAGTCCGTTCTCCACCATGCTCGGCATCCGTCTGGAGTCGGTCGAGCCCGGGAAGGTGAGCGCGGTGCTCGACGTGAAGGGCACGCAGAAGCACAACAACCCGCTCGGCTTCCTGCACGGCGGCGTCATCGCGTCGCTGAGCGACCACGTGATGGGCCTCGCGCTCCTCTCGACGCTGCCTGACGACGAGGCCTTCACCACCATCGAGCTCAAGGTGAACTACCTGCGCGGCGTGAAGAAGGACGGAACGATTCGCGCGGTCGGAAAGGTGCTCAAGGCCGGCCGCACCATCGCGGTCGTCGAGAGTGACGTGTTCGACGACACGGGTGAGCTCATCGGCCGCGTGGTGAGCACCTGCCTGCGTGTCAGGCCCGCGTGACGTTGGCTATCTCAGCCTCGCGGCGGTGGTGGACCCAGCGCCGTTCCACGTCTGGCTGGCCGCGTTCGGCACGGGCGCCGAAGTGGTGGTCGAGCCGTTGATGGTGATCTCGAAGAGCGTGCCGCCGTTGGAAAAGCCGTAGAGGCTGCCGCCCCAGAACGCGAGGCCGTAGACGTCGTTGAAGGGCAGGGTGCCGAGGCTGCGAACGAGCGCGCCGTTCGTCGGGTTGACCTCGAGGAGGTAGTCGGCGCTCGACGGCCCGCCTGGGTTCTTCGCCGTGAGGTACGTGCCGCCGTCGATGACGCTCACGATGTCTCCGCTCGAGACGAAGCCGCCGCCGAGCGTGCCGATCTGCTGCATCGCTCCGGTGGTGAGGTTGATGCGCACGTAGCTCGAACCGGAATAGCCGACGAGCACCTCGAAGTTCGGATCGATGGTTCCTCGCGGGACGAACGAGAGCGAGTTCGGGTAGGTGTCCGTGTTCGAGAAGTTCACCTCGGTGCAGCGGGCGGTCATCAGGTCGAGCTGGTACAGGCCGCTCGCCGTCGTGACGAAGGCGCGAGAGAACTCGTCGAGGGCGAGGTCGATCACCTCGCCGTTGCAGTTGTTGAAGCTGGCCACCGGCGTCACGAGCTTCGTGGTCGCGTTCACCTTGTAGAGCGTCGAGGCGGTGTGGCCGTAGACCACGGGCTCGTTGGTCCCAGCGTCTCCACCGGTGCCCGCGTCGGGCGGTGCGAGGCAGGTGTGCGTCACCATGTCGCAGTCGGCCGCGTTGGGGCAGTCGAGCAGGTTGCGGCATTGGTAGCAGGCGCCCGCAGGCTGCGCGGTCGTCACGCAGAACGGTTCGGTCATCGGACAGTCGCTCGAGGTCACACAGACCACACACCGCTGGGCCGCGACATCGCACACCGGAGTCGCGCCCGTGCACGCCGTCGGACACGCGCCAGCGTCGGTACCTCCACCGCCGGTCGCGCCGCCGCCGCCTCCTCCTCCCGTCCCGCCGTCGCCGCCGCCGGTGCCGCCGACGACGACACACTTGCCGGTCGCAGGAGCGCACTCGAGGCCCGGCGCGCAGTTCGTCAGGTCGCAGGGGTCAGTCGTCCCGCCACAGCGGCAGCTCGCGGCGATGACCATCAGGGCGCAGAGGATGCGTGGTCGGTTCATGGGTTCAGCCGAAGTTGGGTTTGCGCTTCTCGAAGAACGCGGTGATGGCTTCCGCGACTTCCGGCGACGCGAGCTGCGCGACGAAGAGCTCACCTTCGTGCTTCATGCGCGCGGTGATTCCGGCCGTGTCCTTGAGTAGCGATTTGGACAACGCGAGCGCCCTGGGCGGTTTCTCGGCGAGCTTGCCGGCGATGGCGAGCGCACGCGGGAGCACCTGATCAGGCGTGACGATCTCGTTCACCAGTCCGTACTCCTTCGCCTTCGGTCCGGAGAGTGGCTCGCAGAGCAGCAGAATTTCCGCGGCGCGCGCGTGACCGACGAGCTTGGGCAGCAACAACGACGAGGCCGCTTCCGGCACGAGCCCCAGATTCACGAACGGAGCGACCAGCGACGTGCGTTCGGTGGCGACCACGAAATCGCAGTGAAGGAGCAGCGTGAGCCCGAGCCCGACGCCCTTGCCATCGACCGCGGCGATGAGCGGCTTCTCGAACGTCGCGAGCCACGAGATGAACTTGAAGACCGGCGAGTCCTCTCCGGTCGGAGGCGAGCCCATGAAGTCGCCGAGATCATTTCCGGCGGTGAACGTCTCGCTGGTGCTGCCGAACACCACGCACTTCACGCTCGCGTCCTTCGCGGCGTCGGCCATCAGCGCGTTGAGGCGCGTGTACATGGCGACCGTCAGCGCGTTCTTCTTCGCGGGGCGGGCGAACTTGATGATCAGCGTCGCGCCTTCGCGCGTGGACTCGATGTCGTCGACGAGAGTGGTGCTCATGGCGCGCGCTGTATCAAGTAAGACGTCCAACGTGTGCGTCGACGCGTTCTCGAGAATGCCCGCCGACCAGTGCAACAGCGCCACGTGGAAGTGCGTCAGCGACGCGCACTGCGGGCGCTGAAGAACGCTTCGGAGAAACAGCGTCCCGCCCTTGGATCAGCCTCGTTTTTCGAGGCAGTATGGCCCGCTTTTCACCTCGTCTCCTGGACCTGAGAAATGCCCATTCGCAACGTCACGACGCCGACTGTTCCGAGCACCACGCCGACCACTCCTGCTGCTCCGACGACGCCGACGACTCCGGCCACGCCTGCTGCTCCGACGCCGCTGACGCCCGCACGCGCGAGTGACATCTATTCGAAGGCGCCCAGGGCGCTCAAAGCGCAGCCCAATCTCCCCGGCTCGGTTCCGTTGGGAGACCTCGGCGGCGCGAACGTCAGCGTGATGCCCGACGGCATGCTCGCGCTCGGCTCGGTCCCGACCTCGCTGTCCGAGCAGATGCGCGCGATGAAGGTCGCCGTCTCGCAGGCTCCCGACAACCAGCCGTTCGCTGCGGTGAACGACGTGCAGACGCTGAAGACCGCCAGCGCGAACGCCGCCAGGCTCTTCGACAAGCTCCTCGCGAAGCCGAAGAACGACGCCGAGGCGCTCGAGTTCCGCTCGGGCCGCGCCGCCGCGATGGGCGTCATCGAAGCCGCCGCTCGCCGCGCCGGTCAGCTCGGTGACGTCGAGACGCGAGACGCGCTCACGCTCGGCCTGATGTTCAGCGTGCAGAAGGAACCGTTCCGTCCCCTGCGCGACTTTGCGTTCGAGAGCTCGCTCGCGCGCGCGGAGAAGGGAGAGCTCGGCAAGACCCGCACCGCCGAGACCGCGCTCTACCCGCCGAAGCCGCCGTACGAGAAGTGGATGAAGGACGGCAAGATTTCCATCGTTCACTACACCGACAACGACGGCTCGCCGCGCGAAGACAACGTGCAGCTCTACGTCGACCGCGGCTTCAAGAAGAAGGAAATGCCCGACGGCTCCACGCTCCTCACCAGGAAGGCGAAAGACGGAAAGCCGGCGATGGAGGTGACGATTCCCCCCGCGCCCACGCACGACAAGCCGCCTTCGCTCTTCGAGAAGATGGGCGACGACAGCGTCGACATGATCATCTACGCGGGCCACGCCGGTTACGGAAAGCGGGTCGAGGACGCGCTCAGCAAGGGCGTGAGCGGCTCGGGCGACGGCAAGATGGTGATGCTGATGCAGTGTTACGGAGAAGGTTCGATCGAGTCGATCAACCGCGCCTTCCCCGACGCGCACCTCATCTCGACGCGTGAGGCTTCCGACGACAACTACGACCTGCCGCTGATCAACAACATGCTCGACGGCATCGAGAAGCGCAGCCAGTACGACACCATCATCAAGGGCAACACCAGGGAGTTCAATTCGTGGGTGAAGACGCTCGAGCCCGAGCCCGATGGGATGAGCGATTCGGACATCCAGTTCTACAAAGACCACCCGGTCGAGACGCACTACTTCTTCCCCAACTCGCGTGAAGTGCTGCTGGCGAAGATCGACCGCGATCGCGACGGCGTGCAGGACCGCGGCGACACCATGTTCAACGTGGTGTACCCCAAGCGCGTCGATTCCTCGGGTGGCTACGACCCGTTGGACCCGGGCGCTCCGCTCGATGGGCTCGAGGGCACGGCGACCAACGCGGCCGTCGGCCAGCTCAACCTCTTCGCGCGCTACGCGGTGTTGCCCGACAACCTGCTCGACAAGAACAAGGTCCCCTGGAACCCCGAAGTCTTCCAGCCCGCCGGCTTCTTCGAGGGCAAGTCGACCGACCTGAACGCGTTCAAGTTCGAGGTCGACAAGACCAATGGGAAGATCAAGGTGCAGGTGAACTCGAACTTCGCGCACGCTCCCGCGAAGGCGCTCGGCCGCATGCTTGCGCTCGAGGCCGGTCAGTTCGTCGGCAAGGAATCGGGTCTGCCCGCCGACAAGACCGCGGCGCTCTCGCTCTCGTTCCTCGAGCGCGTGAAGCACCAGGAAGGCGACGGCAACTCGTGGTCGAGCAACAAGGTCGAGAGCGAGGCGATGCAGAACAAGCTCTTCCAGAATCGCTACGGCCTCGGCATCTCGATCGATCAGCTGATGACGGCTTCCGGCAATCCGGATGACTTCGTCGCCGGCACGTTCGACGCGCTCTTGAAGAAGGTGCAAGACACGCCGGCGCTGCAGACGCTCGGCACCACCGTTCCGAAGCGCGCCACCGAAGCGCTCACCGTTCCCGACAACCTGCAGATCGGCGGCTCGCTCGACAAGGACGCGCTGCAGCAGCTCGCCACGCGCCTCGGCGTGCAGGGCACGGTCGACCCGCAGGAACACCAGTGGGGCACGTGGACCTCGCCGGGCTCGCGGCTGGTCATCAACATGCGCGATGCGCAGAACAAGCCGTTCTACGTGTCCATCGGTCTCGATTCCGAAGGTGTCGCGCGGTCGGCCTCGAAGCTCCAGCCGACGGAGTGATTCGCGATGAGCGCGGTGCTGTTGCTCACCCTGGTGCTCGGTGCTGACGGCGGTGCAGCCGCGGTTCCCGAGCCCTGGGAGTTCGACGGCCTGATGGCGAAGATCACCGCGCGCGCGCAGACCAAAGATCAGCTGAGCCGCATGGCGCTCGAGCGGCTCGGCGTGCAGCTGCAGGGGCCGCTGCAGCTCAAGGTGAACGCGCATTCCAACTCGGTCGGCGGCGTCACGCTGCGCGCGGAAGATCCTTCCGATGCGAAGGCGGGCTGCGACTTCTACGCGAAGGTCGAAGGAGAGCTGCTCCGCTTCACCGACTCGCGTTGCACGTTCCCTGCGTTCACCGGGCGACTGCAGACCACGGCGACGTGCCGCAAGATTTCGGGCACCGCGAAGAAGAACGCCAACGGCGGCATCGACCTCGAGGCGCATTTTCCCGACTGCAACGCCGCGCCGATGGGCGTGTCGGTGTCGTTGGGCGGAGACGTGGTTCCGCGGTGAGACGCGCTGCGCTCCTCGCGCTGTGGTGTCTGACCGCGTGTGGGCGAAGCGAGCCGATTCCTCCGGTGCGCCCGCTCGACTCGACGATGACCATCGAAGACGGCGGCGTGTATTGCCGCAGCGCGTGTCCGGGCTTGCCTCCGGGGTTGAAGACGCCGCTCCTGCGCGTGCAGGGAGGCGTGATTCTCCACTGGCCAGCGTGTGAAGGCTGCTTGCGGCTCACGGTCGATCGCCGGCTCTCCGATTTCACCTCGGTGAAGTTCGAAGGCAACGCGTGGGACGTCACGCTCGCGGGCGGGCTGTGTCTCGAGGAAGCGCAGTTCGACGACGACCTGCCCGAAAACGCCCGGCAGCGGATTCACGTGAAGATCGACCCGCGCGGCAACTCGGTGACGCATCGCTTCGAGGTCGACACCGGCATCATCCGCAACGCGGAGATCACCTTGAGCGGCTCCGTCTCGGCGAAGGAGATGAGCTTCCTCCTCGGGAGAGCGCTCGGCCTCGACAAGTCGACTGATCAGATCAACAGCATCATGTCGTTCCCCAACTCGCAGCGAACGTCGCCTGGCGAAAATGATCAGACGTCGCTGCGCGCGCTCTACGGGCCGCCGGCGCTCTGGTGCACCAACTGATTCGCTGGTCAACGTCTGCGCGCGTTCACGGTGGCGACGGCGTCGAGGTCGAACCCGCCTCCAGGTGGTGCGTAGAAGCGATTGGTGCCCGTGTCGGTGATGCGCACGAAGCGCGCGGAAGCCACGCCGAGCTGCGAGAGATCGAAGCCATCTCCACCCGCGTCGGGACTGGTCGGCGGAATTCCGTTCTGCGGGTTCGAGTAGACGATGTTCGCTCCAGCGCAGCCTTCGGTGCCGCCGTCGAGCGTCGCCGCGCAGGGAAACGCGTTCCACGTCGTGCCGTCGGCGCTCACCTCGACGAAGCCGAGCTCGAGGAAGCCGGTGAACCCGTTCTCGAAGACGATGAAGTCCACGCCGGTGTCGTCGACGATCTCGAAGTCGGTGAACTCCAGCGTGATGCTCCCGCCGCGACCGAGCGAGAGCACGTCGAGAGAGCCGCTCATGTCGCCTTGACCGTGTGGTGGGCCGAACACGATGTCTGGAAACGCTCCCTGACCAAAGCCCGCGCCGACGCCGGGAGTGAAGGCCACCACCGCGTCGACGAACGGATCTCCCGCGTCTGGCGTGCCCGCGTCGATGACGAGCACGGAAGCGTCGGTCGTCTCGAAGCTCGACGCCGGTGGCGGCCCGCACGCGAAGAACATCGCGCTGAGGGCGAGGAACGGCGACAGCACGAGCAACGCCTCGAGCGCGCGACTGGCGGCGTCGCGCTGACGTCGTCGCTCGCGATTCTGAGCAGCTCGCGCTTTCGCCCTGGTGGTCATCAGGGCTGGAGATCGACGAGGCGGCGGCCGTTCCTGTCAGCCAGGCCGATGAGCACGCGCGGTCCGTGTGACTGCACGAAGAGCACCTCGGTGCAGGTGTTGGTGGTCGAGAGAATCGTGACGGGCGAGCCCGCATCGACCGACTGGCTGCCGCCGCCGGCTCCCACCAACTGGAGCGGCACGCGTTCGATGCGCGCGATCTCGAGGCCGGTGAAGGTCGAGTTGAAGTTGCCCATCGCGACGATGGCGTCGGGGCCGGCCGCCGCGAGGTCCATCACGTCGTACGCCGGCGTGGGGCCCGTGACGCTGCGCTCGTTCATCACCGCGAACGGAGTGCCGCTCACGCCCGCGCCTGCCACGGTCGCCGGAGGCACGGCGCGCACGAAGTTGCCGGGGATGAGCGAGGTGCTGTCGTAGTACCCGAGCAGCAACACGTTCTCGGTCGTCGCCGCCGCGAAGCCGCTGAACCAGCCCGTCTCGAACGTCGACAGTCGCACCGCGGGAGGACCGCTGGGCGCCATGCCGAACGCTCCTGCCATGTTCGCCGTGCCGAGGCTCAGGCCGTTCACCACGAAGCCCGCGCCCACCGTCGTCGTCACGCCCGTCGCGTCGTAGTTGCCGTTGGCGTCGACGTAGCGCACGCCACCGTCAGCCGTCTCCACGAGGGTCACGATGCCGATCGTCATCGGCTTCGTGTAGCCGGCGAGCAGCGTGGTGCCCTGCGCTGCGAGGAACGCGCTCGGGAAAATCATCGCGGTCGCGTCGGCAGGCGCGCGCAGGTTCGCGACCGTCGTGCCGGCGGTGAGCGTCGGGAAGCTGCCGAGCACCTTGATGGTGTCGTCGCTCGCGAGGCCGTAGATGGTCGAGCCGATTGCTGCGACCTGCGTGATGCCGTTGGGCAGCGGAGAAACCGCAGCGACCGTCACGCCTGAAGCCGCGGTGTACGTGCCGAGCGCGATGTCGTGCGGAGCGGTCATGCAGTTCACGCCGCCGTCCGTCATTCCGCCGCCACCCATCGCGGAGCCGCCGCCCGTCGCGGAGCCGCCGCCCGTTGCGGAGCCGCCGCCCGTTGCGGAGCCGCCGCCCGTCGCGGCGCCGCCCGTCGCGGAGCCGCCGCCCGTTGCGGAGCCGCCGCCCGTCGCAGAGCCGCCGCCAGCTGCGCCGCCTGTTCCGCCACCGTTCGCGCTGCCTCCGCCGGTCGCGCTGCCGCCTCCGGTTCCTCCGTCACTCGGGCCGGGACCGGGGCATGCCGTCAGAGACACCACTGCTGCTGCGAGAAGGATTGATCTGATCTTCACATCGACTCCATTGCGACCCCCGCGGGCCGCGCATGCTTCGAGGAGTCGACGTGACGGCGGAACGAGACGCGACGAGCGCAGGCGACGCCATCACGCTCCCCTCGGAGCGGGTGGACACTGCATCGCTGGCAGGTCTTCGGACTTGCAGGCGCGCTTGAACGTCCAAGCTCCTACTCGCCGTCGCTTCCCGGCCGCCCCCATGGCGACCAGTGCTTCGAGTTGACGGCTTTCGTTCCTGCTTACCGCTGCGGGGCAGTCCCGGATTCGCACCGGGTTCCCTTTCCAACGACGCGAGCGGTCTACACGGTTTGCTTCAACTCAGCGCGCAGTTTTCGTTCGAGCCAGAACGCGCCGCCGGGAATCAGCGCCGCGACGAACGCACGCGCGATTTGCCCGAACTTCCACTCGCGCTCGGTGGCCGCCATACCGAGCGTGATGAGGAACAACACGAAGAGGCCGCCGTGCACGCGCCCCAGAATACGCACCGCCATCGGCTCGTTCAGCGCGTACTTGAGCGGCATCGCCACGAAGAGCAGCAACAGCCACGACACACCCTCAGCCAGCGAGACTGCGCGAAAGAGCTTCATGGGATTCGGAAGAGTGGCCGCGCCCACACCAGTGACGGCCAGGGAATGGCGAGCACGATGATGGCGATGAAGGTGAGCGTGGTGCGTCTCCACAGCCCGTGACGCTCGGGAGAATCAGGCGACTTCTTCAGCCGCACGCGCCCGACGTGGAGCCACGCGATGGCGGCGATCATCGCGATGGGGTGCACGAGCGCGAAGAAGGTGAGCGTGGTCTGGCTGAAGAGGCCCTGCGCGAACGCGACCTGCGTCGTGGGGCTCAGCCCCATCCAGAACACCAGCCCGAGCGCGAGCTGCAGATCAGCCAGACCTACGAGCGCGAGCGAGAACTGATCATCGAGCTTCGCCCACGGCGCCTTCGTGTTGCGATTGGCCGAGGTGCGAATGAGCGTCACCAGCGCGACGATCAACACCAGCCAGCGCAGCCACGAGTGAAGCAGGAGCAGTCCCGAGAACACGACGCACTCGATAGCACCGCGCGTGCGCGGTTCACGTGAAGCTTCGTGAAGACCGCTCGAGACTCCGCATCGCCCTCATCGCCGCGAGAAGTGGAGGTCGACCATCGGCAGCTTCGACACCCGCACCTCGTCGCGCGTCACTTCGATCTTCACGTCGAGGAAGTTCTCTCCGGGCTTCGCGGCAGAGCGCAGGTGCTTGAGCCACGTGCCGTCACCGCGCGGGAGGAGCAGCGCACCCTCCATCACGCGCTCGTCTTCCGTGCCCTGCGAGAGGCCAAAGTGAAACGGCAGCTGCAGCACGACGTTCTCTCCGCTCGCAGCGACGCGCAGCTGCGCAGGCGGACACAGCGGGTTCCATTGCTCGAGCGTCACGCGCGTACCCGGCCACGCGTCGCGCGCGGTGAGCGTCTGATCGACCTTCGGGCTGTGGTCGGGAGGGCCGATGCGAACGCTCGCTCCGCGTGGCGGGGGCAGCTCGCCCTTCATGAACGTCCAGTGCGCGTCGGTGAGGCGCTTCTGCCACCAGCCACCGTCCCCTTCGACGCGCAGCTCGCGATCGGCGTTCGTCGTGCCGTTCTGCTCGATGCCGATGCGCAGCGTGTGCTTGCCGGGAATCGGAGGCTGCATCACCCATTCCGGAGCGGGCAACGTGCGCACGACTTGCCTCGGCCCGGTACGCTTCTCACGCGCGTAGGAATACGGCAGCGCCGGGTTGTCGCCGTGAATGTCGAAGTCGACGAGGCGCGTGAAGGTGCGACCGGCTTCATCGATGACGAAGAGCGTCGATGCGCTGGCGGCGAGCGACACCGCGACGAACGTGCCGCGCTCGGGGAGACAGAGCGCGCGATCGAAGTTCGGCGGGAGCCACGGGTCGGCATACACCAATTGGGTACCCCCGCCCTTGAGCGCGTAGAGCGTGGTGACTCCCGCAGAGATGGGGTGCGGATTTCCGTCGAGGTCTTCGTAGGGAATCTTGCGATGGCTCATCGCGAAGGCGTCGAGGCCTTTGACCGAGAGCGGCGCGGCGAGCGGAGTGGGGCCCCACACGTCGGTCCAGTCGAGCGTCGAGAGCTTCACGTAATAGACGCGGCCGTCGTTGGAGACCGCGATGAGGTTGTCGCCGTCGGCAGAGATGCGCTCGATGCGTTTGGGCCGGCGGAACGGAGCGGGCACGAGGGGCACGTCAGCGGCGAGCTCCTTGAGTGACTCCAGACGGCCGCGCGGTGCGGGGAGTCCATCGGGTGGAATCAGCGTCCACCGTTCCTGGCCGTGACGGCGCCACCACAGCGCTCCGTCGAGCACGGCGATGTCGTGCGTCGAGGTCATCGCGGCGGTGGGCGAGTCGATGACGATGCGGTCGGGCAGCGAAGTCAGCGTCAGCGCGACGACGAGCGAGAGCACGGTGCGCGTTTACCCCCTCTCCGGGCCCTTTCGCGAGGAAGCTGAAGTGCTAGACGCGCGACCATGCCTACTCGCGTTCTGCTTCTGCTCGCCGCCGTGCTGCTGCTCGCCGGGTGTCCGAAGAAAGACGACGCTCCGGAATCGCACGGGGCAGCGACGCTCGATGCTTCACTGCCCGCGAAGGAAGTGAACATCACCTTCCTCGTGACGGGAGCCGAGAACGGCTACCTGTTGCCGACCGGCGAAGGCGACAAGCTGCGCGGTGGAGCCGCCGACGTGCTCGGCCGCTGGGTCGCCGATGAAGGCCACTGCGCAGCAAAGCCCCCTGGGGCGACGCCGTCGGGTAGCGAAACGGGCGCCGCGTGTGTCGATCCGAAGACCGTCGCGCTCTCGACTGGAGACAACGCGAACGGCCAGAGCATCTCGAGCTACTTCAAGGGGCAGTCCACCGCCGAGGTGATGAAGCTCATGAACTACTCCGCGTCGGCGTTCGGCAACCGCGAGCTCGATTGGAACCGAGAGCAGTTCCTCGCCAACACGAAGGCCGGCGGCTTTCCGTACCTCGCCGCGAACTTGAAGGCGGTGGACGCGACGGGTCAGCAGCTGGGAATTCAGCCGAGCGTCACCGTCGTGCGGCGTGGAGTGCAGGTCACCATCATCGGTCTCGCCGCGCGCAAGGCGACGTCGACTCCGATGCCCGGGCGCATGGCGGGCGTGGAGTTGATCTCCGACGCCGACGCGCTGAACCAGGCGATCCCCGCGGCGCGCGCGGCGGGCTCCGACGTCATCGTGCTCGTCACCGACGGCTGTCTGCACGACGCGCCGAAGATGCTCGAGGCGCACCCCGAGTGGGCGCCGGCGTTCGTCGCCGGTCGTGATTGCGGTCAGGAATATCCGGACACGGTCGGCCCCACGAAGCTCGTGTATCCGGGCTCGCGTTGGAACGAGTACGCGCGCGTGAACGTGACGGTGGATCTCGTGAAGCCGCCCGCTTCGCGCGTGACGAAGATCGACTCGGCGATGATCGAAGTGAGCGGCTCGCAGAAGGTCGACGCGAAGGCCAACGAGCTCATTTCATCGTGGAAGAAGAAGCTCGACGAAGCCCTCGGCGCGCCCATCGGCTTCTCGAAGACCGGCCTCGAGCAGGAATCGGTCGAGATGGCGACGTGGCTCACCGCTTCGCTGCGCGAGCGCTTCAAGACCGACGTCGCGATGTTGAACCGCAAGGGTGTGCGTCAGGGCCTGCCGTCGGGCGTCATCACCTCGGCGACGGTGTGGGACCTCGTGCCGTTCGAGAACGAGATCGTCACCGTGAAGATCTCCGGCGAACAGCTGCTCGCCGCGGCCGGAAATCTCGAGGCGCGCTTCTCAGGTCTGCGCGCGAAGGGAGAGACCTTCGTCGACGCGAAGGGAGCCGTGATCGACGCCAAGAAGCTCTACACGCTCGCCACCACCGACTACCTCTACCTCGGCGGAGATGGCTTCAAGCTCCACGAGGCCGACAAGGCACCCACGCAGACGAAGGTGTCGTGGCAGAGCGCGCTCATCGAGTGGACCAAAGAGAAGAAGAGCGACGAGAAGAAGCCGCTCGAGACGCTGCTGCCGAAGTGATTCGGGCGCTACGCTGGTCGAATGCGCAATTGGATGGTGATGGGGTTGGTGGTGTGGAGCGCGTGTGCGCCTCCCGACGCGGTTGAGCAGCAAAGTCAGCGTCAGGAAATCATCGGTGGCATGCCCACCGGCACGTCCGACAGCCAGGTCTTCGCGCTGTACGTGTTTGGCAACGCGTCGTGCACCGCGACGCTCATCTACCCGCGCGTGTTGCTGACCGCCGCGCACTGCGTTCGCACGCCGCCGACGTATGCGGGCAACGCTCCTGATTCGTTCGCCGGAGCGATTCCCGTTCAGGCGGTGTGGGCCGACCCGCGCTACGACAACGGCACGCAACAGCCGCAGTACGACGTCGGCCTGGTGCTGCTCACGTCGGCCGCGAACGCGACGCCCAAGCCCTACCAGCGCAGCCCGCTGACGCTGCGGGTCGGCGACGTCGTGCGCTCGGTTGGCTACGGCGTGCAGGCTGCTCCGACCGTGAATCCCAATGCGCCGTCCGGTGAGCGGCGCACCGTCGAGTTTCCGCTCAACTTCGTCTCGTTGGGCACCATCGGCGTCGGCTCGACAGGCCGCGCGATTTGCTTCGGCGACAGCGGCGGTCCCGTCTTCGGCACGGTCGACGGCGTGGAGCGCGTCATCGGCATTCACAGCTACACCGATGACCAGACCTGCTCGAGCGGAGCGGCGGTGCGCGTCGACGTGCACGCGTCGAACATCGAGTCGTGGCTCATGATGAACGGCATCGGCTCGTGCGCGACCGATGGCGTGTGCAGCACCTCGTGTCTCGAGCCCGACATCGACTGTGTGTGCGCCGCCGATGGTCAGTGCACCACGGCGTGCACCGAGCCCTCGCGCGATCCCGACTGTCCGCGGAACTGTGGAGCCGACGGCATCTGCTCCGCCGTTCCGTGTCCGTTGCTCGACACCGACTGCCGCGCGCTCACCGCGGGCTGCACCAACGCCAACCAGTGCACGGGTCAGCTGTGCGTGAACGATCCGCAGCACATCGATTCGTATTGCTCGAAGGCGTGCACCACGCTCCAGGACTGCGCGGAAAATTCCGACCTCGAGTGTTCGGGCGGCGCGTGCCGCTACCGCCAGCTTCGTGAAGTGGCCGAGGGCGAGCGGTGTGAGTTCAGCGATCGCTGCGCACCGGGGACTCGCTGTCACCCCGGAGCCGCGGGCACTGCCGTGTGCGCGGTGCCGTGCAACAGCGACGGCGAGTGCGCGGCGCCCAGGGAATGCCGCAGCGGGAGCGCGACGTGGAAAGCGTGTCTCGCTCCTCGAGTCATCACCGTGCCCGTCATCAAGCGGCCACTCGAGCTTCCGGTGGCCACGGGCCAGGGCTGTTCGAGCGCGCCGGGAGCGATGGTGTTGCTCGCCGTCGCGTTCACAGTTCGTAGGCGCCGACGTCGATGACGCCACCGAGGACGCGCGGGTCGCCGAGCGCGTCTTCCGTACCGACGAGCGCGGTTCCCCACACCGCGGGACAGGTCCACGTCGGAGGACACGTGAAGTCGGTGCCGACATCGCGCAACAAGAGATCGACGGCGGGCGCCGGGTACAAGTCGGCGCCAGTGAACGTGCTCGACATCATGCCGGCGCGCGTCACGTTGGTGACCTGCACCACACCGCTGACCGAGCCGGAGATGAAGTCGCTCATCGGACTGAAGAAGAGGTTGTTCTGAACGATGACCTGCGTGACGTGAAACTGGAGCTGCAGCTCCACCGTGTCGTCAGCGGTGGTGTTGTTGAGAATCACGTCGTGGTCGGCGTTGCCCACCGAGTTGGCGTAACCGCCGAGTGAGATGCCAGCCTGGCGAGAGCCGGAGATGCGGTTGGTGCGCACCAGCACGTAGGCCGAGCTCTTGCCGCTGTGCTCGCTGGCGACCTCGATGCCGAGATCCGCGCTGCTCACCACATTCTGCTCGATGAGGATGTTCTTGCCGCCGTCGACGTAGATGCCGTCTGCGCTCGCGTCGGTGCCGTACGCGGGGTTGCCGACGCTGGTGATGTTGGTGACGGTGTTCTTGCGGATGACGCCGTTGCGCGCCTGGTCGTACGCCTCCATCGGGCTCGTGCCTTCGAAGCCGATGGCGACGATGCCGATGTTGTCGTTGTCGTGCACGAGGTTGAAGCTGACCTCGAAGCCGTCGACGTTGCCGTTGATGCTCAGCGATTCGCTGCAGCCGAGCGTGAGGTGATCGAGCTCGTTCCCGGTCACCACCACGTTGGTCCACGCCGCGGGCGCGTCGCTGCCGTACACCGCGAGGCCGAACGCGTTGCCGCCGTTGCCGTTGCACGAGCCGACCGTCGTCACGATGTCGTGGATGTGGTTGTTGCGGAGCGTGAGGTTGCTGCCGCTCCCGAACGCGTAGATGCCGAGCGGCACCGCGGAGTTCATGCTGCGGAAGTTGCGCAGCTCGAAGCCCTCGATGGTGAGGTTGCTGCGCGAGTCGATGGTGATGAGGCCTTGCTGGCCGTTGCTCACGGAGAGACCGGTGCCGTCGATGATGACGCCTCCGCCGCGCAGGACGAGTGGAGCCGTGCCGGTCGTGATGCTCACCTTCTCGGTGTACGTGCCGGAGGCGACGTTGATGGTGCCTCCGCCCGGGCTCGCGACGTTCACGCCACGCTGAATCGTTCGGAAGGGTGCGGCCATCGTGCCCGCGTTCATGTCGTTGCCGCTGGTGGAGACGAAGTAGTCGGGGCCGACGACGACACCGCCGCCGCCAGTCGTGCCGCCGCCACCAGTGGCGTTGCCGCCGCCAGTTGCGCCGCCTCCACCAGTCGCGCCACCTCCACCAGTCGCACCACCTCCACCAGTCGCACCACCTCCACCAGTCGCACCAGTCGCACCACCGCCAGTAGCGACTCCGCCGCCACCAGTACCCGCGTCACCAGGACCGATGGGAGCACTGCAGCCAGCGAGGCAGAGCATCCCGAGCACGAGCACCGACGCGCGCGACGATCCCCTCTCCCGCCCCTGCGGGAGAGGGTCAGGGTGAGGGGCAGTCGCGCAGTTCACCGCCAGGTCCACCGGCACAGCCACCAGTCGTGTCGTCATGATTCCCTCGCCGCACTCTTTCATCCAATCTGGCGAGATGCTGCTGAACGCATACTTCGATCGCATCAACTACCGCGGACCGACGACTCCAACGCTCGACACGCTGAACGCGTTGGCGCTCGCGCACGTGAAGTCGATTCCGTTCGAGAACATCGACGTGCTGCTCGGAAAGGGAATCTCGCTCGAGGAAGCCGACGTCGACGCGAAGCTCATCACGCGCAAGCGAGGCGGCTACTGCTTCGAGCAGAACACGCTCTTCATTCGCGTCCTCACCGAACTCGGCTTCTCAGTGCGTCCGTTGAGCGCGCGAGTTCGTGCGGGTCGGCCGCGTGACTATCTCCCGGCGCGCACGCACGTCTTCGCGCGCGTCGAACTGAACAACGAGACCTGGTTCGCCGACGTCGGAGTCGGTGGACTCTCACCGACGGCCGCGCTCCGTTTCGAACTCGATGTGGAACAGCCCACTCCGCACGAGACGCGACGCATCACGCGCGAGGACGGCCGCTACTTCCATCAGGCGCTGCGCGACGGCGTTTGGAACGACGTCTGCGAGTTCACGCTCGAAGAGATGCCGCCCATCGATCGCGAAGTGGCGAACTGGTTCACGAGCGCGTCTCCGAAGTCGCACTTCAGAAACCGTCTGCTCTGCGCGCGCGCCATCGACGGCGGCCGCATCACGCTGCTCAACCGCGAGCTGACCATCCGCACGCGCGAGGGAACGAAGACCACCACGCTGAACACGCCGGCGGAATTGAACGCCGTGCTCGAACAGCACTTCGGTCTGCCGCTTCCGGAAGGAACGACGTTGCGCTGCGAAGGGCTCGACTGGAGTCAGCCGAACAAATCGAGCTGAGGCGCGCCGGTCTTCGGCTTCTCAGGCTCGGTCTCGCTCGGTCCCTCTTCGACTTTCAGGGGATCGAACAGCGGCCCTTCGAACACTGCAGTGACGGGTCCGTGATCCGAACTCCCGAACTCGCGCATCGCGGTGCACTTCTTCGCGCGCTCGGTGATGTCGGGTGAGGTGCACACCAGGTCCAACCTCCAGCCCTGGTTCTTCTCGCGCATCTGCCGCCACGGCGCCCACCACGTGAAGAGCGAAGAATCATCGGGAGCGAACTTCCGCCCGAGATCGGTCAGCCCATTCCGGAACAAGCCATCGAACAACTTCCGCTCGCCCTCGGTCTGACCAATCAACTTCGGGTCGCGGAGCTTCTCGTGCACGTCGATCTCCGCGCGCGCGACGTTCATGTCCCCGCACAACATCAGGCGACGGCCCGCGGCGTGTCGCTCGACGACGAACGCCACGAGCGCCTCGAGGAACTTCACCTTCACCTCGAAGTCCTTCCCGCCGTTCGGAACGTAGATGCTCGCGACATCGAGCGTGTCGAGCGACGCGACGGTGATGCGGTTCTCCAGATCGAACGGAGGCGACCAGAACTTCGGCCGCTTCGGAGACAACGTCTTGCTGATCAGCAGCGCGACGCCCGAGTAGCCGCCTTCACCACCGTGCCACTTCGTCCAATAGCCTTCGGTTTCGACGAGGTGACCAGGAACCTGTGAGCGCGAGGCCTTGATTTCCTGCAGGCACATCACGTCGGGCTTCTCGAGCCGCAGCCAATCAGCGACCTGCGCATCACGCGCGCGGATGCCGTTGACGTTCCAGGTCGTGATCTTCACTTGAGGGCTTTGATCATCGGCTCGAGCGGCTTCTTCTCGTCGCTCTTCTTGTTCTTGAGCCACTCGATGACCGGCGTCTGCCACACCATGCCGGTGAAGTCGGGATCCGGAGCGACCACCTCGAGGCCGAGCCCGTCACCGCCGAAGTAGATGTATTCGGTGGTGCTCACCACGTACATCTTCTCGGGCTCGAGCTTCGCCGGAGCGACCACGAACGCCTCGGGGTGCGACTTCAACTTCTGCAGCACCTCGCCCTTCATCTTCACGGTGATGAACGCGTTCTCGAACGGAATGAGGTCGTAGATGGTGGCGCGCGTGATGGGCCCTTTGGGCAGCGCGGCACGAATGCCCTTCTTGTTGATGAGCGCGGCGTCGGCCTTGCCTTGATCTCGCAGCGCGAACGCGACGAGCTGACGCAGCTCTACGGCGTCTTCCTTGTAGCCAGTCTTCGCGAAGCCGATCTTTTCCCCCATCACCTCGTCGAGCTTCTTCTGCCAACGCTCGCGCAGCGCCACGAGGTCAGCGTCTTCGTCTCCGGTCGCGGCGAGCTCCTTGCGCGAGGCGTTCAGCGTCTTGCTGCCGTCGACCTTCAGCTCGAAGCCCGCGGAGACGTAATGCGACAGCTCATCACCGACCGCGAAGTACTTCGTCGCACCAGCGACGTCTTCCTGTGCGCCCTCGCAGCGCGTGCCGACGACGAGATCGACCTTCCAGTCCTTGTGCGCGTCGAGCACCGGCTTGAGCACGCCGAAGCAGTCGTCAATGAGCGCGATGACGACGTCGGGCGCGTCCTTCTCGAGCGACTTCAGCGCGGGGCCGACCGACGCCTCGAGCGGAACGAGCGTGAGGCCCGAAGAGCGACCTGACTCGGTGGTGGTGAGCGTCTTGATGCTGGTGAAGCCGACGACGCCGACCTTGATGTTGTCGCGCGTGAAGACCGCCGACGGAGCGAGCTTGAGCGGTTGTTCCGCATCAGCCTTGTCCTGCAGGTTCGCGCCGAGCAGCGTGACGCTCGAGGCATCGCGGAATTTTCCGAGCGTGCCGAGGCCGAGATCGAACTCGTGGTTGCCGATGGCCGACGCCTTGTACTGCATGGCCTTCATCACCTCGGCGGTGGGGATGCCTTCGAAGTGCGAGCTGATGACGGCTCCGGCGAACGAGTCGCCCGTCGAGAACGCGAGCGTGTCGGGCCAACCTTCCTTCTTCCACTGCGCGAGCAACCGCGGCGCCTTCTTCACCAGCGAGCCCGTCTCGTGACCCGTCACCAACAGCGTCACCTTGCCGGTGCGTGCGGGAGGAATCGGCGCGGCGGTCGGAGCTCCCGGCGGAACCGGAGCGGGGCCGTCTTTCTTCGCCTCGGGGCACCCCAGCAACAGCAGACACAGCAAGCCAGTCGCGCGCAGGAACATGCTGCGCCGTCTAGATCACCGACGCGGCCGGCGCACGAGGAGATCTGGCCGCTTTCCAAGTCCGAGAATCGCGGCGGTCTTCACCGCGCTTTCGAACTGCCACGGCAGGTCGTACGTGCCGCCGTGAATCTGCTCGGTGCGTGACGCCTTCGCGCGTTCGGCGGGCGAGGCGTAGGTGCGACCCGCGGCGCTCGGCGCATCGGGGTTCAACAAGTCGTGCACCATCAACATGCCGCTCACCGAGCGCGTGGTGAGCGGCTCGAAGATTCGCACGCCGAACTGCGGCGCGCCCTGAAACGCGATCTGAAACAGCGGGTGCGAGAGCGACCTGGTGTTGGTGATGCCGGCGACGTTCGCGGAGAGCGTGACGGGCTTGCCGCCGAGGCCGCGCGTCGCGAGCACTTCTCCGGCGATGATCTTCATCAGGTACTGCGCTGCCTGGTACGCCGCGCCTTGCAGCGAGATGACGCTACGCACGACTGCTGCTCCGGTGATGGACTCGTGGCCGCCAGGACGCAGCATGCGCGTCGCCTGAAACCCGCGCTGCCAGAGCCGCGGAGATTTCGCGCGCGCTGCGGCGACCTCGAGGTCTTCCGGCTGCAGCTCTCCGGGCGACGTCGGAGAAATATAGAAGGACACCGACTTCACGACGTCGGGGCCGAGCACGTTCACCATCGCGTTCATCACGCCGGCGAGGCGCAGCTCGCGACTCGCTCCGGGCGCGTAGGCGAAGAGCCCGAGGTGCACCGGACCGTCAGCAGCGAACTCGCGAAGCGCGGCGAGCACCGCATGTGGATTCGTCAACAGATCATCTCCCCCCTCCGAAGAGATGATCTTCCCGCCGAGCGCATCGCCTTGCGACCCAACGGCGTCGCCCCAGGGGGCTTTGCCCGGCGGCTTCACGTCGATCCACCGCACGGTCGCGCCGGCACCGAGCAACACCGAGATGGGTGAGAGCTCAGCGCTCGCTCCGAGCAGAGCGAACTTCTGACCGCGCAGGCTCAACGTGCCGCCGCTCTTCTCGCAGTGGTCGAGCAGCCAGTTCAGCCCCTTCGCCGCGGCGTTCGACACGTGATGTGCCTCGTGAAGTTTCTGCACCGCGACGCGCGCCTCGCTGACTCCGCGATACGTCTTGCCGTCGAGAATCAGCTCCGGCGTCCAGCCATGGCTGCCGGTGTTGCCCACGCGCTCGCCGGTCTTCGGTGCGACTCCTTTGACGTTGCGCAGCGATTCGGAGAGCGGAACTTCAACGCCGTCCTTCGCGAAATTCAGCGAGCTCACCGTCGCGTCGTAGAGCTCCTGCGCGAGCTCGACGCGTCGTGCGCTGCCGATGCGCGCTGATTCGAAACGAGAGACGGCGTCGCCGTACGTGCGCTTGAAGGCCTTCGAAGACGTCGGCAGTTTCGCGGCGTCGAACACCGCGGCGTGCTTCGTCGCGGCGTCTTTCAGGATGCGGTGGAAGAACGCAGAACCCGTCTCGCCGGCGGCGAGCACCACTCCGTCGTTCGAAGTCTTCGAGGTGTTGGAGGACACGCGCGCGCGTTAAGCACAATTGGTTCGCGCCACACCTACCTTCGCGCACCAATCATTCCTTGAGGAATGTTCTGTGTTTGGTTGGCTGTGCAATCCGAACGGAGCGACACCGCGTAAGTGCAGCATTCCGGAGCGAGAAGTGAGCGAGCCGCACGATGAATTGATGACGCTGTGGACCTCGGGTGAAGGCCCCGAGCGACGCGCGGCCATCGAACACGTGCGTGGCTGCGAGGTGTGCCGTGCTGGCACTTCGAAGCTGGGGCTCGCCATCGACGCGCTCGAAGGAGGCACCGTGGGTCGTGTCGTCGACGCGCCTGCGCCCGGGGGCGTTCAGCGACTGCTCCAGCGCGCGCGGTCCGGCCGTGTTTCGTATTTCGTGTCGCAGGTCGCGCGCCTGTTCGATCTCACCGAGGAAGACGCGGCGAGCTTGCTCGAGCGCACGAAAGATCCGAGCGCGTGGGAAGACGGTCCCGCGCCGGGCGTGAAACTGATTCCCGTGGCGGCCGGTAAGAGAGTTCCGGAAGCCATGACTGCGCTCGTGAAGCTCGACCCGGGAGCCGAATTTCCGCACCACCCGCACTTCGGTCCGGAAGAGGTGTTGGTGCTCGAGGGCGGCTATCGCGATTCGTCGGGGCTCGAGGTGTGGCGTGGCGAGGTGCAGAAGATGGACCCCGGCACCGAACACCGCTTCGTCGCGTTCGACTCAGTGGGGTGCATCTGCGCCTCGGTGAACGTGCTCGGCACAGGGACTGACGGTTGACGGAGCTCTTCGCCTGCGAGAACTCGACGACCAGACGTTGATCGATCGCATCGTCCGCGGAGAGGAGTCCGCGTTGGCGGAGCTCTATGAGCGCTTCGCTCCACGTGCGTTCGGTGTCGCGCGGCGCGTGTTGCGCAGCGACTCCGATGCGGAAGACGTGGTGCAGGACACCTTCATCGAGATCTGGCGTTCAGCAACTCGCTACGACCCGCGGCGTGCGGCGCCGGAGCGGTGGATTCTCACGATGACGCGCACGCGGGCGATCGATCGTCTGCGCCAGCTCGGTGCGCGTTCGCGCCTGCAGGAAAATCTCGGAGCGCAGCCCGGCAAGGAACGCACGGTCGCTCCTGATGCGTTCGTCGAGATGAACCGTGACGCGAAGCGGCTGCGTGAGGCGTTGGCGAAGTTGCCCCACGAGCAGCGCGCAGTGCTCGAGCAGGCGTACGACCAGGGGCTCACGCAGAGCGAAATCGCTGAGCAGACCGGCACCCCGCTCGGCACGGTGAAGACGCGCATGCGCACCGCGATGATCAAGCTCGCCGACATCCTCGGCTGATCAAAGAGCGGGAGCGCGTCCTCGTGCTACGCGTGCGTCGTGCACACCGCGCTCACCATCGCAGGCTCAGATCCATCTGGAGGCGCTGGCCTTCAAGCCGACCTCAAGACGTTTCATCAGCACGGCGTGTACGGCATGGCGGTCGTCACCCTCATCACGGTGCAGAACACGAAGTCGGTCACGCGAGTCGACGTGCTCGACGCTGAGCTCGTGCGGCAGCAGGTCGAAGCGGTGCTCACCGACATTCCGCCGAACGCGATCAAGACGGGCGCGCTCGGAAATGCGGCGGTGATCAATGCGGTCGCTGATGCGCTGCGTGGCTCGAAGGCGCCGCTCGTCGTCGACCCGGTGATGATCAGCAAACACGGTCACGCGTTGCTCGCGGCTGATGCGCAGAGCGCGTTGATCAACAAGCTGCTGCCGATCACGACGCTGCTGACTCCGAACACGCATGAAGCTCGCGCGCTGTTGGGACGAGAGATCAACACGCTCGAACACGCTGAGGCTGCTGCTCGTGAACTCGTGTCTCGTGGACCGAAGGCCGTGCTCGTGAAGGGCGGACATCTCGACGGTGCCGAAGCGATCGACGTGTTGTTCGCCGCAGGACAGCTCACGCACTTCCGCGCGCCACGCATCGAGACGAAGCACACGCATGGAACTGGCTGTACCTACGCGTCTGCGATCGCTGCGGGACTCGCTCTTGGCAAGCCGCTCGCCGAAGCGATTGCAGCCGCGAAGAACTGGCTCACTTCCGCGCTGCGCACAGCGCCAGGGCTTGGCGCAGGAATTGGTCCTGTGAACCACCTCGCGCGCTGAATTTGCGCACGATGCGCTCCCTCACCCTGACCCTCTCCCCGAGGGAGAGGGGATCACGCGCTGGTCCGGATCGTGCTGACGCAGTGGCCATGACCCCTCTCTTCGACATCAGCGGCAAGAACGTGATCATCACCGGCGGTGCGATGGGCATCGGCTTCGGCATCGCTCAGCGTTTCGTCGAAGGCGGAGCCAACGTCGTGCTCGCTGACCTCGACGCGAAGGTCGCCGACGCCGCCGCGAAGAAGCTCAACGCGCTCGGCAAGGGCCGCGCGATTCCGTTCGCGGTCGACATCGCCTCCACCGACGCCGGAACGAAGACCGCCGAGATCTGCGTGCGCGAGTTCGGCTCCATCGACGTGTTGATCAACAACGCTGGCATCTACCCGCAGGTGCCGCTGATGCAGATGTCGGCCGAGCAGTTCGATCGCGTGCTGGCGGTCAATCTCCGCGGCCTGGTGTTGATGAGCAAAGCCGTCGGCGCGCGCTTCATCGAGCAGCAGAAGGGCGGTCGCATCATCAACATCGGCAGCGTCGACTCGCTGCACCCCTCGATGGTGGGACTCGCGGCCTACGATTCGAGCAAGGGCGCGGTGCTGATGTTCACGCGCAGCTTCGCGCTCGAGATGGCGCCGCACCGCGTGCAGGTGAACATCATTCTCCCCGGCGGAGTCGCGACCGAAGGAACGAACCGTCCGCTCGCCCCGGGCGTCAACCCCGAACAGGCGCGCGCGCAGATGGAGATGTTCATCAAGATGAAGATTCCGCTCGGCCGCATGGGCCAGCCCGACGAGATCGCCGGCGCTGCCATCTACTTCGCGAGCGCCGCGTCGAGCTACGTCACGGGCTCGTCGTTGATCATCGACGGCGGCCTGCTCCTCACCTGATCAACGAGCTGATCAGCGCAACATGCCCTGCAGAATCGAGCGCTGCTGACCTTCGATGGTGGCGTCGCCGGTCGCTCCGGGCTTCGCCTCGCCCTTCGAGTTGTCGAACTCGGCCTGCGCGACGTCGTTCTTCGCCGGGCCGATGAAGGTGAGACGCTTCTTGTTGTTCGGAGCGAGCGCAATCTCCACCGCCTGGCCCTTCGCGATGTCTTCACCGGCCGGCACCTTCACCTCGGCCAGCAGCTTCGCGGTCTCCTTCACGTCGCCGAGCGCGTCGTTGCCCTTGAGCGCAGCGCCCTTCTCCAACTTGAGAAACAGAATGCCGGCGCCGGGCGAAGTGATGCTCGCTGAGGTGAGCTCGGTCTTCACGCCTTCGAGCGCGGCCTTCTGATCGGCGATCTCCTTGTCGAGCGCTTCACCGACGGGACCCGCCGCGAGCTGCGCCTTCTCGAGCGCCGCCTTCGCTGCATCGACCTTCTTCTGCGCCGCCGTCATCGCGGGAGTCGTCTTGCCCTTGCCAGCCCTGGTTGCCTTCTCGAGCGCCGCCGTCTCTTTCTTCAGCGCCGCTTCGGCCTTCGTCACCGCCGCCTTCGCAGCCGGAGACACCTTGCCGCCGCTCGCCTTCCGTTCTTCGAGCGCTTCGATCTTCCTGGTCAGCTCTTCCGACTTCTTTTGCGCCTCGCTCACGTCGTATTTCGCGATGACGGTGCCCCTGGCGACCATCGCTCCGTCGGCGGTGATGACCTCAGCGACCACGCCATCACGCGGAGCGGTCACCGCGGTGACACTTCCCGGCACCAGCGTGAACGTCGCCGGCAGCGCGCGCGGCATGGGGACCAGCAGCACCACGAGCACCACGACGAGAACGAAGATCAGCCCGATGACCATGGGCCGCTTGCTGCGGGCACGCCGAATCTCACCAGTGAACATGGCCGCTGCTTAACACCACGCGGTCCAGCACATGAAAGCGGTGGTGCGTGCTCTCGTAGAGCGTGAGGTGCGTCACCGCGAACTCCGACGACGCGAACGATGCGTACTCGGCGGCGAGCGGGTCCAACGCGTTCTCACCCGAGTGTGCGCGCGCAAGCGTGACGTGTGGTTTGTACGCCTGGCGCTCCTCGACACCGAGGCGCTGCCGCATCGTCGATTGCAGGGCGTGCAGCTTTTCCAGCTCGCCCGCGACGTCGAGCCACAAGACAGACGGAGCACGCGCGGTCTTGAAGGTGCCCGCTCCCTTCAACTTCAGCAGCAGTGAACGCGGTTCGCCGACGGCCGAGAGCCTGGCGCGCACGGCCTCGACGTCGGGATTTCCGAGGAAGACGAGCGTGAGGTGGAGCTTTTCTGCCGGCAGCCACTTCGCCTCGACGGTCTCTCGATGGGAACGTGTCAGCGACATCACCTCGTGCCGCACTGCTTCATCCAAATCGAGGGCAAGGAAGACACTCATGATCTACGCTCCGGCTTCATGCCTCGGGAGACGCAGGAGTTCGACGAGTTCCACACGCAAGTCGCCGTGCGGGTCAAAGGCTTCCGTCCCACCGCGCAGCGACCGCACGTGTTCGAGGTGAAGCAGGGCCCCGGCCTCGGGCAGAAGTTCGTGCTCGACCAGAACGAGCTCATCCTCGGCCGCGGAGAGAAGGCGACGCTCACGTTGGACAGTGAAGAGGTCAGCCGCTCGCACGCCAAGCTCACGCGCACCGACGGCGAGTACACCATCGAAGACATGGACAGCCGAAACGGCATCGTCCTCAACGGACTCAAAGTGCACGCCGCGGTTCTGAGAGACGGAGATCAGGTGCAGCTGGGCGACGTGGTTCTCTCGTACCGAGAAGGCGTCTGACGTGGCCGACATGTTCGTTCGTTTCTGGGGCACCCGCGGCTCGATTCCCACGCCCGGTCCGCGCACGCGTCGCTACGGCGGCAACACCTCGTGCGTCGAAGTGCGCGTCGACGACACGCTGCTCATCTTCGACGCCGGCACCGGAATGCGCGAGCTGGGAGTGCATCTGCTCCGCACGCGCCCCAGGGACCTGACGATTCATCTCTTCTTGTCGCACCCGCACTGGGACCACATTCAGGGCTTCCCGTTCTTCGGGCCGGCGTACGTGAACACCACGACGCTGTACGTGTACGGCCCCAAGGGCGACGACAAGAACTACCAGCTGCTCTCGGGTCAGATGTCGAACGCGTACTTCCCGGTGAGGTTCTCTGACCTCGGGGCGAACATCGTCTCGCGCAGCTTCGCGGGCGCTTCGGTCAAGGCCGGGGACGTGAAGGTGACGTCGTTCGGCCAGAAGCACCCCGGCGGGTCGATGGGCTTCCGTGTCGATCACGGCGAGAAGGCGGTGGTCTTCGCGACCGACAGTGAGCTCGATCAGGTGATCACTGATCAGGCGCTGGTGAAGCGAAAGCCCGAT
>JAEUJS010000308.1 GCA_016792935.1 Archangium sp. | reverse complement strand
TGGCCAAGAAGAAGAGCGCGCTCCAGCAGCAGCTGGTGACCCGCTTCAAGGCGCAAGGCATGAGCGATGCTGACGCGCTCACCGCCGCGCGCGCCGAGGTCTACAACTCGCTGCGCCGTGAGGCCTACCGCTCGGTGACCGAGCACGAGATCGGTCACACGCTCGGCATGATGCACAACTTCATCGCCTCGGCTGACCCGCTCAACTACCACGACGGTTACTGGGAGCTCCGCAAGGAGACCATTGGTGTCGAGGTCGGCGGCCGTCGCGTGATGCCCGTCACTCCGCAGAACCTGCTCGACGCGGCCAAGCCCAACCAGAAGCAGATCGACGCCTCGATGTACGAGTACCAGTACTCGTCGATCATGGACTACGGCGCGCGCGTCAACGCGCAGAACCGCGGCACCGGCAAGTACGACGACGCCGCGATCCTCTTCGTGTACGGCGGCGGCTACGAGCCGGGCTGGGTCGAGGTCTTCAACGAGCTGCGCTCGGACTACCAGAACCCGAACATCACCATCCCGCTCGACAACCAGGCCAAGGTCTTCACCGTCCGTGGCGCTCAGGTCGAGATTCCGCTCGCGCAGGTGGAGCACTACACGCCCGCGTCGAACTTCTACACGGACAAGTACCACTACACGACGCTGCCCTTCCATTTCGCCGACCAGCAGCCGTCGTTCGCGGCGATGTTGGACCAGGGCATCGCGCGCATGCAGAACCGCTCGTTCCGCAAGTGGTCTGAGATGCAGGCCCACTACCTGCGCATCGAGGAAGAGCTCAAGAAGTTCAACCTCAACCAGGATGGTCTGCAGGAGACCGACTACGTCCGCGCCCGCGACATCATCAACAAGGCCGGCGGTGTCGCGATCCCCGTCGAGGTGCCGTACATGTTCTGCTCCGACTACGAAGTCGGCGCGAACCTGCTCTGCAACCGCAACGACCAGGGTGCTGACGTCTACGAGATGACCGCGAAGTGGATGGAGCGGTTCAACCAGAGCTACGTCTTCAGCAACTTCCGCCGTGACCGCCTCATGTACTCACCGGCGCAGGTCGCCTCGGGCAAGTTCGGTCGCTTCCTCGGCAACATCCCGAACGTCTACCAGCAGTGGCTCTTCAACATCTTCTACCTCGCCAAGTACTACCAGCTGACCCCCGAGGAGATGGACAAGTACTACGGCCTCGGCGACCCGATCTGGCAGAACTACTGGACGATGGCGGTCATCGACTCGACGAACCTGCTGATGCAGCAGATCTCGATCCCGTCGGCCGGCTACCACGGCAAGAAGACCGACGGCACGTGGGAATACGTGCCCTCCGGCGACCCGCAGAACCGTCGTCTCGAGCCGGCTGCTGAGGCCGCGCTCAAGACCTTCCTCCAGGCGCCGCAGAACGGTGGTTACTCGGACATCGCGTACGTTCCGCGTGGTCCGGGTCGCTCGATGTTCACGGTGTACGACACGTTCGGCTACGACGGCTTCTCGCGCGTCAACGAGGCCGGTCACTTCTGGGACGTGTACGCGGCGATGCTCGCGCTCACCACCAGCGAGACCAACTTCCTCGGCGTCGACCGCGGCTCGGACGCGCTGCGCTACTCGCTGCCGTACTACACGACGTTCAACCTCGAGCTGGCTCCGCTCTTCAACAACTACTGGACCGAGAACACGCCGTACTACTCGCCCAACCTCGCCAAGCTCGAGGACGGCACGGCCCTTGTGCAGCTGCCCAGCTTCATCCGCGCTCAAGACTTCGTGCCCGGCTTCGTCTACCCGCCGCCGCCCGTCGTTCCGGTCGATGGTTCGGGTCAGCCGATGGTGATGTCGAAGGTGGCCCCGGTGTCGACGTGGTCCTCGCGCTTCTACGCGCAGGTCTGGTCGATGGCGTTCTTCACCGCCAACTTCAACCTCGAGTTCGCGAACTTCAACCAGGTGTACCGCCTCGGCTCTGGTGACAACCTGACGCCGGCCAGCGGCTTCACCGTGGTTCAGTACGAGGACCCGTTCGGTGGCGGCTACATCTACGCGGCGATGAAGAAGAACGGCCAGACCACGCCTCCTGCAGGCGCGGCGATGGTCGAGCGCGCGGCGGGCATGAAGGTGAAGTGGCAGGCGGCCGTGACGTCGGGTCAGCCGGTCGACGGCAAGTCGGCGGCGCAGTGGGAAACCGACCTGCGCGGTGCGACCCGCACGCTCGAGATGATGCGTGGCCTGTACGACATCTTCGGCCGCGCCTGGTAATTCGAGCGCGCAGCTGAAGTGAACGAGGCGCCCGGCTCCGAAATGGAACCGGGCGCTTTCGTTTGCGGGCCTGACTCGGACGCAAGCTGAGCCTCCCAGGCCGAGCTGCTCGAGGCTCGCGTCGAGGACCTGTCTTCTGCGACTTCGATCTTCGCGGGCTTCATGCGCGGAACGTTTGCGGGCCGCATCCTCCGAGGCCGAGCCGTGCGCAGGCGAGCGTGGCGTGCGACCTCCCCGTGGGTCGCCTTTTCATCGTTGAACGCGATCAGCCGAGCCGGCGTGTCCCCTCGGACGAACGCCGGTCTTTCGCGCGTGTGGATCAGGCGTTCGCTCGCCGAGCGCTTTCGTTTTCAGCTGATCGATCGCGCGCTACAACTCGCCTCGTGCACGCCGCACCGGGTCAGCTCGATCTCTTCTCGCGCGCTCCGCTGCGTGCGTCGACGCCCACACGCCCGTCTGCTGCGAAGCCGTCGGTCGCTGATGCGCTGACTGCCGCACGCGAGACGGCACCCTACGCGGCGACGCCGATCCCCGTGCCCGTGGCGCGCGAGGTCGAGCCGCCGGTGCCTGCCGGTCTGCTTCCGCTGCCATCACGACAGCAGACGCTGCAGCGCGCACGGCAGCTCGCCGAGCGCATCGCGACCTTCCTGGGGCCCGACCTCAAGGTGCATCTCGCGGTGCACGACAACCGCAGCACGATGATCAGCTTCCGGCGCCAGCCGCCGTTGGTGCGCATTCGCGTGCACCACATGTTCCTCGACGCTCCCGATGCGGTCGTGAAGTCGATCGCCGACTACGCGGGGCGCGGCAAACACGCCGCGGGCACGGTGC